>CP016836.1:1568145-1896291 GCA_002240395.1 Xanthomonas citri pv. mangiferaeindicae
CGCGCCATGCCGCATCCGTGTCTGTCCTGTGGTGCGTGCTGCGCGCATTTCCGCATCGGTTTCCACTGGAGCGAGGCCGACCCCGAGCTCGGTGGGCAGGTGCCGCCGGCGCTGACCGAACCGCTGCGCACGCACGAGCGCGCGATGCGCGGCACGTCCTGCGCGCAGCCGCGCTGCATCGCGCTCGACGCCGACATCGGGCGCTACTCGCGCTGCACGATCCATCCCGTGCGCCCCTCGGTCTGCGCGGCGGTGCCGGCCTCGCTCGAATTCGGCGAGCGCAGCGGCCAGTGCGACCGGGCCCGGCTGGCGCACGGGCTGCCGCTGCTGACCGCTGCCGACTGGCGCTGGCGCGACGAGGCGGCCAACGACGACGAACCCGACGACAACGGCCACAGCCCGACCACGCCGACGGTTCCGCCCATTGCCGCGTGACCGGATCCCGCGTCCGCGCGGACTAGGCCGGCAGCGGATGGCGCTCGAGGAAGGCGCGGATCTGCGGCACCAGCACCGCGTGCCGGTCCTCCAGCACGTAGTGGCCGGCGTCATCGAAGGCCTCGACCTCGGCCTGCGGCAGCGCCTGGCGGAAGCCGTCGAGGAAATGCCGGTCGAAGACGAAATCGCGCAGGCCCCAGCCGATGAACGCCGGGCGATCGGCGTAGCCGGGCAGGGCCCGGCCGGCGGCTTCGAGCAGCGGCCAGGCGCGGTCATTCGGGCCCAGCGGGATGTCCTGCATGAAGCGCACCGTGGAGATCCGGTTGCGCCAGCTGTCGTACGGGGCGACATAGGCGCGGCGCACGTCGGCGGGCATGCGGCGTTCGACGCCCAGCCACGAGGCCCCGGCCGAAAACGCGTTGAAGCCGCGGATGATCCATTCGCCAACGGTGTAGTCACGGCCCAGCGCGATCTGCCAGGGCATCGCCTTGACGGCCGGCATCGGGAATGCGGCGGTATTGGTGATCACCAGCCGTTGCACCTGCGCCTGGTGCGTGAGCGCCCAGCCGAAGCCGATCATGCCGCCCCAGTCGTGCACGGCGAGCGTCAGTGGGCCGTCGATGCCCAGGTGCGCGAGCAGCGTGCCGACGTCCTCGACACGCGAGGCCAGTGTGTAGTCGTAGCGCGGCGAGGCACGCGGGCCATCGTCGGGCTTGTCCGACAGGCCCATGCCGACGTGGTCGGGCACGATACAGCGATAGCGGTCGCGCAGTCCGCGCACCAGATGACGCCAGTAGTAGCTCCACGACGGATTGCCGTGGAGCATCAACACGACCTGGCCGTCGCGCGGGCCCTCGTCGAGGTAATGCATCTCGATGCCGGGCCGCACTTCCAGACGATGGCGGGCGAAGTCGTAATCGGGAAAGTCTTGCACGTGGCGTGGATCTGGCGTGGGCGGGAAGCACGTCATTGTAGGCGCAAGGCACCAACTGCCCGAGGTTGTAGCGATCTGCGCGCAATGTCGGAATCTAACAGAAGGCAACGATGCGGGTCGGTATGCTTTTTTCGATGAATGCGAGCGTGCACCAGCCGGCCGATCCACGGGTCGATGCCAGGCAATTCCTGCGTCGCCAGACGCGGCATCTGCACGCGCGTGTGGACGCCTTTTTCGCCGACGGGCTGCGGACCGCGGACGATTACGCGCGTTACCTGGTCGGCATGCATCGCTTTGCGGCCGACCACGAGATTGCCGTCGGCACCTTGCCGCGCCAGTCGTTCTGGCTCGCCTGCGATCTGCAGACGCTCGGCTTGGCGCCGTTGCCGCCCGGTGGCGTCTGTACGCCAGTCGCCAATGCCGACGAGCGCCTGGGCTGGGAGTACGTGATGGCCGGCAGCAGCGTCGGTGCCCGCTATCTGTTGCGGCACGCGCTCGCGCTTGGTCATGACGAGGCGGCCGGCGCGCGGTTCCTCACCCGGCATGCTGCCGATGGCGGTTGGGCCCGCGTACTCGAGCGCCTTGCGACCTGCGCGCCGGAAGACGGCGCGCTGATGGCGCGGCTGCAGCGTGGCGCCTGCGATGCGTTCACCCAGGTGCAAGATTGTTTCGAACGCAGTTTTCAAACTCACCCGGCCGCCGCTCAGGAGTCCGCCCCATGAACACCGCCCTCGAGCGCGCGCTGCAGGTCTGTGCCAACGAACCGATCCACCTGTCCGGGGCGATCCAGCCGCACGGGTATCTCATCAGTTGCCACCTGCCCGATTGGACCATCCATCATGTCTCGGCCAACATCGAATCGCTGATGGGCGTGGGCCCGGAGGACATGCTGCGGCATACGCTGCGGGAGTTCTTGACCGACGACCTGATCCAGGCGGTGGCCGAGACCATCGGCTTTGGCGAATCCGGCGCGCCGCCGCAGCGCGCGGCGGTGGGCAACATCGGCCCGATGGCGCATCTGTGCGACGTCAGCGTGCACGTCGTCGACGGACTCGTGCATCTTGAGATCGAGCCGCAGCCGCGCAGCGCGGCTGAGCGCTCGCCGACCGTGGTCGCGCAGGCGATGATCGCGCGCGTGGCCGGCAGCGACGATATCGTCGACTTTCATCAGCGGGTCGCCGAGCAGGTGCGCCTGTTGACCGGCTATGACCGGGTGATGGTCTACCGCTTCCGCCATGACGATTCGGGCGAGGTGATCGCCGAATCGCGCGATTCGGCACTGACGTCCTATCTGGGTCTGCGCTATCCCGCGTCCGACATCCCGGTACAGGCGCGCACGCTGTACCTGCGCAACCGAATCCGCGTGATCCCCGATGCGACTTACGTGCCGGTGCCGATCCTGCCCGATCGCGACGGACGCGGGGCGCCGCTGGACCTGGCGCAGATGGCGTTGCGCAGCGTCTCACCGGTGCATCTGGAATACCTCGCCAACATGGGCGTGGTCGCGTCGATGTCGATCTCGATCGTGTCTGCCGGCCGCCTGTGGGGCCTGATCGCCTGCCATCACCGCACGGTGCGGCGGGTGCCGCCGGGCGTGCGCGCGGCCGCCGATCTGTTCGGATTGTTCGTCTCGATGCGCGTGGCTGCACGCGAGCAGCAGCGGGCGCTGGCACTGGAGGAAAGCGCACGTGGTGTGCGCGAGACCCTGGCCCTGCGGCTCGACAATGCGATCGATCCGCGGCTCGCGCTGGCCACCGAGCTCGACCTGCTGGCGCGCGCGGTCGATTGCGACGGCGTCGGCTTGTTGCAGGACGGGCATTGGCACAGCGCCGGGCGTACGCCCGGCCAGGGCCAGGTGCCGGGCCTGCTGGACTGGATCCAGCGCAACGATGCGGGCACCGGTCTGGTGAGCACGGATGCCGCTGCCGATTGGAGCCGCGACCCGGACGAAGCCGACGGCATCGCCGGCGTGCTGGCGTTGCCGCTCGACCCGGGGCGCGAGGAATGGCTGTTCTTCTTCCGCTGCGAAGAAGTCCAGGACGTGCGCTGGGCCGGTCGTCCGGACGAGCCGTTCCTGATCGACGAGGACGGCGACCGGATCGGCCCGCGGGCGAGCTTCACCGCCTGGCATGAGACGGTGCGCGGCCTCGGCGTGCCGTGGTCGGATGCCGATCGCCGGATCGTCGGTCGCTTGCAGGTGACGCTCCGCGAGCGCTACCGGCACAGCGTGCTGCACGCCGAGGTCGGCGACCTGCGCGCGCATCGCGCACGCATGGACGTGCGCGAGCAGCGCACCCGGCTGATGCAGATGTCCGAACTGCTCGACGGTCTGGTGCACGTCAGCCCGCAGGAAGCGGCGCAGCTGTCGGCGCGGATCAATGGCCTGGAGGCCGAACTGCAATCGCTGATCGGGCCGGCCCACGCGACCGAGGACTGATGCGCCGTCGCGGGCCGGCAATGCCGGTCCGCGACGATAAAGGGCGTGCCAGGCGCCCGCGTGCTGCGCGGGACGCCAGGTCGATGGTTACCAGACCACCTCGGCCATCGAGCAGTTCAGGCCCGAACCGATGCCCAGCAGGGCGACCCGGTTGCCCTTCTTCAGGCGGCCCATCTCGCGCAGCTTGCTGAGCACGATCGGCACCGAGGCCGGTCCGATGTTGCCGTGCTCGCCGAAGATCGTGTGGACCTTCTTCGGGTCGATGCCGAACGCCTGCACGAACGATGCGGTGTGGACCTTGCTGACCTGGTGGATCACGAACTCGTCGAGCTCGTCGACGACCCAGCCCAGCGCCTCGCGCGCGGCGATGAAGGTCTTCTGCGCCAGCTTCATGCCTTCGAGCAGCAGCATGCGGGTGTCGGTGACCATGCGGTCGAGGTTGCCGCGGCACAGGGTGTTCCACTCGGTCGCCGAGCGGGTCACGCCGCCCTTGTAGCGCGGCGCGTCGGGCACCAGATCCGCGCGCGCGAGCACCATCGCCGCCGAGCCGCAGCCCAGCGTCAGCGTGGCCAGCTCGTTGCGGAAGTCCTCTTCGGTCGCGTCAGGGTGCAGCAGACGCTCCATGGTCTTCTCATAGGCGAGGTTGGCGGTCTCGCCGTCGACGATCAGCGCGTAGTCGATCTCGCCCAGCTCGATCATGCGGCTGGCGACATCCATGCCGTTGACGAACGCCAGGCAGGCATTGGCCAGGTCGTAGTTCTGGCAGGTGTCGCCGATGCCGAGGTTGCCGCCGACGATGCTCGCCGTGGACGGCTCGAGGAAGTCGCGGCTGACCGAGGTGTTGACCAGCAGCCCCAGCTGCGTGGCCTCGATGCCGGCATCGTCGAGCGCCTTGCGTCCGGCCAGTGTCGCCGCGTCGGACGCGAGCGTCTCGTCGTCCCACAGGTGGCGGGCATGGATGCCGGCGATGTCCTTGAGGACGTCGGTCTTGATGCCGAGGCGGTCGAGGGTCGGCTTCAGCCGGGCGTTGATGTCGTCGCTGGACAGACGGTGCGGCGCATCGACATGGGCGAGGCCGGCGATGGCGACGTTTTCAAAAAGCATGGGCTGGGCGCCGGATCTGGCAAAGGGAGCCGCATAGGGTAACCGCTTCGCCGGGGCGACGCATGTTGCGGGCGCGCTGTAGGCCGCCCGCCTATTCGAGGAATGGCCCGGCAACGTCTCCTCCCTGCGGCCGGTCCGCAGAGGCTGGTGCCGCGTTCAGCGTCCGCAGCGCCAGGCGGCAAAACGCTGGCTGCCGGCAACCGGCTCGCCAAGCGGACTGATGGTGTCGGCCGCCAGGCCCGGCGCCTCGTTGCGCGCCAGCGTCTCGAGCTCCTCGCGCACGCGCAGCGCGTTGCGCTCCACGAACGCGATGCTGTGCTTGACCGAGACCTCGACCTCGCCGCGCTTCTCGCAGTTGCCCGGCGCCGCGTTGACCACACGCACCGCGCTCGCGCCGGGCGCCATGTGCACCCAGGTACAGCCGGTGGCGGACACAGACAACAGCAGGACCAACAGGGACTTGCGCATGGAGACTCCGGACGTTCGGGGAAGGGCGCGGTGCCCGCCATTGTGGCGGGCTTGGCGCGGACGCGCGATCAATGCGCTCACCGAGCCACTGGCTTGCCGTCGGCGTCGAGCACCTGGACCTCGCCCAGCCCGAGTGCGCGGACCGGCGCCTCGATCTTCGACAGGTCGCCCACCACCACCCAGGTCAACGCCGAGGGGTCGACCGTGCGCGCCACCCCGGCCAGGTCGGTCACGGTCATCGCCTCGATTTCGGCCTTGCGCTGGAAGACGTAGTCGTCCGGACGGCCGAAGCGCAGGTTGCCGCCGATCGTCGACATCACCGACCACGCCGTTTCATAGGCGCCAGGCAGGCTCAGGGTCTGGATCGCCTTGGCGCGTGCGAGCTCGGCTTCGGTGGGCGGGCGCTCGCCGTCGGCGACCTCGGCCAGCTCGCGCTGGATCTCGGCCATCGCCTCGGCGGTCTTGTCGATCTGCACCGGGGCCGAGGCCATCCAGGGGCGCTGGCCCAGCGTGCCGGTCGCCGAACTGCGTGCGCCGTACGACCAGTGTTTCTCCTCGCGCAGGTTCATGTTCAAGCGCGCGGTGAAGTCGCCGCCGACGACGGTGTTGAGCATGTCGAAGCGGGTGGCGGCCGGGTCGTTGGTCGGCGGGATCACCTGGGCTGCAAAGATGTTGGCCTGCACCGCGCCCGGCTGGTCGATCAGGAACACCCGCGGCGCGCTCGGACGGGCGACCTCGGGCACGGTGATCGGAGCGGGCGCGGCCCCGGCACCGCGCCAGTCGCCGAAGTGCTTCTCCAGCAGCGGCACGATCTCCTCAAGCGTGGTGTCGCCGACCACGATCAGCGTCGCGCCCTCCGGGCGCACCCAGTCGCGATGGAAGGCCACCAGGTCCTCGCGCGTGAGCTTGGCGATCGAGGCCTCGTCGCCGCTGCCGGTGAACGGGATCGCATAGGGATGGCCGGCGCCGTAGACCAGCGGCGGCAGCACCCGCATCGCCACGCTCGACGGCCGTGCCTTCTCCTGGCCGATGCCGGCGATCCAACTGGCGCGGATGCGCTCGATCTCCTTGGGCTCGAAGTTCGGCCGACGGACCATGTCCGCGAACAGCGCCAACGACGCGTCGAGGTTTTCCTTGAGCGCGGACACGTAGGCGTTGCTGCCGTCGAGCGAAGCGCCAGCGCCCAGGCTGGCGCCCAGCGATTCGACGCGGTCGGCGAAGTCCAGCGCACCCAGGCCGCCGGCGCCTTCGTCGAGCACGCTCATCGTGAAGCTCGCAGTGCCCGGCGTGCGCCCCTGGTCGGCGGTGTAGCCGCCGCCGAACTCGTAGCTCAGCTGCACCACCGGGATCTCCGGGCGGCGGGCGAGGATCACCTGCGTGCCGTTGGCGAGCGTCGCGCGCTGCTGCTCGGGGAACTTCAGTTCCGGGAACGACGTGGTCCGGGGCACGCCCTGGCTGCGGTCGACATCCGTGCGCGTGGTGCGGTACTTGGGATCGGGCATCGGCGGCGTGAACGGGGCCGGTGTGACCGCCGGTTCCTCGGCCAGCGGCGTGCGTGCGCCCGGCACCACGGTGATGGTGTGGCTGCCGACATCGAGCCACTTCGCGCCGGCCGCCTTGACGTCATCGATGGTGGTCGCGGCCACGTTCGCCAGCGCTTCGCGGAAACAGCCCGGGTCGCCGTCGTAGACGGTGCATTCGGCCAGCGCGTCGGCCTTGCCGCCGAATCCGCCGATGCGCTCGATGCCGCGCACGAACCCGGCGCGGAACGAGGTCTTGGCGCGCTCGAGTTCATCGGCCGTGGGGCCCTGGGCGATCAGGCGCTGCAGTTCCTCTTCGATCGCCGCTTCCACCTTCGCCGGGTCCACGCCCTGCTTGACGGTCGCCATGACGATGAAGTTCGAGCCCAGTTGCGAGCCATAGGCCCCGGCGCTGATATTGTCGACCAGCCGGTCGTCGTGCAGCAGGCGCTTGTCGAGGCGCGAGGCCTTTGTGCCGCCGAGCACGCTGGCCAGCACCTGCAGATGGTCGAGGTCGGCGGTACCGAGTTCGGCGACGTTCCACGCGCGGTAGATCCGCACCTGCGGCACCTTGTCCTCCATGGTCTCGCGGGTGTCGGCGGTGCGCCGGGCCACATCCACCTGCGGCTGGGCCATCGTCGGGCCAGCGGGGATGTCGCCGAAGTAGCGCGCGACCTTCTCCTTGGCCGTCGCCACGTCGATGTCGCCGGCCAGCACCAGCACCGCGTTGTTGGGGCCGTACCAGGTGCGGAACCACTGCTTGACGTCGTCGAGCGAAGCCGCGTCGAGATCGTTCATCGAGCCGATCACGCCGTGGTGGTAAGGGTGGCCTTTGGGATAGAGCGCGCGGGTGAGCTTGTCCCACACCTGGCCATAGGGCTGATTCTCGCCCTGGCGCTTCTCGTTCTGCACCACGCCGCGCTGCTCATCGAGCGCGGCCTGGTCGATCGCACCGAGCAGATGGCCCATGCGGTCGGATTCCATCCACAGCGCCATGTCCAGCGCCGTGGTCGGCACGTTCTGGAAGTAGTTCGTGCGGTCGGTGTTGGTGGTGCCGTTCTGGTCGGTCACACCGACCTGCTTGAAGGGTTCGAAGAATTCGCCGTGGTGATTCTCGCTGCCCTGGAACATCAAGTGCTCGAACAGGTGCGCAAAGCCGCTGCGGCCAGCCGGCTCGTCCTTGCTGCCGACGTGGTACCAGATGTTGACCGCGACGATCGGCGCCTTGCGGTCGGTGTGGACCACCACGCGCAGCCCATTGGGCAGGGTGAAGCTCTCAAAGGGGATGTCGACGCCCACGGCGGCCGAGGCGGGCGCTTGCGCCATGACCGACGGTGCGAGACCGGCACCGACCAGGGCGAGGCCGGTGGCCAGCGCCAACAGGGCGCGGCGGGGACGGAAGGAGGCGGGACGGGCGAGACCGACGGACATGCGCAATTCCTGAGCAACGGGCCGCACGGGGCGGACGATGCGCCCATCCTAGCCACACGCCCGCGTGCTGGCACGGGTCGCAGGTCATGCCCGGCGGCCGCGCATGCGCCGATCGCCCCGGCCGCGACGACTTCGCCCTCATCGCCGGCGGGCTAGTGTGGGGACACTGCCCTGTTGGAGTCTGCCGTCATGCCCGAGTGGACGTTGGTCACCGGCGCGAATCGCGGCCTGGGCCTGGAGTTCGTGCGTCAGCGGCTGGCGGCCGGCGCACCGGTCGTTGCGACCTGCCGGCAGCCCGGGCGCGCGACAGCGCTCAACGCACTCGCCGGTGAACACCCCGGCCACCTCAAGGTCCTGCCGCTCGATGCGATCGACCCGCGTTCGCGCGCCGAACTGGTACGCGAGCTGCCGCTGGCGATCGGCAAGGGCGGTCGCATCGACCTGCTGATCAACAACGCCGGTGTCCTGCATGGCGGCGAGCGTTTCGGACATCTGGACGGCGACACCCTCGAGCACAGCCTGCGTACGAACGCGATCGCCCCGCTGCTGCTGACCCAGGCGCTGGCGCCGTGGCTGGCCGGCGGCGCCTGCGTGGCGAATCTGTCTTCGCAACTGGGCTCGATCGGCGGTACCACCCGCTTCGGCACACCCAGCTATGCGATCAGCAAGGCTGCACTGAACATGGCGACGGTGCAGCTGGCGCATGCGCTGCGCGAGCGCGGCGTGGTCGTCGTGGCGCTGCACCCCGGCTGGGTCCGCACCGACATGGGCGGCGGCCAGGCGAGCGAGGCGCCGGACGAGTCGGTGGCAGGGCTGCTGCGGGTCATTGAGCGCCTGTCGGCCGACGACAGCGGCCAGTTCCTCGACTGGACCGGCGCGCGTTTGCCCTGGTGACGGCCCGAGCGCGGACAATGGCCGCCCGCGCTCCCGGCTCGACCCATGTTCGACGTCATCCTGCACACCCCCGAGATTCCCCCCAATACCGGCAATGTGATCCGCCTGTGCGCCAACACCGGTGCGCGTCTGCATCTGGTGCGCCCGCTGGGCTTCGACCTCGACGATCGCAACCTGCGACGCGCCGGGCTCGACTACCACGAGTACGCCTCTTTGCAGGTGCACGACACCCTGGACGCGGCGCTGGCGGCGATCGTGCCGACTCGACTGTTCGCGCTGAGCACCCGCAACGCGGTGCGCTATGACACGCCGGCGTTCGCACCGGGCGACGCCTTCCTGTTCGGCAGCGAGACCCGGGGCTTGCCGGACGCCGTGCTCGCGTCCATGCCCGATGGCCGGCGGTTGCGGTTGCCGATGCGACCGGGCAACCGCAGTCTCAATCTGTCGAACGCGGTGGCAGTGGTGGTCTTCGAGGCCTGGCGGCAGCAGGGCTTCGACGGCGGGGCATGACGGGACTGAATGCAGCGGCAAAAGTTCCTGTACTGGGAAGTTCAATATTCAGCCGGGATTTCAGCGCTCGGGCCGAAGATGCGTATCACGGCCCGGGTGGTCGTGCTTCCCCTCCCCCTCGAAGCGCCATCCCCTCCCCGCCACCCGGGCCGCCCCTTTCGATGCGTCAGCGCATCGCGCAAGACCGATAAGACCCATAACAAGCAAGACCGGTGTTCCGTTGTTCCGATTCAAAGAGAGAGAGTTGTCCCCATGAAGCGCATCCTGCCGATCGCGGCCCTCGCCGCCGTCCTTCCGTTTGCCGCGAACGCGGCCCAGGGCCTGTCCTACAACTACGTCGAAGGCGGCTATTCGGCCAGCAAGTCCGACATCGCCCCGATCAACCGCGACGTCGATTCCGACGGCTGGTCGATCCGCGGCGCCGCCGCGTTCCATCCCAATTTCCATGCCTTTGGTGACTACACCCGCGAAAGCATCGACAACGTCCATCGCGATCGTGACCAGTGGCGATTGGGGATCGGCTACAACCACGAACTGTCGGACCGCACCGATCTGCTGACCCGCGTGGCCTACCAGAGCATCGACTTCGGTCAGGGCATTGACGCCAGCGGCTACGCGGTCGAGGTGGGCGCGCGCAGCGCGCTGCTGCCGGCGCTCGAAGGTTATGCGTTGGCTGGTTACGAGCACTACGGGCGCGGCATCGACAGCGAGTTCTACGGCCGTCTCGGCGCGCAGTGGAAGTTCAACCCCAACTTCGGCGTCGCCGGCGACGTCAAGCTCATCAAGGGCGGCGACGTGCAGTGGTTCGTCGGTCCTCGGCTGAGCTGGTAAGTCCCCCGCAGCATCCGGTCCGCGCCCCCCCTGGCGCGTCCCCTCTCCCCTACTGGATGCTGCACCGACCCGGCCGGAAACGGCCGGGTTTTTTTTGGTTCGTGTCGAAGTCCGCGGGCGCGTCGAGGTGCTCGTCCGGGGGCGCGGCGCCCTGGCCAGGGATTGCCCACATCCCAGCAGCTGATGTTTGCGTCTGTCCGAAGTCGGGTACAAACGTCGCAAAGGCGGGTCTAAATCAAAACCGGGGTCAGAGTGCAATTTCGCCTCGCGAAATTGCACTCTGACCCGGTTTTGGTGCGCCAGGCGGAGCGCTCGCCCGGATCGGGCGGGCCAAGCCGTGCCGAATCCCGTTGGATGGGGAGCAGTCCACGTGAATGTGCGGTGGCCTCGCCCCGTCGTGTGGCGGGTTTGCCTTGCGCTCGAGACCGCTGCACGTGGCAGGGCGTCATGGCAGATCGGGCGTGGTCGCCAGCCCGAGATGTCGCTCAGCGCAGCAGGCAGGCGATGAAGATGCAGATCAGCACGGCATGGATCGCCAGCCCGTGCCGACCGGCGAGAATCGTTGCAGGGCGTCGCCGCTGCAGGCGCCAGGCCAGCAGCGCCGAGTGCACCAGCAACAGGCCCAGGGGCCAGGCGCCGAAGAACAGCAGCAGGCCGACCGGGTCGGGGCCACTGCCATCGACAGCACGCGGCGGCTGGTAGTGCAGCAACCAGCCTGCCCAGACCGACAGCGCAAGCACGCTGAGCGCCAGGCTGGCGCCGTAGTACCACGTCATGGCCCGGGAGGGCGGGGTGGGCATCATCCGGCCGACCGTCTGGCGTCGTCCTGCAGCGACCATCGCACATGGCGCGTGCGCAGGCTCAGGAGCATCCGCGAGTGGGGCAGACAACTCACTTCCACGTCCTCGTCGACCTGCAGCCTTGCGTAGATCGCTTCGTGGATCGCGAACACGTGGCGGGTGCCCTGCGGCTCCCGTATTCGGACGCTGTGGACTGCAAGCTGCTCGATATGGGTCAGCACGCGCGCTTCCACAGTGCCCGTGATCACGGCCTTCTGCCCTGCCTTGAGATCGCGCCGCATGTCGGCGTTCATGACGCTGATGATCGCCACGAGCACGAGAACCCCGAGTGCGATGAGCCCCAAGATGAAGACGTAGTCGGTCCAGTCCAGCGACAGCACGAAGAAGCAGGCGGCAAGCACTGCGGCGATCGCAAGGCCGACCATGCACACGGCGCCCCTTGCGTCGGTGCTGCGAGGGATTGCGCGCCTTTCGTCTTCGCTCAGGGGCACACGCGTTTCGATCTCGGCGCTCCTGAAGATCGCGGCTGGGATCCGAAGGCAGGCGCGATCGCTATCGGGTCCGGCACGATGCCCGCACCGTCATCCGATCGTGACCGGGGTTGCGGGCCCAGCATCGCAGATGGGGGCATCGCCGTGCATTTTCGCCCGGCGGCAACGCCGCCTAGAACAGCGCGCCGGTGTACTCGGGCTTGCGCTCGCGGGCCATCAGCCGGGCGAGCCCCTCGGCAGGGCTGATCTCGCCGTGCAGCACGGCCTGGACGTTGCTCGAGATCGGCAACTCGATCTCGTGGCGGTTTGCCAGCCGCATGACCTCATCGGCCGTCTGCACCGACTCGACCACCTGGCCGATCGCGCGCACCGCATCCTCGAGCCGTTCGCCCCGGCCCAGGGCCAGGCCCAGTCGACGATTGCGCGACAGATCGCCCGAACACGTCAGCACCAGATCGCCCAGGCCAGCTAGCCCCATCAGCGTCTCCGGGCGACCCCCGATCGCGCGGTTCAAGCGCAGCATCTCGTTGAGGCCACGGGTGATCAGGCCGGTGCGGGCGTTGAGGCCCAGTTCCATGCCGTCGGCCGCACCGGTGGCGACCGCCAGCACGTTCTTCATCGCACCGCCGAGCTCGGCACCGCGCATATCGGTGCCGGTGTAGGCGCGGAAGCTCGGCCCGTGCAGCACATCGGCGACGATGCGGGCGAAATCCTCGTCCTCGGACTGCACCGTCACCGCAGTCGGCAGCCCGGACGCGACTTCTTTGGCGAACGACGGCCCGGTGACCACGGCCAGTGGCACATCGTCGCCGACCAACTCGCCAGCGACCTCGTGCAGGAACCGGCCCGAGCCGGGTTCGAAACCCTTGGTCGCCCACGAGATGCCGACGCCGGGCGCCCGCAGCGGCGCCAGCTCGGCCAGCGTCTCGCGGAATGCATGCGAAGGCACCACGACCAGGATCAGCCCGGCGCCATCGAGCGCACGTGCCAGATCGGTGGTCGCACGCAACCGCTCCGGCAACGGAATGCCGGGCAGGTAGCGCGGGTTCTCATGGCGCTGGTCGATCGCCTCGACCGTCGCCGCGTCCCGGCCCCACAGCGTGGTGGGGTGGCCGTTGCGGGCGATCAGCGAGGCGAGCGCGGTGCCCCAGGAGCCCGCGCCCAGCACCGCGACGGCAGTCGCGCGATCGGTCACGCTCAGGCGTTGCCGATCTGGTCGGTGGTCGGCTGGCCGGCGGCCTGCTGGTTGCCGCGCTGGCGCAGACCCTCGGCGTACAGCGCGTCGAAGTTGATCGGCTGCAGCAGGAAGGGCGGGAAGCCGCCGGCCTGGATCAGGTCGCCGATCAGCTGACGCGCGTAGGGGTAGAGCACGTTCGGGCACTGCGTGCCCAGCAGCGCGTCGAGCGTGCCGCTGTCGAACCCGGCCAGACCGAAGACGCCGGCCTGCTTGACCTCGGCGACATAGACGGTGTTGTTGTCGTCTTCGCCGATCGTGCAGGTCAGGGTGATCGCCAGCACGACTTCATAGGCGTTGTCGCCCACGCGCTGCACGCTCTGGTTGAGGTTCATGTTGAGCTGCGGCTGGGCCTGCTCGTTGAAGATCTGCGGGGCCTTGGGCGACTCGAACGAGACGTCCTTGACGTAGATCTTCTCGACGCTGAACTGCGCGCCGGCCGGCTGTTCCGGCGCTGCGCCGTTGGCGCCGTTGTTGGCCTGTTCTTCGGACATGGGATCGACTCCAGCGATGATGGGGATGAGGCGGATCGCCGATTATGGCACCCGCGAAGGACGGTCGGCCGTCAGCCGCGGCCCTTGACCAGCGGCAGATCGGCCTGCTGCCAGCCGGCGATGCCGCCGTCGAGCACGTAGACGTTCTGGAACCCGGCCTTCTTCAGCCGCTTGGCAGCGTCGCCGGCGGTGCTGCCGGTCTTGCACACCAGCACGACCGGCAGCGCCTTGGCCGCGGCGAGCTGCTTGCTCTCCGGGTCGAACTGGCTCATCTGCACGTTCTTGGCGCCGGGGATATGGCCCTTGCCGAAGTCGGCGCTCGGGCGCAGATCGACGACCAGCGCGTTGTCGCGGTTCACAAGCGCGGTCAGCTCGGCCGGGCGCAGGGCCTTGAAGCCGCGGAACAGCCGCGAGATCTCATTGAAGACGATCGCCACCGTCAGCACGGCGAGGATCAGCGACAACATCTGGTTTCGGCCCAGGAAGGCCAGCAGTTCTTCGAAGTTCACGACACGATTCGCGCAGCGTCAGCGGGCGGCGATTGTCGCACACCGCGCCGGGCGCACCACCCGGGGCCCCGACCGGGGGCTGGGCGGCGGCCCGGGCCGGCTATTCGCCTTCCCAGAAATCCGGCAGGCCGCTGACGTTCCACCAGGTGCCGGCGTCCGGGTCCCAGCGCCAGCGTTCGGTATGGCGCAGCGTACGTTCGGCCATCGAGTGCCGGTTGACCACCCGGATCTCGACTTCGCGCAGGGCCTCGTCCTGCCCGGCCTGGCCGCCGAGGGTGCGGTAGCCGGTGACCTGCAACTGCCCGTAGCGAGCGAACGCCAGCTCGCCCATCGGCCGCTCGGCGCGCACCTCCGGGTCGACCAACTGCCAGGCGCCCTCGATGTCGTTCCAGCGCATTGCGCTCGCCCAGGCGTTGTGCACCCGCTCCAGTGCGCTGCGTTGCTTGCCGCTGCTGGCGCAGCCGCCGATCGTCAACGCCAGGGCGGTGAGCAGGACCAGCAGCGGCAGGGAGGAGCAGCGGATGGCACGCATCGGCAGTGTCCAGGGCAACGGGCGTTGGCGCATCGTAGCGGCAACGCCTGCCGGCCGGGTCCGGCACGCCGGTATCCTGTCGCCGATGACGCATCCTGATGCCCCCAGCCCCGCCGTCGAGGCGGTCAACATCGCGGCCGCGTTGCCGCGTCTGGCGTGCGAACGCCCCACCCAGATCGCACTGCGCTGTCCCGGCCCGGACGGGCGCTACCGCGATGCGCATGCGCTCAGCTACGCCGCGCTCGATGCGCGCAGCGACGCGATCGCCGCGGGCCTGGCCGCGCGCGGCATCGTCCGCGGCACCCGCACGGTGCTGATGGTGCGGCCCAGTCCCGAGTTCTTCCTGCTGATGTTCGCGCTGTTCAAGGCCGGCGCGGTGCCGGTGCTGGTCGATCCGGGCATCGACCGGCGCGCCCTGCGGCAGTGCCTGGACGAAGCGCAGGCGCAGGCCTTCATCGGCATTCCACTGGCGCAGGTCGCGCGCGTGCTGCTGGGCTGGGCGCGTTCGGCGAAGATCCGCATCACCACCGGCCGCCGCGCGATGCTGGCCGACGCGACCCTGGCGCAGGTCGAGCGCGCCGGCGCGGGTGCCGGGCCGCAGCTGGCGGCGACGGCCGCCGACGAGGTCGCCGCGATCCTGTTCACCAGCGGCTCGACCGGCGTGCCCAAGGGCGTGGTCTACCGGCACCGCCATTTCGTCGCGCAGATCGCGATGCTGCGCGACGCGTTCGGCATCCCGCCTGGTGGCGTCGACCTGCCGACGTTCCCGCCGTTCGCGCTGTTCGATCCGGCGCTGGGGCTGACCTCGATCGTCCCGGACATGGACCCGACCCGGCCGGCGCGTGCCGACCCGCACAAGCTACACGCCGCGATCGCGCGCTTTGGCGTCGACCAGTTGTTCGGCTCGCCTGCACTGATGCGGGTGCTCGCCACGCACGGCGCGCCGCTGCCGGGCGTGCGCCGGGTGACCTCGGCCGGCGCACCGGTGCCGCCGGATATCGTGGCGACGATGCTCGCGCTGCTGCCGCCCGAAGCCTCGCTGTGGACACCGTATGGCGCCACCGAATGCCTGCCTGTCGCCGTCGTCGAGGGCCGCGAATTGTTGGCACTGCGCAGCCGCACCGAGCAGGGCGCCGGCACCTGCGTCGGCCGGCCGGTGCCGCCCAACGAGGTGCGCATCATCGGTGTCGATGATGCCCAGATCGCCACCTGGTCGGACGCGTTGGAAGTGCCGCGCGGGCAGATCGGTGAGATCACCGTTGCCGGTCCCACGGCAACCGACAGTTACTTCGGCCGTGAGGCGCAGACCCGGCTGGCGAAGATCGGCGAGACGCGGCCCGACGGCAGCACGCGCATCGTCCACCGCATGGGCGACCTGGGCTATTTCGACAGCGAGGGCCGGTTGTGGTTCTGCGGCCGCAAGGGCCATCGCGTCGTCACCGCCAGCGGCACGCTGTGCACCGAGCAAGTCGAGCCGGTGTTCAACGTCCATCCCGATGTCGCACGCACCGCCCTGGTCGGCGTGGGCCCCGCCGGCCGCCAGACCCCGGTGCTGTGCGTCGAGCCGCGAGCGGGCGTGGGCAAGGCCGAGCACGCGCGCATCGCCGATGAACTACGCCACATCGGTGCCGGCTTTGTGCACACCGCCGGCATCGCGACCGTGCTGTTCCACCCGCGCTTCCCGGTCGATATCCGCCACAACGCCAAGATCGGCCGCGAGACGCTGGCCGCCTGGGCCGCCGCCCGTGTCTGAGCCCGCCGCCGCGTCGCCTGCGCACTATCGTCTCGACGATCTGCGCATCGACGTGGCCCGGCAGCGAGTGGTGCGCGACGACGGCCAGGTGCTGGAAGTGGCCGGGCTCAGCTTCCGCCTGCTGCACTATCTGTTGAGGCAGGGCACGCGGGTCGTCGGCTTCGACGAACTGATCGCACAGGTCTGGGCGCCGGCGCTGGTCGGCGAGGACACGGTCACCCAGCGTGTGCGCCTGCTGCGCCAGGCGCTGGGCGACGACGGGCGACGGGCGCGTTACCTGCGCTCGGTGCGCGGCTGCGGCTATCAGCTGTGCAGCCCGCCACATCCCGACGATGCGCTGCGTGTGTCCGGCGTCCGCGGCAGGCGGCTCGTCGCCGGCGCGGTGCTGGCGCTGCTGCCGGTGATCGCCGCGATCGGCTGGTGGTCGTGGCCGAGGCCGGCCGCGCCATCCTTATCGCCGCTGCTGCAGCGTGCCGACTACTACGCCGGCATCGGTCAGCGCGAGAACAACGCGCGTGCGCTCGCGCTGTACCGCCAGCGCCTGCACGAAGCGCCCGACGACGTGCAGGCCGCGCTGGGCCTGGCCCGTGCGCATGCCGCGCGACTGTGCCTGTATGGCGGCGAGCCCGCCGATGCCGACCGCGCGCAGGCGCTCGCCGAACACGTGCTCGCGCGCCAGCCGCGCCTGGCGGCCGCGCATGCCGCACGGGCCTATGCCTACGACTGCCGGGGCGAGGTCGCCACGGCGCTGGCCGGCTACGAACGCGCGGTGGCGCTGGACCCCGACGACGATGCCGCGCGGGCGTCGGCCGCCTACCTGTACGCGCGCCAGGGCCGGCTGGCCGATGCGCTGGCGGCCAACCTGGCCGTGCACCGTCCCGAGGACGCGCGGTTCCTGGCACTGCAGATCGCCGCCGACCTCGACCTGCTCGGCTATGCCGACGCGGCCGAAGGACGCTACCGCCGCAGTTTCCAGCTCTACCCCGACAACGTGTTCTCCAACCTTGCCTGGCCGAGCTTCCTGCACCGCCACGGGCGCGAGGTCGAGGCGCAGGCGGCACTGGACGAAGCCTTGTCGCGCGGCACCGACCACGCCGGCCTGCAGCTGCTGGCCGCCGAGCTGGCCTTGCAGCGCGGCGATCTCGATGGCGCACGGCACGCGGCGCAGCGCGCGCGTGCGCTCAAGCCGCACGCGAGCCTGCCGGCGACGGTCGCCTGGATCGTCGGGGCCGAGCCGCGGCCCGCGGCGCCGGCACTGCGCGCACGCAGCGCCGCGCTGCGCACAGGGCTGGCGGCCGGTGGCGATTCGCTGGATGGACTCGATGCTGCGCTGTTGGCTTCGATGGCCGGCGATCGCGCCGCGGCGCTCGAGGCGCTGGGCGCCGCGGTCACGGCGGGCCACCGCGATGCGGACTACCTGCGGGTCTCGCCGCTGTTCGCCGACCTGCGCGGCGAGCCGGGCTTCGCCGCAGTGCTGGCGCGGATCAATGCCGGCATCGGACAGGAGCGGGCGCGCGTTCGCGCCGCCGGGCGCCTGCCGGCCGACGCGGTCGCGGTCACGGCAGCGCGCTGAGCACGTAGTCCGACAGCAAGGCCCGGGTCTGCGTGTGCATGCCCGGCCGGTTGTAGTGGGTCCGGGTCACGACCACGACCAACTGCTCTTCGGGGATGACGAAGACCGCGTTGCCGCCATTGCCCGACATCGTCCAGGCCTGCCACCGCCGCGCGCCCGCGGCGACATCGAAGCGCCACAGCTGGTAGCCGTAGTCGGCGTCGAAGGGCGTGCGTGCGCGCGGTTGCAGCATCGCGTCGATCCACGCCGCCGACAGCACGCGGCGGCCTTGCCAGCGTCCGCCATCGGCGAGCAACTGGCCGAGGCGGGCGAGATCCCGGCTGCGGTATCCGGTGCCGCCGCCGCCCATGCCGGCGCCCTCGGGCGCGCGTTTCCAGGCCGCCTCCGCGATGCCCAGCGGGCGCTCCAGCGCCTCGCGCGCAAAGTCGGCCAGCGGCAGGCCACTGGCGCGCTCGACGATCGCGCCCAGCAGCAGGCTGTTGGCGGTGCAGTAGGCGAAGGCCCGCCCGTACGGACTGTCGGCCGGCCGCGCCTGCCACGGCGCGTAGCCGCGCTCGGGCAGGTCGAGCGCAAAACCGGTCCAGTCCGCGCTCACGTACATGCGTTCTTCGTGGCCGCTGGAGAACGTGTTGTTGTCGTCGCACTCCCATTGCGCGCTCATCGTCAGCAGGTCCTCGACGGTCGTCGCATCCTTGAACGCGCCGGGATGGGCCGGCCGGCGGTTGGGAAGAAGCCCAGCACCGGGGCTCGGACGTCGGCGATCAGGCCGCGGTCGAGCGCCGCGCCCACCAGGAGCGCGGTCACGCTCTTGGTCAGCGAGCGGGTGTCGTGCAGCGTGGCGCGCTCGGCGCCGTCGAAGTAGGCCTCATGGATCAACGCGCCGCGGTGGACGACCAGCACGCTGGTGGTGTCGGGCGCCGCCCCTGCTTGGATCGCGGCATCGAGCGCCGCGAGCTTTGCGGCGTTCCAGCCCAGCCGGGCGGGGTCGGCAACTGGCCAGCCGTCGTCCAGCGCCGGGGGCGAGGCGATGGCGGTGGACAGCGGACCGGCGAGGACGGCCAGCAGAAGCAGGCGCGGCAGGATGGACATCGTCGGCACTCCGGTCGGGGAGCGGCCAGCCCACCAGAGCGGCGGATGAAGTGCCCGGTCGTGGGATGAAGGTTTCTGAAGGGCTTGCCGATCAAGTGTTTGCGCGCAGCTGCGTCGCCAGCCCGGCAGGCGCCCGCTATCGTGTGCGCTCCTCAAGCGTGGAGCGCGACATGCAGATCCTGGTCACCGGTGGTGGCGGCTTCCTCGGGCAGGCGCTGTGCCGCGGCCTGGTCGCGCGCGGCCACACGGTCGCCAGCTTCAATCGCGGTCACTATCCCGAACTCGAGGCGCTGGGCGTGCGCCAGATTCGCGGCGATCTCGCCGACCGCGCCGCCGTGCGCGCGGCGGCCGCCGGCATGGACGCGATTTTCCACAACGCCGCCAAGGCCGGTGCGTGGGGGCCCTACGACAGCTACCACCAGGCCAACGTCGTCGGTACCCAACACGTGCTCGACGCCTGTCGGGCGCAGGGTATCGGCCGGCTGATCTACACCTCCACACCGAGCGTCACCCATCGCGCCACGCATCCGGTCGAGGGCGGCACGGCCGACACCGTGCCCTACGGTGAGGGGTTCAAGGCACCGTACGCGGCGACCAAGGCGATCGCCGAGCGCGCCGTACTGGCGGCCAACGGTCCGGACCTCGCCACGGTCGCGCTGCGGCCGCGGCTGATCTGGGGGCCGGGCGATCAGCAACTGTTGCCGCGCCTGGTCGAGCGGGCCCGCGCCGGCCGGCTGCGCTTCGTCGGCGACGGCGAGAATCGCATCGACACCACCTACATCGACAACGCCGCGCAGGCGCACTTCGACGCCTTCGCGCATCTGGCGCCGGGTGCGGCCTGCGCCGGACGCGCGTACTTCATCAGCAATGGCGAGCCGACCACCGTGCGCTGGATCATCAACGCGCTGCTCGAGGCCGCCGGTGCGCCGCCGGTGCGCAAGACGATTCCGTTCCGCGCGGCCTATGCGGCCGGCGCGGTGTGCGAAACGCTGTGGCCGCTGCTGCGCCTGTCCGGCGAGCCACCGATGACCCGTTTCCTGGCCGAGCAGCTGAGCACCAGTCACTGGTACGACATGGCGCCGGCGACGCGGGACTTCGGCTACCGGCCCGCGGTGTCCCTTCACGATGGACTCATCCTGCTGAAAGATTCGCTGCAAGCGCAGGCGCGCCATCACCTGATCGCGACCTGAGCGGGCATACGGTGACCCCGCAGCCGCTACTGGCCGAATCCCACCAGGAGACCACCATGCTCAGATATGCCGTCATCTTCCTCGTCGTCGCCATCATCGCCGGTGTTCTCGGCTTCAGCGGCGTGGCCGGTGCCGCCACCAATATCGCCTGGATCCTGTTCGTGGTCTTCCTGATCCTGGCCGTGATCTCGATGCTGCGTGGACGAGGGGTCTGACGCCCCGACCGCACCGTCGCGATGACGCAAAAGGCCCGCCACCGGCGGGCCTTTTGCGTTGCGCCGCGCGAGCGCTTCGGCCCAGGCCCGACGCTACAATCGCGTCATGGCCGACTTTCCGTTCTCTCCGTTCTCCCTGCTCAAGCCGATGGCTGGCCGCGCGCTGGAGACCGCGCTCAACCGCGCGATCGCGCTCGATGCCGACACCGGCGCGGCACTGCGCGCCCTCGACGGCCAGCAGATTGCGCTCGCGCTCAGTGCGCCGCCGCTGGCGTTGACGTTGCGCGTGGACGGCGACCGCCTGCGCGTGGGCCCGGTCGATCCTGAGGTCGAGGCCGACCTGTCGGTGCGGACCACGCTGGCCGGCGCGCTTGGCCAGCTGCCGTTCCTGCGCCGCGGCGACGCGCCGCCGATCGGCCAGGTCCGGGTCTCGGGCGATGCCGAGCTCGCGCGCCGCCTGCAGCGCCTGGCCGCGGGCTTCGATCCTGACTGGCAGCGGCCGTTCGTCGCCGTGCTCGGCGAGGTCGTCGGTGTGCAGGTCGCCAACGCCTTCGCCGCGGCGCTGCGCCAAGCGCAGGAGGTCGGCCGCAACCTGGCCGAAAGTGCGGCCGAGTACGTGACCGAGGAAACGCGCGATGTGGTGCCGCGCGCCGAACTCGAGGCCTTCTACGACGATGTCGACGGCCTGCGCGACGATATCGAGCGGCTCGCGGTGCGGGTGGCGCGGCTCAGTCGCGGGACCGCCGCATGAAGGGTCTGCTGCGCGCCTCGCGCATCGGCCGGGTGCTGCTGCGGTATCGACTCGACGACCTGCTCGACGGCACGCCGGCCGAGCGCTGGCTCCGGTTGGCGCGGCCATTCGTGCCGCGGGCCTCGGCGACGATCGCGGCGCAGTCGCGTGGCGCCCGGCTGCGGCTGGCGTTGCAGGAGCTTGGGCCCATCTTCGTCAAGTTCGGGCAGATCCTCTCGACCCGTCGCGACATCGTGCCGCCCGACATCGTCGACGACCTGGCGCTGCTGCAGGACCGGGTCGCGCCGTTCGACGGCGCATTGGCGCAGGCGATCATCGAGCGCGAGCTGGCGATGCCGATCACGCAGGCCTTCGTCGCCTTCGATCCGGTGCCGCTGGCCTCGGCGTCGATCGCCCAGGTGCACGCGGCGATGCTGCCCGGCACTGCCGACGGCCCGCCGCGCGAGGTCGTGGTCAAGGTGTTGCGTCCGGGCATCGAGAGGCAGATCGCCGCCGACGTCGCCCTGCTGCGCAATCTCGCCGCGCTGGTCGCGCGCACCCATCCCAACGCCGACAAGATCCGCCCGCGCGAAGTCGTGGCCGAGATCGAGAACACCCTCGCCGCCGAGCTCGATCTGCAGCGCGAAGGCGCCAACGCCTCGGTGCTGCGGCGCTTCTGGGCGCAGTCGAGCGATCTCTACGTGCCGGCGCCGGTCTGGGAGCGCACCGCCCAGCGCGTGCTCACGCTCGAGCGCGTGTACGGCATTCCCAGCGACGACATCGCCGCGCTCGATGCGGCCGGCATCGACCGGTCCGCGCTGGCGGCCAAGGGCGTGCGGGTGTTCTACACCCAGGTCTTCCGCGACAACTTCTTTCACGCCGACGCGCACGCGGGCAACATCTGGGTCGATCCCGAACGCACGACCAATCCGCGCTTCATCGCGCTCGACTTCGGCATCATGGGCCAGCTCTCGCGCGAGGATCAGTACTACCTCGCCGAGAACTTCATGGCGATCTTCCGCCGCGATTACCGCCGCATCGCCGAGCTGCACGTGCAGGCAGGCTGGATGCCCGCGCATCTGCGCATCGACGAGCTCGAGGCGGCGGTGCGCGCAGTCTGCGAGCCGTACTTCACCCGGCCGCTGTCGGAGATCTCGCTGGGCGAGGTGCTGGGCAAGCTGTTCCGCACCGCGCAGCGCTACGAGCTGACATTGCAGCCGCAGCTGATCCTGCTGCAGAAGACGCTGCTGAGCATCGAGGGCATCGGCCGACTGCTCGATCCGAAGCTCGATATCTGGGCCGTCGCCCGCCCGGTGCTCGAGCGCATCTTGGTCGAGCGCTACAGCCCGCCGCGGCTGCTGCGCGAGTTCCGCGATCGCCTGCCCGAACTGGTCACGCGTGCGCCGGAGATGCCGCAGCTGCTGCACGCCTGGCTCAAGCAGCAGGTCGAGGGCCGGCACGAACTGCGCATGCGTTCCGACGACTTGGCGCTGCTGACCACCACGATGCAGGGCATGCAGCGGCGCGTGGTCGCGGCGATCCTCGGCGTGGGCCTGCTGATCGTCGCGGCGGTGCTCTACGCGCTCGAGGCCGGCGGTCCGCGGGTGGCGGGCCTGCCGGTCGCGACCTGGGTTGCGGGTATCGGCGGCGTCTGGGCCTTGCTCGCGGCGTGGCCGCGGCGCGGGCGCCTGTTGCGGTAGCCATGTCGCGGGCGCGGGCGCGGGCGCGGTCGTGCGCTGCCCGTGTTACGACATCGCCGGGGGCGCCGGAAACGGCGTGTTGTCGGGAAGCGGGATGAACTCCGCATCGTCGGCGTCCGGCAGTTTCATCCGACCGGCTTTCCAGTCCGCCGCCGCTTGTGCCAGGCGCTCACGCGAGGACGAGACGAAGTTCCAGTAGATGAAGCGTTCGCCGATCGGTTCCCCGCCCAGCACCATCACGGTGGCCTGCTCGGCAGCGCGCACGCGCGAGGCCGCCGCGTCCAGCACCAGCATCGTCCCGGCGCCGTAGCGCGCGCCGTCCAGTTCCACCGTGCCGGTGGCGACATACAGGCCGCGTTCCCGGTGGCCGCCTGGAATCTCCGCGACCGCGCCGGGGGCGAGTTCGAGATGGGCGTAGAACAGGGGCGAGAGCGTCTTGGCGCCCGCGCTCAGCCCATAGGCGCTACCGGCGATGAGATGACCGGTGACGCCCGCCTCGTCCCATTGCGGCAGTTCGTGCCCGGCGTGATGCGAGAACGAGGGCGCGATCTCCTCCTGTCCATCGGGCAACGCCACCCAGGCCTGGATGCCGTGCACACGGTCGCCGTGCTGGCGCGCGTGGTCGAAGCGCTCACTGTGGGTGATGCCGCTGCCGGCGGTCATCCAGTTCACTTCGTGCGGCTTGACCGCCTGGGCGTAGCCGAGGCTGTCGCGGTGCATGATCTGGCCGGAGAACAGATAACTCACGGTCGACAGCCCGATGTGCGGATGGGGACGGACGTCGACGCTGCGATCGATGCCGGCGGGCAGGTCGACCGGCCCCATGTGGTCGAAGAACACGAAGGGCCCAATCATGCGTCGCTTGGCGAACGGCAGCACCCGGCCGACCGAGAAGCCGCCTCCCAGGTCGTGGCGGCGCTGCGGAATCATCATCTCGATCATGCGATCTGTCCTGATGGCGGAGCGGCGAGCATCGCATGCTCGCCACCCGCGGTGTTTCGCGCCGCGTGCGCAGGGGCGGGCGGTGTGCCCGGATCACCGGTATGGCGATGCCGCGCAGTCCTGTGCGATCAATCCAGACCGAAGAACGCCGCTGCCGTGGTCGTGGTGGCTGCGGCCACGGCCTCGGGCGTCTGGCCGCGGTCGCGTGCGAGTTCGGCGACGATGTGCGGCAGGAATGCCGGCTCGTTGCGGCGGTCCTTGGGCATCGGGTCGAGCGTGCGCGGCAGCAGGTACGGTGCGTCGGTCTCGACCATCAGCCGGTGTGCGGGGATGTTGGGCACCAGTTCGCGCAGGTGGCGGCCACGGCGCTCGTCGCACAGCCAGCCGGTGATGCCGATGTGCCAGTCGCGGTCGAGGCAGTCGAACAATTCGCGCCGGCCGGCGGTGAAGCAGTGCACGACCGCCGGCCCGATCCGACCCTCGAAGTCCTTCATGATCGCGATGAAGTCGTCGTGTGCGTCGCGCTGGTGCAGGAACAGCGGCTTGGGCGTGCCGGCGGCGGCGAGATCGGCCGCGATCTGCAACTGGCGCTCGAACGCGCGGCGCTGCGCCGGTCGCGGCGAAAAGTCGCGGAAGTAGTCGAGCCCGCATTCGCCCACCGCCACGACCTCGGCGTGTGCATGCAGCGCGCGCAGTTCGGCGTCGCATTCCTCGGTGTATTCGGCCGCGTGGTGCGGATGCACGCCGGCGGTCGCGTACAGCATGCCGGGGTGCTGGCGCGCGAGCTCGAGCGCTTTGGGCGAGTGCTCGCGGCTGGCGCCGGTGACGATCATCCGGTTCACGCCGGCATCGCGCGCGCGCGCCAGCACGGCGTCGCGGTCGCGGTCGAAGCTGTCGTGGGTGAGATTGGCGCCGATGTCGATCAGGGGCGGGGTCACGCGCGAGCACCTTGGGAACGGGCTGCGCATTGTAGGCCGTGCGTCGACGGCCACGTCGCGCGCCGCGCCCGGCACGTGGTGCGTGCCGGACGGGCGCAGGACTTTCAGTTCGCCAACTGGCAGCTGGCCGGCCGGCTGCTCTCGAACAAGGCGCGGGTCGCCCACTCGGGGTGGTCGACGAACGGATTGCGATTGCCCTGGAAGCTGTAGACGACCTCGTTGCGTGTGCGTTCGGCTGCATCGGGCGGATCGGCCTGGTGCCAGGCGAGCAGCGTCGACAGCAGGCCCATGTAGGCCGGCGAGGCCGACGTGCCTACGATGCGGCTGCGGTCGTCGGTCAGTTCCAGGTCGGGCTCGGACTGGCCGGTCGACGGGTGCGTGCCGCCCTCGTAGCGGATCGCCATGTACAGCACCGCGCGCGCCATGTCGCCTTTGCGATGGCGCCAGACCTGGAAGCCGGCGTTGTCGGTCCAGTTCGAGTTGCCGGGGAACGTGCCGGTGCCGCCACCGACGCCGTGGTTGGCCTCGGTCGCGCGCTCGCTGCAGCTGGCCTGGGTGCTGCAGTCGGCGAACGGCTTGTTGCCGCGCGCGGCGTTGTGGTCGGTATCGGTGAGATAGAGCATGTGCGCGTCGGTGTGCGGCGCATTGGGCAGGCCCTTGTCGCCGGTCGCGCTTGGGAACCCCAGCGACTTGGGCCAGGTGTGTTCGCGGTTGTAGGTCAGGCCGCTGCCGGTGCCCGCGCGGCCCGACACCTTGGTGTAGCTGCGATTGCGATAGGCGTCGAGGATCCGGCCCGAGTCGTTGGGATCCTCGTCGGCGATCTCCAGGATCGTCCAGGTGCTGGTGCCGCTGCCGCTGTAGGGATATGAGGTGTGGCCGCGGATCGTGGCGTGCAGCGAGCAGCGCAGTTGTGCGGCGCTGCCGGTATTGACGCGGGCGTAGTAGTCGCCGCCGCCGGTGCTGCCGCTGGCGACGGTAAACGCGACGCTGGCATCGCTGGCCGGTTGCAGTCCATCGGCGTCGTGGATGGCCGCGGCGCTGATACTGAGCGTGCACGCCTCGCCGCCGTGCAGGGCTGTGCCGGTCGACAACGCGAAGTGCGTGCCGCTGGTCGCATGGTCGAGCGCGATCGTGCCCGACGTCGCGCATTGCAGCACAAACGCGCCCGGCGACAGCGTGACCGCTTCGTTGAAGTCCACCGACAGATCGCCGGCGGCCGGGAAATCGCCGGCACCGGCCACCGGGACGGTTGCGACCACCGCCGGCGGTGTGCTCGGGCCTGCGCCGGTACTGGCGAAGGTCTGGCCGGTGTTGCAGGCCCCGAAGGTCTGCGACGCGGACGGCGCCCAGTCGAAGTCGTCGGCGGTTGCGCCGCTGCCGGTGAGCTGCAGCGAGGTGCCGACTGGCGCCGACGCGCTCTCGGACACGGGCAGGTTGCGGCTCGAAAGACCGGCGGCCGGGCCGTTGCCGGCGACGATCGTGCCCTCGTAGCTGATGAACTGCACGACGTTGCCGGCCGCATCGACGAGCGCGATGCCGTCGTTGGGGCCGTTCTGCAGGCCGTCGCGCGGGAAGGTCACCGTCGCGATCGACACCGTCGTGCCGCAGCTGCGCGGCTGGCCGGCGGGCACCGCCACATTGCCGTAGGTCGTCGCCGCATTCGGCGTGTTGCTGCCGTTGTAGAGCCACAGCCGGTAACTGGCGATGTCCTCGCCGGCGGTGGCGACGATCTCCACGGCCTCGCCGACATCGGCGCCGGCATTGTCGTAGTGCAGCTCGTTGACGAATACCTCGGCATGCGCAGCCGGGGCCGCGAGCAGGGCGAGCACCCACGCCGCAGCGCGGACGGGACGGGGATGGCGAGGGGGCATGGCGATTCCGGGCTCGGAGACGTGCCGACCTTAAGCGCCGCAGATGACGGTTGCCACCCGGGACAACCCTAAGCGGCCGCCGGCTCGCCACGCCTATCGCGCGGCCGACCGGCCCGCTAGCCTGTGCGCCGTGACCACCGCCGCTGCTCCCGATTTTCCGATCGCCCCGCTGCTTCCCGAGCTGCTCGCCAGCCTGGCCGCGCACCCGCGGCTGGTGCTCGAGGCGCCGCCCGGTGCCGGCAAGACCACGCAGGTGCCGCTGGCGCTGCTCGATGCGCCCTGGCTGGCTGGCCGCCGCATCGTGATGCTCGAGCCGCGCCGGGTCGCAGCGCGTTCGGCCGCGACGTTCATGGCTCGCCAACTCGGCGAGGAGGTCGGCGGCACGGTCGGCTACCGCATCCGCTTCGAACACCGGGTGTCGGCGCGCACGCGCATCGAGGTCGTGACCGAAGGCATCCTGACCCGGATGCTGCAGGACGATCCCGAACTCGGCGGCGATCGATCGGGCGCCGTCGGTGCGCTGCTGTTCGACGAATTCCACGAGCGGCACTTGTCCGGCGACCTGGGGCTGGCGCTGGCGCGCGAGGTGCAGGCGGGCCTGCGCGAAGACCTGCGCCTCGTGGTGATGTCGGCCACGCTCGATGGGGCGCGCATCGCGCAGTGGCTGGATGCGCCGCGCCTGTCGAGCGCCGGGCGCAGCTTCCCGGTGGAGATCTCCCACGCGCCGCCGCGTCGGGACGAAGCGCTGGCGCAGCAGGTCCGCCGCGTGCTGGCGGACGCGCTCGCCGCGTATCCGGGCGACGTGCTGGTGTTTCTGCCCGGCCAGCGCGAGATCGCGCGCGTGCAGGCGCTGCTGGAGGGCGATGTCCAGCGGCTGGACGCAAGCGGCGCTCGCGGCACGCCTGAGGTGCTCGCGCTCCACGGCGAGCTGCCGGTCGAGGCGCAGACGCATGTGCTGCAGCCGGCCGCCGACGGCCGGCGCCGGATCGTGCTGGCGACCAATGTCGCCGAGAGCAGCGTCACGTTGCCGGGCGTGCGCATCGTGATCGACAGCGGACTGGCGCGCGAACCGCGCTTCGATCCCAATAGCGGGTTCTCGCGGCTGGACGTGGTGACGATCAGTCAGGCCTCGGCCGACCAGCGCGCCGGGCGTGCCGGGCGTGTCGCGCCCGGCGTGGCGCTGCGGCTGTGGCCCGAATCGCAACGGCTCGAGCCGCAGCGTCGTCCCGAGATCGCGCAGGTCGAGCTGGCGGCGCTCGCACTCGAACTGGCGGCCTGGGGCGACAACGCGCTCGCGTTTCCCGATGCGCCGCCGGTCGGCGCGCTGGCGGCCGCACGCGATCTGCTGCGCCGGCTCGACGCGCTCGATACGACAGATGCGATCACGCCGGCCGGGCGGCGCATGCTCGCGCTGGGCACCCATCCGCGGCTGGCCGCGATGTTGCTGGCCGCCGACGCACCGGCCGCGCGTGCACTGGCCTGCGACCTGTGCGCGCTGATCGAGGCGCGCGATCCGATGCGCGGCGCGACGCGTTCGGACGCGCTGGCGGTGCGTTGGCAGGCGCTGGCCGCGTTCCGCGCCGGGCGCGTGCCGGCCGATGCCGCGCGCTCGGCGCTGGCGGCGATCGATGCGGCGGCCCGGCAATGGCGGCGACGCCTGCGGGTCGAGGTCGCGCCGCCATCGAGCGTGCCGGCGCATGCACTCGGTGACTTGCTCGCGTACGCCTTCCCGGACCGGATCGGGCATCGCCATGCCCGTGACGCCCGACGCTATGGCCTGAGCAACGGGCGCATGGCCCGGTTGTTCGACGACAGCGCCTTGCTCGGTGAGCCATGGATCGTCGCCAGCGATCTGCGCTTCGAGGCGCGCGACGCGCTGCTGCTGCGTGGCGCGCCGGTCGACGAGGCGCAGCTGCGCCGGGCCTGGCCTGCGCGCTTCGTCGTCGCCGACGAGACCCACTGGGATGCGGGCAAGCGCGCGCTGGTGGGCCTGCGCGTGCAACGCTTCGACGGCATCGTGCTCGACGCCCGGCCCAACGGCCGGGTCGATCCGGCGCAGGCTGCGCGCGCGCTCAGCGACGCGGTCGGCGAACTCGGGCTCGACGTGCTGCCGTGGCGCGACGGACTGCGCCAGTGGCAGGCGCGCGTCCAGGGGCTGCGGGCGTGGATGCCCGAGCTGGGCCTGCCCGACCTGTCCGATGCCGCGTTGCTGGCCACCCGCGAGGACTGGCTGGCGCCAGCTTTCGCCGGCTGCACGCGGCTCGACGCGCTGGATGCCGACACCTTCGCGCAGGCGTTGCAGGGTCGGCTCGACTGGCCGCAGCGCCAGCAGCTCGACCGCTTGGCGCCGGTGCGGATCACGGTGCCGTCCGGCCAGGCGCGCGCCATCGACTACGGCCTCGAGGCCGACGGCACGCCACGCGCGCCGGTGCTCGCGGTCAAGCTGCAGGAACTGTTCGGACTGGCCGACACGCCGGCGATCGTCGATGGCCGCGTTGCGCTGACGATCCACCTGCTGTCGCCGGCCGGTCGGCCGCTGCAGGTCACCCGCGATCTGCAGGGATTCTGGGCACGGACGTATCCCGAGGTGCGCAAGGAGATGAAGGGGCGGTATCCGAAGCATCCGTGGCCGGAGGATCCCTGGAACGCGCCCGCGACCCATCGTGCAAAGCCAAGAGGTACCTAGCGGCGTTGGGATCCGGACCCGTGGCGACGGTGTGGCATGGCCGCGGGTGTTGGAGGTGCGCGGCGCGGAACGCGCCCGCGACCCATCGTGCAAAGCCAAAGGGGGGATCTAGCGGCGTCGGGATCCGGACCCGTGGCGACGGTGGGACTTTGTCGCGGCGGTCGGGCGTGCGTGGCGCGGCTGCGGGTGTTGGTGGTGCGTGGCGCGGCGCGGCTGCACAACGGCGGTTGAACGCCCCGGCACGCCAGGCCTGCGCTCACGCTGGTTCGACGGTCGCCGACGCAGACTGGCCGCCTTTTCCTCATGGCCATTCTCAGGAGCCCCCGATGAGCAAGTTCGAAGCGCTGTCCGACAAGGCCGTGTCGCTGGTCGGCCAGGCAGGCGACAGCCTGCGCCACGCGATTCCGGGCACGGCGGAAAAGTGGCTCAAGACCGGTCTGACCGTGGGCGCCGCGCGCACCGGTGCGAAGGTTGCCGGCGGGTTCCTGCGCCGCAACCCGGCGATCGTGGCGGCCAGTGCCATCGGTCTGGGCCTGGTCTGGGTCGCTGCCCGGCAGTACCGCAAGAAGCAGGCGAACGGTGCCATCCAGGGCAATTCGCGTCGCATCGAGGCCGGCAACGCTGCTGCACGCAAGCGTTCGACCACCGCGACGCGCGGACGGTCCGCGGCGGGCGACACCGACGAGGCCTGAGCCCCACCGGCGACGTCGCATCGCGGCGTCGTTTCGATGTAGCGATGAAGCGGCCGATCCCGGCAGGATCGGCCGCTTTTTGTCGTGCCGGCCCGGGCGACAATGGCGCCCGCGCACCGGGCACGCGGATCGTATGCCGCCAGCCACTGCTCGTGCGGGGCGTGCCCCGGTATCCTCGCGCCTCGCCCTTTCGATGCCACCGCCATGCGTCCACGCCTCCCGTCGTTGTCCCGCTCGCGCCGCGCACCGCTGGCGCTCGTGTTGTGCGCTTTGACGATGCTTGCGGCCGGCTGCGGACGCGAGAACGTCAAACCCGTGCCGGCGACGCCTGCGGCGACGCCCGCGGCGCCTGCGACCAGGACGCCACCGGTCCGGATCGGCCTGGCGCTGGGCGGTGGCGCGGCCAAGGGGTTTGCGCACATCGGTGTGATCAAGATGCTCGAAGCCAATGGCATCAAGGCCGATGTCGTCGCCGGGACCAGCGCCGGCAGCGTGGTCGGCGCGCTGTACGCGAGCGGCATGGATCCGTTCCGGATGCAGGAGCGGGCAGTCGCGCTCGACGAATCGAGCATCCGTGACGTGCGGTTGTTCTCCGGCGGGCTGGTGCAGGGCGTCGCACTTCAGGACTACGTCAATCGCGAGGTCGGCAACCGCACGATCGATCGCTTGCCGATTCCGTTCGCGGCGGTTGCCACGCGCCTGGAAACCGGCGACCGCATCGTATTCGTCCGCGGCAATACCGGCCAGGCGGTGCGCGCCTCGAGCAGCGTGCCGGGGGTGTTCGAGCCGGTGAAGATCGGCGACCGCCACTATGTCGACGGCGGGGTCGTCAGCCCGGTGCCGGTGGACGCGGCCCGCCAACTCGGCGCCGACCTGGTGATCGCGGTCGACATTTCCAGCAAGGCCAGCGGCAGCACGCCGGGCAGCATGCTGGGCATCGTCAACCAGTCGATCGCGATCATGGGCCAGAACCTCGGGCGTCAGGAACTGGCGCGCGCGGATGTGGTGATCCGGCCGCAGGTCAACGACATCGGGCCGGCCAGCTTCGAACAGCGCAACGCAGCGATCCTGCAGGGCGAGCGTGCCGCGCTGGCTGCGATACCGCGCATCCGTGAGAAGCTGGCCGAACTCGAGCGCGCACGTGCGGCTGCGCGTGCGCCTGCCAAGCCGGTCGAGCCCGAGCCAGTGGACATCGACTGCGGTGACAGCTGGGTACGCCGGCTCAACCCGTTCGCCAAGGAACGCGCCTGCTGATCACGCGAGGTCGGCTGACGCCGGCCGACCTTGCTCAGCGAGGCGCCGTGACAGGCGCGCCGGTGCCTTCGTCGGCCTGCCGGCCGCGCGGTTCATCGTCGCGCACTCGCAGGAACCGGGCGAAACGTGGCAGGCCGTTGCTGGTCACGCCGTTGTGGCGGTAGGTGACCAGGCTGCCGATCGCCGGCGGGTCGATCCGTTGCGCATCACGCAGCCCGCTGCCGATCCGGAACCGGCGCCCGTCGCGATGCTCGACCAGCAGTGCGCCGACCATCCCGGTGTACTTGCCCTTGCCCGGCAGATAGCCCACCACCCGCGCCTCGGCATCGTCGAACGGCTTGAGCTTGCGCAGTGCGGGACTGCGGCCGGCGGCGTAGCGCGCGTCGCGGTGGTGCAGCATCAATCCCTCGCCGCCGCTGGCGACGACCTCGGCCAGCCGGGTATCGAGTGCAGGCCGCGAGGGCAGGTGGGTCTGCGCCACGATCGCCAAGTGCGGATGCGTCATGCGCGCGGACAGCTGCCGCATTGCGGCAACGCGATCGGAGAACGGGCCGGGATGGTCGGGCAGGTCGAAGACCAGGAACCGCAGGTGCCGCCAGCGCGGATCGGTCGGGTCGGCGCCGCGCACGAGCGCGCTCGTTTCCTCGAACCGGCCACGCCCGAGCCACAGCTCGCCGTCCATCGGCCCATCGGACCAGCCGCGAGTGAAGCCCGCCGGGACCGAGATGCGCTGGCCGCCACGCGTCCACAGTGCCCGGCCGTCCCAGCGCCCGCGCACGCCGTCGAGTTTCTCGCTGACGTAATAGGCCTCCACATCGATCTCGCCACGCAGGTCGGTGGCCAGCATCAGCGCATCGGTGGCGGGCTGCGCAGGCACCGACATCGGCGCAAGGCCAGTGCACAGCCATAGCAGGCAGGACAGACGGATCGGCATCGACATGACGGCACTCCGGTGAAGGTGTGCCGTCAGCGTCGATCACTGTGTCGATGCAGGGCATCGGCCGGTCGCCCGTGCCGATGTCGGACTCGGCCGCAAGCGCGGGTCGGGCGGCGCGCGGCGCGCGTCCTTGGCACCGGCCGCAGCGCGCCTGCGTGGCGGGCGGTCAGTCGCCGCCGCCTGCAATACGCGCCTCAGAACGGCAGCGTCAGTTCCGGTTCGATCGCGAGCAGGCGCTCGCGAAACAGCGCCTGGATCCGCGCCAGGGCCTGCGCATCGTCGGCATCGAAGCGCAGCACCAGCACCGGCGTTGTGTTGGACGCGCGCACCAGTCCCCAGCCATCGGGCCAGTCCGCACGCAGCCCGTCGATCGTCGACAGCCGTGCGCCGTCGAATGCGGCCTGCGCGAGGAACCGGGCGACGAAGGCGTGCGGATCGCCGCCGGGCACGTCGACCTTGAGCTCGGGCGTCGAGACGCCGACCGGCAGCGCGTGGAGCGCGGCGGTGGGGTCGGCCTGCAGCGCGAGGATCTCCAACAGCCGCGCGGCGGCGTAGAGGCCGTCGTCGAAGCCGAACCAGCGCTCGGCGAAGAAGAAATGGCCGCTCATTTCGCCGGCCAGTTCGGCACCGGTCTCGCGCATCTTGGCCTTGATCAGCGAGTGGCCGGTCTTCCACATCAACGGGCTGCCGCCGTGACGCAGCACATGGCCGGTCAAGCGTCCCGTGCATTTGACGTCGTGGACGATCAATGCGCCGGGATTGCGTTCGAGCAGGTCGGCGGCAAATAGCATCAGCAAGCGATCGGCGTCGATGATGGCGCCATCGGCGGCAACCACACCCAGCCGGTCGCCATCGCCGTCGAAGGCCACACCCAGATCGGCGTCCATGCGCTTGACCACATCGATCAGGTCGGCCAGGTTGCGCGGCTCGCTCGGATCGGGGTGGTGGTTCGGGAAGGTGCCGTCGATCTCGCAGTGCAGCGGGATCACGTCGGCGCCGATCGCCTCGAGCACGCGTGGGCCCAGTGTGCCCGCTGCGCCGTTGCCGGCATCGACGACGACCTTCAGCGGCCGTGCAATCTGGATGTCGTCGGCGATGCGCCGGACGTAGTCGTCGGCGAGATCGCGTTCGACCAGCCCACCGGGAACGGGCGCGGCATACAGGCGTTCACCTGCGATGCGCGCGTGCAGGTCGGCAATGGCGTCGCCCGCCAGCGTCTCGCCGCCGACAACGATCTTGAAGCCGTTGTATTCGGGCGGGTTGTGGCTGCCGGTGATCGACACGCAGCAACCGGTGCGCAGGTGGTAGGCGGCGAAGTAGGTCAGCGGCGTCGGCACCAAGCCAATGTCGACGACATTGCGCCCGCTCGCGCGCAGCCCGGCGACGAGGCCGGCGGCGAGGTCGGGCCCCGAGAGCCGGCCGTCGCGGCCGACCACGATCTCGTCGAGCCCCTGCTCGTGCATCAGCGAGCCGATCGCGCGTCCGATCGACTCGGCGATCGCGGCATCGAGTGTGCGCCCGACGACGCCCCGGATGTCGTAGGCGCGGAAGATCGCAGGATCGAGCCGCGCCGCTGCCGGTTTAGGGGCGGTGGCTGGTGCCGGGCGGTGCACCGGCCGGTCCACATCCGCGGTTTGCAACGACTGGGCGAGCGTGGGCTCGGCATCGGGTTCGCTGCCGGCAGGCGAGCGCCGCCGTGCGAGCCGCCCCACCGCGATCGCCAGGACCAGCAGCGTCGCGGCGAGCACCCACAACGGCAATGCGGATAGTCCAAGTGGCGGGCGACCGACGTGCGGAGTCGCCGCGACGATCCGCAGTTGCGTGCCCGGCACCGGTCGGCCCAGGCGCTCGGCGACGTTCGACAGCGCCGGCTCGCCGCGCGCCATCAGGGTCTGGCTTCCCTGCCGTAGTGCGACGTAGGTCGCCGGGTCGACATCGGCAGCGGCCAGGCCGGCGGTCGCGCGCTCGAGCGGGAGCACAGCGATCGCCACCCCCACCGGTCGCGCGCCCGCATGCGCCGGGGCAGTGATCAGAACCTGCGGACCGGCGGGGCCGTGGGCCACCATCAGCACCGGCTCGCCGGCGGCGAGTGCGCTTTCGAGGGCTGCGAGCCGGCCGAAACGGCCTTGCGCCAAGGCGTTGTACTCGCTGCGCAGATCGTGCGGGACCACCATCACGCCGGTCGCGCCGGGCCAGTCGCGGCCGAGTGCGGCACCGGCGGCATCCAGGCGGCCGTCCTGCAGCGCGCGCTGCACCGGTGCGCTGGCCAGGCGTTCGCGCATCCGCCGCAGCTCGGCCTGCAGCGCCTGTCCGGTCGCATCGACCGCGGCATCGCGCGCCTGCGTCACGCTGGTGCTGCGCTGCCCGGCCTGCCACTGACGGACGCCCTGCCAGGCGCACCATAAGGCCAGCAGCGCCAGCACCACGGCGAGCACCGGTGCAACGCGTCCCAACTGCGTCATCAGTTCGCGTGTGCGATGCGGATCCTTCTCGCCCATGGCCTGTCCCCGTCAGCGTACGCCCGAGTGCCCGAATCCCCCGGCGCCACGTGCGGTGTCGACGAAAGTATCCACCACGTTGAGCGTCGCGCGCACCACCGGCAGCAGCACCAGCTGCGCGATGCGGTCGCCCGGTTCGATGGTGAAGGCGTCCTTGCCGCGGTGCCAGACGCTGATCATCAGCGGGCCCTGGTAGTCGGCGTCGATCAGGCCGGTGCCGTTGCCGAGCACGATGCCGTGCTTGTGGCCCAGCCCCGAACGCGGCAACACGACTGCGCACAGGCCCGGGTCACCGATATGGATCGCCAGGCCCGAGGGCACCAGCGCGACGTCGCCGGGCAACAGCGCCAACGGCTCGTCGAGCGCCGCGCGCAGGTCGAGACCGGCGCTGCCTTCGGTGGCGTAAGCCGGCAGCGGCCACTGCTGGCCGAAGCGGGCATCGAGCACGCGGACGTCGAGGATGTGATTCATGGCGGCTCCGGATCGAGGCGGTGGGCGATCAGCGCGACCAGGTCGGCCGCGACCGCGGTCTTGGGGCCGGGCCCCAGCGGGTGCTGGCCGGCGGCGTCGTACACCACCAGCAGGTTGTCGTCGCCTTCGAACCCGCTGCCGGCAACGCCGACGCGGTTGGCCGCGATCAGGTCGACGCGCTTGGCGGCGAGTTTGTGGCGGGCATTGCCATCGACATCGTCGGTCTCGGCGGCGAAGCCGACCACCAGCCGGGGCCGGCGCGGGTCGGCGGCGAGCTCGGCGAGGATGTCGCGCGTGCGCACCAATTCGAGCGTCAGGCCGACCTCGCCCACACGCTTCTTGATTTTCGAGGTCGCGACCTGGGCCGGCGTGAAGTCCGCGACCGCTGCGGCACCGACGTAGACGTCGGCGGGCAGGGCAGCGAACACCGCGTCATGCATCTGCGCGGCCGAGCGTACGTCCACGCGCGTCACGCCATCGGGTGTGGGCAGGTGCACGGGGCCGGCCACCAACAGCACGTCGGCACCGGCCCGCGCGGCAGCCGCGGCGACCGCGAAGCCCATCTTGCCGCTGCTGCGGTTGCCCAGGAAGCGCACCGGATCGAGATCCTCGTAGGTCGGTCCGGCACTGACGACCACGCGCCGGCCGGCCAGCGGCCCGCTCATACCGGCAGCGCCGCGACGATCGCGGTCGGCTCGGCCAGTCGTCCGGGGCCCGATTCGCCTTCCGCCAGTGGGCCGTCCTCCGGCCCCACGATCTGCGCGCCGCGCTCGCGCAGCAGCGCAAGATTGGCCTGCGTGGCCGGGTGCAGCCACATGCGGTGGTTCATCGCCGGGCACACGGTCAGCGGCGCGGTCGTCGCCAGGCACAGCGTGGTGACCAGGTTGTCGGCAAAGCCATGCGCGAGCTTGGCCAGCGTGTTCGCAGTCGCAGGCGCCACCACCACGCGCGTGGCCCACCGTGCCAGCTCGATGTGGCCCATCGCGGCCTCGGCGCCCGGGTCCCACAAGGTGGTGCGCACCGGTTCGCCCGACACCGCCTGGAAGGTCGCGGCCGACACGAAGTGCAGCGCGCTGTCGGTCATCGCCACGCGCACCTGGGCGCCGGCTTCACGCAGACGCCTCACCAGATCGGCGGCCTTGTAGGCGGCGATGCCGCCGCACACGCACAGCAGGATGCGCTGCCCATGCAGCGAGGTCGACGCGCCAGCCATGGTCGGGGAAGCCCTACCGGAAAATCGACCGACAGCTTACCCGAAGCGAGGTGGACCGCTGGCTGCGCCGGGGCTTGCGCACGCGTTGCAATACAGGTCCCGCCGGCATCGGCGATGCGCGTCCGACACCCTCCCCGTCGCGTCGCGCCGGTGCCGGCTCCCCCAACGGAGGCGGCGATGCATATCTCGAAATGGCCCAAGAGCGAGCGACCGCGCGAGAAACTCTTTGCCCGGGGCGCGGGCGCACTGTCGGACGCGGAGCTGCTGGCGATCTTCCTGGGCTCGGGACTGCGCGGCATGGATGCGGTGGCGACCGGCCGCCAGCTGCTCAAGGACCACGGCTCGCTGCGCGCGCTGCTCGAGCGCGGGCCACAGGGGCTCGCGCAGCTGCCGGGCCTGGGCATGGCGCGCGCCAGTGGCCTGAGCGCCGCACTCGAAGTGGGCAACCGGGTGCTGGCCCAGACGCTTGAACGCGGCGAGGCGATCACCGATCCAGGCGCCGCCGGTCGCTATTTCACCCAGCGCCTGCGTGGTCTTCCCCATGAAGTCTTCGCCGTGCTCTATCTCGACGCCCGGCACCGCGCGCTGGCCTTCGAGGAGGTGTTCCAGGGCACGATCGACAATGCCGAGGTGTATCCGCGCGAACTCGCACGGCGCGCGCTCGCACACAACGCCGCAGCGATCATCGTCGGCCACAACCATCCCAGCGGCAACAATTGCCCGAGCGGTGCCGACCGGACGGTGACGAGCATGATCCGCCAGGCGCTGTCGCTGGTCGACGTGCGTGTGCTCGACCACTTGGTCATCGGCGAGGGCGAGGCGGTGTCGCTGGCCGCGACGGGCTTTCTGTGAGGGCGCGTCGCTCGCGATCGCGCCACGGTGCTTGCACAATGCGCGGATGCCCGCGTCCGATCCGTCCTCCCTGACCGCCTGTCCCTGTGGCCGCCGCCTGTCGTTCGACGATTGCTGCGGTCGCATCCACGCCGGTATGCCGGCGCCCGATGCCGAGACGCTGATGCGCGCGCGTTACAGCGCCTACGCGCGCGGCGATGTCGACTACCTGCGCGCCAGCTGGCATCCGCGCACCTGCCCGCGGGATCTCGATCTGCGCGGGCCACAGCCCACGTGGCTGGGCCTGGACGTGCGCGCGTTCGACGTGCTGGACGACGATCGCGCCGAGGTCGAGTTCGTCGCGCGCTATCGCATCGGTGGCGGCAGCGTCGTGCGCATGCGCGAGCGCAGCCGGTTCGTGCACGAGGACGGTCACTGGTACTACGTCGACGGCGATGTGGCCTGAGACCGGGTCCACCTTCCGCGCGCTCCACCGTGTTTCATGCGCTGCCGCCTGAGCGGCGCGTTAAACCCGAATCCACACACGCGTCCGCTGCCGGCCTCGTGAGGCACAGTGGCGTGGCCGTTCTGCCCCGGAGTTCCATTCGATGAAGAGCCCTCTGCGTGCCGTCACCACTTTCGCACTGCTGGGCGCAGCCGGCGTGGTTGCCGCGGCCACGCCGCCGCCACCGCCCGCCAACCCGGCAGCGTTCGCTCAGTGCTTGGTCGGTATCCGCGGTGATGCCGCCAAGCGCGGCATTCCCGGCGACGCCTTTGATCGGCTGACGTCCGACCTGCAGCCGGACATGAGCGTGTTGCCGCTGCTCGACGCGCAACCCGAATTCACCACGCCGCTGTGGGATTACCTGGCAGGGTTGGTAGACGCGCAGCGCGTCGAGGATGGGCGCGCGATGCTGGCCGAGCACCGCGACCTGCTGGCACGGGTGTCGGCGCAGTACGGTGTCGATGCCCAGACTGTCGTCGCGGTCTGGGGCGTGGAGAGCGACTACGGCCGCATCTCGGGCAAGCGGCCGCTGCGCGTGTCGCTCGCCACGCTGGCCTGCAACGGGCGCCGGCAGCCGTTCTTCCGTGGCGAGTTCCTGGCGCTGCTCGAACTCCTGCACAAGGGCGATCTGCGCGATCCGGGCTTGACTGGCTCCTGGGCCGGCGCGTTCGGCCACACGCAGTTCATGCCCAGCACCTACGCGCGCATCGCGGTGGATTTCGACGGCGACGGCCGCCGCGATCTCGTCGACAGCATTCCCGACGCCCTGGCCTCGACCGCGAACTACCTCGCGCGCGCCGGCTGGAGCAGTGGCCAGCCCTGGGGCTACGAGGTTCGGCTGCCGCCGGGCTTTGCGATCGCGCAGGCCGGGCGCACGAACCGCCGGTCCGTGTCCGACTGGGCCGCGCGCGGCGTGACCCGCGTCGACGGCGGCGCGCTGCCGGCCGGTGACACGCGCGCGGCGGTGATCGCACCGACCGGGGCCTCGGGCCCGACGTTCCTGGTGCTGCGCAACTACGATGCGATCTACTCGTACAACGCCGCCGAAAGCTACGCGCTGGCAATTGCCTTGCTCGCCGACCAGTTGCGTGGCGGGACCGGTCTGAAGACGCCGTGGCCGACCGACGATCCTGGGCTGTCGCGCGCCGACCGCCGCGCATTGCAGACCCTGCTCGCTGCGCGCGGACACGACATCGGCGAGGTCGACGGGATGATCGGGACCGCGACCCGGCGTGCGATCCAGGCCGAGCAGCGCCGGCTTGGACTCACGCCCGACGACGGCCGGGCAGGACGCCGCATTCTCGAGGCCTTGCAGGCCGGCCGTTAGCGTTCGCGGCGCGCAGGTGGTCCGCCTGGGGACATGACGGGGACGTTGCGTGCCTTGCGTCGAGCCCGGTTCCTTGCGATTGTCGAACCGGTCACGTCATGGAGTCGGACACATGCGCAGCCTGTGGAGCTTGGCGGCGGCCTTGCCGCTCGCCGCCTGCGGCACGATGGACTATCGCGACACCAACGCGGCGGTCGACAACAACCCGCTGTGCGTCAGCCGGCCCGACCAGCCGGGCGAACCGGTGTCGCGCGACTGCGAGCGTTACAGCGAGGGGCGTTGGCGCAAATCCGACGCCCAGCCCGTCGAGTTCGGTAGGCGCGACGAGCGCTGATCCGCCCGCCGCGCCCGCGGTGCGTCAGCCGCAGCGGAATCCAGTGATCCGGCCCTCGGCGTCGAGGTCGATGTTCAACCGGTCCTCACGGAAATCCATCGTCACCGCATCGCCGGGACGGATCACGCGATGGGTGCGGGCGCCGGCGTCCTGCCGGGCCTTGTCGAAGAGCGCGTCGCTGCCGGCCTGGCCGATCATCGCCTGCACCGCCTCGGTGTCGCAGGGCGTGGTGCCGATCGCGCCCTCGGCCGACGGCTCACTGGCCGCGGCTTCAGTCTCGATCGCGCTGCCGGCCCCGGTGTCGGCATCGGCGACGTCGGCGGCGGGCGGTTCTTCCTCGAAGCCCTCGTCATGGGCGGGCGCGCAGGCAGCCAGTGCGAACGCGGGCACCAGCAAAGCGGCCAGCATGGGCCGGGGCAGCGAAACGCGGAGGCGTCGTGACATGCAGTGCTCCTGTCGGGGGGACCATCCTCCACTGTAGCCGCTGGCAGGGGCCCGGGCCAATTGCGGCATGATGGGCAAAATTCATGCGAGGAAGACCCCGCCGATGCCACGCCGCGCCGTGCCTGTCGCTCTCCTGTCCACCGCTTTGATGGTGTCGCTGGCCGGCGTGCCGGCGTTCGCCGCTGCCGGCGCCGATCCAGGGCCCGGCCCCGCTCCGGCCACAACCGCCGATGTACCCGGTGGCGGGATCGTCGCCGACAATCTCGCACGCCACCTGTCGGTGCTCGCCTCCGACGCGTTCGAAGGGCGCGCGCCGACGACCGAGGGCGAGCGCAAGACCATCGCCTACATCGCCGAACAGTTCGCGCAGGCCGGGTTGTCGCCGGGCGGCGACGACGGCGGCTGGACCCAGGCGGTCGTGCTCGAGCGCAGTGCGATCGTCGGTCCGGTCGAGGCGCGCGTGCATGTCGGCGGGCAGACGCGCGCACTCGCCAATGGCGACGACATCGCGGTCGAGACCCTGCGGCCGGGCGGGCGCGTGGATCTGGCCGATCTGCCGGTCGTCTTCGCCGGCTACGGCATCACGGCGCCCGAGCTCGACTGGGACGACTACGCCGGGCTCGACGTCGCCGGCAAGCTGGTCGTGGTGCTGATCAACGATCCCGATTTCGAGGCCGAGGCGCCTGGGCGCTTCGGCGGCCGGGCGCTGACCTGGTACGGCCGCTGGACCTACAAGTACGAAGAGGCGGCGCGCCGCGGCGCGGCGGGCGTGCTGATCGTCCACGAGACCGAGCCGGCGTCCTACCCGTGGGCGACGGTGCGCAACGGCCGCGCCGGGCCGCAGTACGACATCGTCCGCGCCGACGCCCAGACCCATCACTTGCCGATGCGCGGCTGGATGCAGCGCGAGGTCGCCGTGCGCTTGTTCGCCGATGCCGGGCTCGATTTCGAGGCCGAAAAGCGCCGGGCGCAACAGCCGGGCTTTCGCGGCGGCGCGCTCGGCGATGCACGCCTGGACATCGCCTTCGACGTGCAGCGCGAGCGTGTGACCAGCCACAACGTGGTCGGCGTACTGCCGGGCGCGTCGCGTCCCGACGAGACGGTCGTGTTGTCGGGCCACTGGGACAGCTTCGGCGTCGGCGAGCCCGATGCCAGCGGCGATGCGATCATCAATGGCGCGGTCGACAACGCGACCGCGATCGCGTCGCTGATCGAACTGGCGCGGGTGTTCGCCGCCGGCCCGCGCCCGGCGCGCACGCTGCAGTTCATTGCGTTGACGGCCGAGGAGAACGGCCTGCTCGGTGCGACCTACTACGCGGCCAATCCGCTGCGTCCGCTCGAGACCACGGCCGCGGTGCTGAACATGGAAATGTGGAGCCCCGACGGCGAAACCCGCGACATCTCGTCCTGGGGCAACGGCCGCGTCTCGCTGGAGCGCGACCTGGCCGCGGCGGCGGCCATCGATGGCCGGAGCTGGTCGCCCGATCCCAATCTCGAAGCGGGGCTGTTCTACCGCGCCGACCATTTCGCGTTCGCCCAGGCCGGCGTGCCGGCGCTGACGATCGGTCCGGGCATGGACCAGCTCGATGGCGGCGTGGCCGGCGGCAAAGCGGCGCGCGCCGATTACTTCGCGCACCGCTATCACCAGCCGGGCGATGCCTTCGACGACAGCTGGGACATGGCCGGACCGACCGCCGACACGCGCACGGTCTACCGTCTGGCGGCGGCGCTCGCGAACACGGCCGAGTGGCCGCAATGGAACGAGGACAGCGAGTTCCGCGCGCGCCGCATCCTCAGTGACGACGCCCGCCGCAGTCCGCCGCGCTGAGAGGCGAGGACGGCGTTGCAGCGGGCGGTGGACTATTCGACACCGTGCGTCTGCCGTGCCTGCATGACACGCAATAAAAAGCCGCCCGTGAGACACGGGCGGCAACACCGGTTGAGAGAGAGCGTCGCGCTTGTTGCGCGCCGAACCGGGCAGAGATGAACTGGATGGAGAAAAGGTCAGCCTCGCGCGATCAAGTGCCGGTCGTGGCGTCCTGGCCGGTCGGCGGTGCTGGCGGCGTGGTGGTCGGATCGGTCGGCGGCTGCATCGTGGGATCGGTCGGCGGCGGCATGGTCGGATCGACCGGATCGTTCGGCGGCAGCGTCGGGTCGGTCGGCGGCGGCGTCATCGGATCGCTGGGAGGTGGTGTCTGCGAGTCCATCGGCGGCGGTGCGGTCGCCGGGTCGGTCGTCGGTGCAGGGCCAGTGGCGGGGGTGTCGTGGTTGTTACACGCGGTCAGCGCGAAGGCAGCTGCAGCCGCGAGGGGAAGCACGATACGACGCATGGAAAACTCCTGGGTCGGTCGAAAGTGACGCGCCCAGTCTTTCGCGTCGTATGTCGCGAGGGTGTCGTGGTTTGGCTCAAATTGCGTGAGCTGCTCGCCCGGCGTCGCAGCTCGTTCAGGCTCGCAGCAGCCATTGAGACACTTCCCGCAGCGCCGCATGCACCTGTGGACGGCGTGCTGGCGGCGTTCGGCCCGCCGATCAAATAGTGTACTTGCGGGTTCAAATATTGCTAGGATGAACGCGTCCTGCCATCGCAGGCTCGGCTCAGACCCGCGACATGGCGCCCGACTCCCTCACAACTCCACCCTCGACGACCGCTCGCAGCCCAGCGAGGCGCTGGCTGGGCGCCGCCGTGGCCGCGCTGGCGGTCGTGCCGGTGGCGGTGTGGGGTGCATTCGCGCTGGGATACCAGGCGCCGGCCACTTGGCGATGGCTGCTGATCGCGGTCTGGCTGGTCGTCGCGGTGGCCGTGCTGGTGTCTCTGCCGCCGCGGCCGCGGCAAGCGCGCGGTCGCATCGCTCCGGTCATCGGCGGGATCGCGCTGCTGATGCTGCTCGGCTGGTGGCAGACCTTGCTGCCCTCGCACGCACGGTTGTGGGCCGATGATGTCGCGCGCTTGCTCGAGGCCGATGTCGAAGGCAATCGGGTCACGTTGCGCAATGTCCGCAATTTCGATTGGCGCAGCGACGACGACTACACCGTACGCTGGGAGACGCGGACCTACGACCTCGAGCGTCTGGTGTCGGCCGATCTGATCCTGTCGTACTGGATGGGCCCGCATATCGCCCACACGCTGGTCTCGTTCGGTTTCGACGATGGCCGCCAACTGGTGTTTTCGCTGGAGATCCGCAAGGAGCGCGACGAGTCGTTCTCGGCGGTCGGCGGCTTCTTCCGCCAGTTCGAAACGGTGCTGGTGGCCGCCGACGAATACGACATCGTGCGCGTGCGCAGCAATATCCGTGGCGAGGACGTGTACCTGTACCGGCTCGATGTGCCGCCGGCGCAACTGCGCGAGGTGTTCCTGGGTTATCTCGACGAGGCGGCCCGGCTGCAGCGCAAGCCGCGCTTCTACAACACGCTGACCAGCAACTGCACGACGATCGTGTTCGCGCTCGCGCGTCGCATCGCGCCTGCGCTGCCGCTCGATTACCGGCTGCTGCTGTCGGGGCACTTCGACGGCTATGCCTACGACCACGACGGGTTGGTGCCGGGCTATGACCTCCAGACGCTGCGCGCGGCCGGCCGCATCACCGCGCGCGCGCGCGCCTTCGACGGGCCGGCGGCCGAGTTCCCGCGCGCGATCCGCCAAGGCGTGCCGGGCGTGACCGCCACCACGCCATGACGGGCCGTTCCTCCACGTGGCTGGGGCGGACCATCACCGCCGCGCTGCTGGTGGCCGCGCTCGGCGGCTGCGCGATCCTGCGCGAGTTCGGGCCCTCGGTCGCGGTCGCGCCGATGACGCCCGGCGAAACCATCGCGTTGCAGCGTGGCGACATCCTGACCACCGGCCGCCTCAGCGCCGCCACCGCGCAGACGATCCGCGTCGCCGGTCTCGACACTGCCGCCTGCGTGCAGCCGTCGATCGATTGCATCCGTGCCTTGTCGGGCGTGGAGGGCATTGCCGACGAGCGCCTGCAATCGGCGCTATCGGAACTGTGGCTGCAGCACGCCCTGACGCTGGCCTCGCCCGTGCCCGGAAAACCGGTCGACCCGGCGAGCGCCGATGCCCGGCTGCAGGCGCTGTTTGAAGCCGCGCGCCATGCCTATGTGTACCTGTTCTACACCGCGCGGTCACCAGGCGAGCGTGCATTCGAGGATCGCCAGACCCAGGTCCGCGACTGGTACAACCATGCCGTCCAGGCGGCCTCGACGCAGCTGTTCGACACCCGCGTGCGTAGTGCGCCGCCGACTGACCGCATCGAGGTCGCCGGCTGGACGCTGCATATGGACGTGACCGGCCTGCGCCTGCCCGGCGGCACGGACATGCCGCAGGAACTGCTGCCGGCCGCGTCGCTGTCGTTCAAGGGCCTGCGCAGCATCTATCGCCGCGATGGCTTCGGCGCCGAGCTGGTGGCGGTGATGGACGACCCGGTGGCCGCCGCCGCGTCGGCCGCGCCCCACGCGCGCGCCGGCCACCGCCCGGACGTGCCGGCATGGAGCGAAATGCCGTCTCCGAGCCTGACCCTGCTGTTCCGCTTTCCGGGCGAGGACGCAGCCGAGGTCCTGGCCACGCGCGAGGTGCTGGCCAGCGCGCACGATCCCTATATCGAGGACACCGTGGTGCTGCGTGGCCAGCCGGTGCCGCTGGCCGCGAACTTCAGCGCCGGCTATGGGCTGTGGCTGGCGCGCTCGGGGTTCGCCGTGCAGTCGCTGCGCACCTTGCTCGGCCGCGAGCGCGGGATCGAACGCCCGCACCTGTACATGATGCAGCCCTACGATCCGCAGCGCCGCATCGTGCTGATGATCCATGGCCTGGCCAGCAGTCCCGAGGCCTGGGTCAACGTCGCCAACGAGATCATGGGCGACGAGGCGCTGCGCCGGAATTACCAGGTCTGGCAGGTCTACTACCCGACCAACATGCCGATCGCGCTCAACCAGGCCGCGATCCGGCGCCTGGTGATCGACGCGCTGGCGCATGTCGATCCCGGCGGGCAGGCGCCGGCCTCGCACGACATCGTGCTGGTCGGCCACAGCATGGGCGGGGTGATCGCGCGATTGTTGGTGTCCTCGTCGGGCGATGCGCTGTGGAACGCGTTCGTCCAGACGCGCGAGATCGAGCCGGCACGGCTGGCGCGGATCCGCCCCCGGCTCGAGCCGATGCTGCGCTTCGAGCCGCTGCCGCAGGTCGGACGCGCGGTGTTCATCGCCGCGCCGCACCGTGGCACCGAGGTCGCGGGCACCCGGCTGGGGCGCTGGGTGTCGGGCCTGGTGCGGCTGCCGCTGACCTTGCTCGAGGGCTTCGGCGACGTGATCCAGGCCTTGGCGGGTCACGATGAGGACCGGCGCGAGGCGCGTTTGCCCAACAGCATCGACAACCTGTCCAAGGACGATCCGTTCGTGCGCGCGGCCGCTCAGTTTCCGATCTCGCCCGCGGTGCGGCTGCACTCGATCATCGCGCGCCGCAGTGCCGAGGGTGCCCTGGAGGACAGTGACGACGGCCTGGTGCCGTACCCCAGCGCACACCTGCCGGGCGCGCTGTCGGAAAAGATCATCGTGTCCGGGCACAGCGTGCAGGAGACGGCGCCAGCGGTTCTGGAGATCCGCCGGATCCTGCATGAGGACATGGCGGAGCGGACGGACACCACGCCGGCGGAGCCTGCGCGCGAGGCAGTCACCGACCCGGGCGCATGACCCGCAGCAGGACAGCCGGCGATCGACCCGGCTCGCGGTCGGCCAGGCCGCGGATGTCGCCGGCGCATCGCAGATCAGGGGCGCGCACCGCGGTGCGGCGTTCAGGCAGGGCTGAATTACTGTACTATTCGGTTCAGTCACTCCGTCTGTGTTCAGTTGCACTTCGCCACCCTTGACGGGTTTTTAACTTCGGCCGCTTGCGTGTCCTTCGATCCTGCCCCCGACATCGCCGTCCGTCTCGACCGGGCCCGCCTCGATCGCGGTGGCCGGACCGTGCTCGCGGACATCGACCTGACGGTGCCACGCGGCAGCGTGACCGCGGTGCTGGGCCCGTCGGGGAGCGGCAAGTCGACGCTGCTCTCGGCACTGACCGGCGAGCTGGTGCCCGCCGCCGGCAAGGTCGAGGTGTTCGGGCGTCCGGTGCCGCAGCGCCAGCGCGCGCTGTTGGAGATGCGCAAGGGCATCGGTGTGCTGCTGCAGGGCAACGGCCTGCTGACCGATCTGACCGCGGCCGAGAACATCGCGCTGCCGCTGCGCATCCACACCGATCTGCCCAAGCCGGTGATCGCGCGACTGGTCGACATGAAGCTGCAGGCGGTAGGCCTGCGTGCGGCCGCCGACCTGTACCCGCGTGAGCTGTCGGGCGGCATGGCGCGCCGCGTCGCGCTGGCCCGCGCGCTGGCGCTCGATCCGCCGCTGATGATCTACGACGAGCCGCTGACCGGCCTGGATCCGATCGCCTCGGGCGTGATCATGAGCCTGATCGCCCGGCTCAATGCCAGCCTGGGGCTGACCAGCATCGTGGTGACCCACCACGTCCATGAGACGCTGCCAGTCGCCGATCGCGCGGTGGTGATCGCCAACGGCCGGATCGTATTCACCGGCACCCCGGCCGCGCTCGAGGCCTCAGAAGACCCGCTGGTGCGGCAGTTCCTGCGCGGCGAGCCCGATGGGCCGATCGCGTTCGACCGTGCCGACCTCGCCCGGCCGGAGGCCGCATGACGCGTTCGATCTGCCTGCGTACGACCCGCGGTCGCTGCCCGGGACGCCGTCGATGACCGCCGCCATCCGCTCGCTCGGCCGCGCCGGGCTGTTCTCGTTGTCGGTGCTGCGCGCCTCCCGGCCGACCGCCGACTTCTTCGCCGAGCTGCTGCGCGAGGTCTACAAGATCGGCGGCCGTTCGTTGCCGATCATCGCCGTGGGGGGCGCCTTCGTCGGTCTGTCGCTGACGTTGTTGGGTTACCGCGCGCTGGAGACCTACGGCGCCAGCAACCAGGTCAGCGTACTGATCGGTCTGGGCCTGTACCGGGAACTGGCGCCGGTGCTGACTGCGCTGCTGTTCGTGGGCCGCGCCGGCAGTTCGATCGCCGCCGAACTGGGGCTGATGCGCGCGACCGACCAGATCACCGCGCTGGGCCTGATGGCGATCGACCCGGTCGCCAAGGCGGTCGCGCCGCGATTCTGGGCGGCGGTGATCTGCGTGCCGCTGCTGACCGCGTTCTTCTGCAGCCTGGCGCTGTCGGCGAGCTGGTTCCAGGCGGTCCAGGTACTGGGCATCGACAACGGCATGTTCTGGCAGACGATGCAGGATGCGGTCGACTTCCGCGGCGATTTTCTGACCGCGTTCCTGAAGTCGGCGGTGTTCGGCGGCACTGCGGCGCTGGTCGCGTCCTATGTTGGCTTCCATGCCGAGCCGACGATCGAGGGCACCTCGGTCGCCACCACGCGGGCGGTGGTCAACGCCTCGCTGCTGGTGCTGATGTTCAACTTCGTGATGTCCGCATTCCTGTTCCGTTGATGCCCGCTCCGGCGTCCGGTCTTTTCCTTCACCGCCGCGCAGGCGGCCCGCTGCAAAGGTGACACCCATGACAAGCGCCCGTGGTCCCCGTCTCGAGTTCGCCGTCGGCGCGTTTCTGTTGCTGGCGCTCGGCTCGCTGCTGGTGCTGGCGATCGCCTCGACCAATGGCAAGTTCGGCTTCGGTCGCGGCGGCACGTACGAACTCACCGCGCGTTTCAGCAATCTCGGCCAGTTGCGCCCCAACGCCCCGGTGAAGATCGGCGGCGTGACCATCGGTCGGGTCGACAGGATCGACCTGGACCCGGTGAAGTTCGATTCGATCGCGACCCTGGCGATCGAGGACCGCTACGCCGAGATTCCGGCCGACACCTCGGCCGCGATCCTGACCGGCGGCCTGCTCGGCGAGAGCTACGTCGGCCTGTCGCCCGGTGGCGACGTCGAATCGCTGCAGCCCGGCGAGGAGATCGCGTTCACCTCGCCGGCGGTCGACCTGATCCAGATGGTCGGCAAATACATGTTCAGCGGTGGCGGCGATGCCGCGCCGCCGGCGGACGATCCGCCCGCCGCCGCGTCTCCCGACGCGTCCCCCCGTGACGAAGGAGTGCTCCCATGATCCGCATGCCCCTGATCCGCCGTGTGCTGCCGCTGGCGCTGGCCGCGGCCCTCACCCTGCCGACCGCAACCGTGTTCGCGCAGGCCCGTCCGGCCGCCGCCCCGGCCGCCGACGTCCAGGCCGGTTCGCCGAGCCAGTTGGTGCTGGCCAACAGCGAACGGGTGCTCAAGACCATCGAGACCCGCCGCGCCGAATTCAGCCGTGACCGCGCCGCGCTGCAGCGCTTCATCACCGGCGAGTTCGACACCATGTTCGACCGCGACTATGCCGCGCGTCAGGTGCTTGGGCGGCATGGCCGCGGCGCCTCGGATGCCGACGTCAAGGCGTTCGGTGACGCGCTGGCCGAAAACCTGATGCGCCGCTACGGCTCGTCGCTGCTGGACTTCAACACCCAGCTGCGGGTGCGCATCAAGTCCGAGGCGCCGCTGCCGCGTGGCTTGGGCGTGCGCGTGTCCAGCGAGCTGCTGCGCAGTGGCGGCGAGCCGGTGCCGGTCGATTACCTGATGCGCCAGAGCGGCGGCACCTGGAAGGTGTTCGACGTCATGGTCGAGGGCGTGTCGTTCGTGCGCACGTTCCGCGAGCAGTTCGACCCCGAGTTGCAGCGCAAGTCGATCCAGCAGGTCGCACGCGAACTGCGCGCCGGCCAGATCCAGGCCGACGCCGGCCGATGAGCGCGCCTGCTGCCGCCTCGGTCCGGCGCGACGGCGATGCGTTGGCGTTCGCCGGCGCGGTGTCGGCGGCCACCGTGCCGGCGTTGTGGCCGCGCGTGCAGCCGCTGCGCGCCGGCGCCCGCCAGCTCGACCTGACCGCGGTCACCGCGGTCGACAGCGCCGGGCTCGCGTTGCTGGCCGAACTGGCCGGGGATGGTGCGCTCACGGTCGACGGCGAACCGCCGGGCCTGGCCGAACTGCGCAGCGCCTACCGGCTGACGCCGGCGCTGACCTACGTGCGCGCGTGAAGCGCGGCGCGCAGGATGACGGCATGACCGTCGGCGCCCCGGCGACCCACGCCCCTTGATGTTCCATCGGCACCCCCACCGGACTTCTCCGATGTCGACTCCGCTTCGTACGCTCCGCCCGATCCTGCCGCTGCTGGCCGCGGCCACGCTCGCTGCCTGCGCCGGGACCGGCGCCCCGCGCGATCGTGTCCCCTCGCCGGTCGCGATCGATGCGCCCGCACCGACCGAGGTACCCGACGCGGCCCAGGCCGAGGCGTCGGAACAGCCGGCCGCACCCGATCAGGCCGCCGTCGTGGCGGCCTTCGACGATGCCGCGCGCATCGCCGGGGATGCCACGCCCGCGGATGGCACGCCAGTCGCCGGCGCGCCGACCCAGGCCGAACTCGACTACGCCGCCCTGTATGGCGAGCAGGTCTACGATCCGGTTGCCGACCCGACGCTGCCGGCCGCCGCGCAGATGCCACGCAGCTACGATCCGTGGGAACCGTTCAATCGCAAGATGTTCGCGTTCAACAGCGCGGTCGACCGCGGCGTCGCCAAGCCGCTGGCCAAGGCGTACGCGAAGATCGTGCCGCGGGCCGTGCGGCTGGGCGTGAGCAACTTCTTCAGCAACCTCGGCCAGCCGGTCACCGCGCTCAATGCGCTGCTGCAGGGGCGGCCGAAGGACGCAGGCCAGTCGCTGGGCCGGTTTGTGGTCAACAGCACGCTGGGCATCGGCGGCATTTTCGACCCGGCCACCGATGCGGAGATCCCGCATCGCGATGCCGATTTCGGCCAGACGCTGGGCGTGTGGGGCTGGCGCAACTCGCGCTATGTGGAGCTGCCGCTGTTCGGCCCACGCACCTTGCGCGACGGTTTCGGCATGGTCGGCGACGCGCCGCTATCGCCGCTGCGCCAGCTCAATGACGATACCTGGCGCTACGGCCTGCAGGGCTTGCAACTGGTCGACCTGCGCACGCGGTTGTTCGTCGTCGACAGCATGCGCGAGGGCGCGACCGACGAATACGCGCTGATCCGCGATGCCTGGATGCAGCGCCGCGCCTACCAGATCGAGTCGGTACGCCGCCATCGCAGCGACGACGACGACCTGCCGGATTACCTCTACGAGGACGACGCGATGCCGACCGTGCCGGTCGATGCAATCCCGGTCGTGCCCGGCATCTCCAACCCCTGAGTCACGGCGGGAGCTGCACGCGGCCCCGCCGTCGGTCGTCTGGGCCGGACCAACCCGCTCACCCCGCCAGCGCGGCCTCGACTGCCGCGCGCAGCCGCGGATCGTCAGCGGTCACGTCCGGCGCGAAGCGGTCGACGACGCGGCCGTGGCGATCGATCAGGAACTTCTCGAAATTCCACAGCACGCCCGGCGCCGGGTTGGGGGTCATGCCGTGGCCGCGCAGGCGTTCGCGCATCGGGCCGTCGCCGGTCGCCTCCGGCCGCGCCGCGGTCAGCGCGGCATACAGCGGATGCGCGTTGGGCCCGGTGACCGCGATCTTGGAGAACAACGGAAATCCCACGTCGTAGTGGAGCGTGCAGAACTGCTGGATCTCCGCGTCGCTGCCCGGCTCCTGGCCGGCGAAGTCGTTGGCCGGAAAGCCCAAGATCTCCAGGCCCGCCGCGTGCTTCTCGCGATACAGGGCTTCGAGTCCAGCGTACTGCGGCGTGAGCCCGCACTTGGAGGCCACGTTGACCACCAGCAGCGCTTTGCCGGCGTAGGCGCCGAGTGTCGTGGTCCCGCCGTCGATGGTCGTGAGCGGGATGTCGGTCAGTGCTGCGGTCATGGCGTGCGTCGGTAGGTGGGGCGCTCCGATCATGCCATCGCCGCGCGGGCATTGCCGCCGCGTTGCGTGGGCCGGTCAGTCCTGCGCGTCGACGCTGTCGTCGAGCGTATCGCCCAGCAGCGCCTGCGCGTCGGGGCCGGGCAGCGACTCGACGCCGCGCAGCTGGCGCTCGATCGCGCGCGTGCGCACGCCGGCGGCCTTGATGCTGTTCTGCACGGTGTCGAGCTGGCTGGTGGCCCGCTCGAGCACGGTCGCGAACTTGCCGAACTCGGTCTTGACCGCGCCCAGCACCTGCCACACCTCGCTCGAGCGTTTCTCGATCGCCAGCGTGCGAAAGCCCATCTGCAGGCTGTTGAGCAGCGCGGTGATCGTCGTCGGCCCGGCGACCACGATACGGTGCTCGCGCTGCAGCAGGTCGACCAGACCGGCGCGGCGTATGACCTCGGCGTAAAGCCCCTCGGTCGGCAGGAACATCACCGCGAAGTCGGTCGTGTGCGGCGGGCACACGTACTTGTCGCAGATTGATTTCGCCTGCACCCGGATCGCGCGTTCGAGCTGGGCGACCGCGGTCTTCACGGCCTCCGCGTCGCCTTGTTCCTGCGCATCGAGCAGGCGTTCGTAATCTTCGCGCGGGAACTTCGCATCGACCGGCAGCCACACGACGGCATCGGCGTCGCCGCGGCCCGGCAGGCGGATCGCAAAATCCACGATCTCCGCGCCGCCCGGCTTGACCCGCACGCCACGGCCGTACTGGTCCTGCGTCAGCGTCTGCTCGAGGATGTTGTCCAACTGCACCTCGCCCCAGCCGCCGCGATTCTTGACGTTGCTCAGCACGCGCTTGAGGTCGCCCACGCCGGTTGCCAGTTGTTGCATCTCGCCCAGTCCGCGCTGCACCTGCTCGAGCCGCTCGGACACCAGCTTGAACGACGCGCCCAGGCGCGCCTCGAGCGTGGTCTGCAGCTTCTCGTCGACCGTCGCGCGCATCTGCTCGAGCTTGGCGGTGTTGTCGGCCTGCAAGGCGCGCAGCTGCTGCTCAAGCGTGGCGCGCATCTCGCCGATGCGCTGCTCGTTGCGCTGGGTCAACTCGTTCAGGCGCGCGCCGAGCGCATCGGCGAACCGCTGCTGCTGGTCCGCGCCCTCGGTACGGGCCTTGCGCGCGTCCTCGCCCAGCGCGGCGCGCAACACGTCGAGGCGTTCGTCGGTGGTGCGGGTGAACGCATCGAGTCGCGCATCGGTGCGCACGGTGAACTCGTCCAAGCGCTGATCGGTGCGTGCGGCGACCGCCTGCAGCTGCGCGCCGAACGCGTCGATGCGCTGCGCCTGCGCCGCAGCGAAGCCATCGAGCTGCTGGCGCAACTCGGCCCGGCCCGCGCGCTGCTCCTCGCGCAGGGCCCGCTCCAGCGCGTCGCCGCCCGCGCCGGGCCGACGCAACAGCAACACCACGAGCAGGCCCGTCGCGACCGCGACGAGGACGAGGATCAAGGCAAGCAGGACGATATGCGGGTTCATCGGTGCCAAGTGTAGCCAGCCCGGTCTCATCCGGTGCGTCGCCGGCTGCCTTCGGGTAGGGTGCGCAAAGGTCGTCGGGGATGGCGCAGGGCATGGCACGCAGGCATCGAGACGTGGCACTGGGTGGGGTGTTGGCGGGGCTGCTCATGGCCTGCGCGGGCGCATACGCTGTGGACACCGCGGCCGAGCCGCGTGTGGAGACCGGCACGCTCGCGGGTGCGCCGTACCGGTTCGAGATTCCCCGCGACTGGAATGGCGAGTTGGTGCTGCTGCTGCATGGCTATGAGCCCCGCGGCGTCCCGCGCGCCGATCCCTGGCCGGCGAACGAGGCCACGCCGGTGTTCCTGGCCCGCGGTTACGCGGTCGCCGAGAGTGGCTATGCCGAGCAGGGCTGGGCGGTGGCCGCGGCCGTCGACGACAGCGAACGCCTGCGCGCACACCTCGCGACGCGCCATGCGCTGCGGCGCAGCTGGCTGGTCGGGTTCTCGATGGGTGGCCAGGCCGCGCTCGCGAGCCTGGAGCGCCATGGCGATCGCTACGATGGCGCATTGTCGTTGTGCGGCGCGAACGTGCCGGCCACACGCATGTTCGAGGACGCGCAGCGGGCGCTGGTCGCATTCGACGTCTTCTTTCCGGAAGCTGGCCTGCCCGGGCGCGGGCTGTCGGATCCAGCCGCGCCGCCGCTTGACGACCTGCCGAGCGACCAGATCGCGCTGATGCAGGCAATCGGCGCGGCGCTGGCGTCGGACACCGAGGCCGCGGCCGCGCTAGCGACGGCGCTGGAGGTGCCAACCGAAGGTCTGACCGGCACGCTCGGTCTGTACGCGCTGGTGTTGCGCGAGATGACGGCGCGCACCGGCGGGTTGCCGGTCGACAACCGCGACACGGTCTACGCCGGATTCGGCGACGATGCGGCCTTCAACGCCGCCGCGCCGCGCTATCGGGGCGACACCCGCGCGATGGCGCAGCTGGCCCGCGTGGCCGACCTGGACGGGCGCATCGAACGGCCGGTGGTGCTGCGCTACAACCAAGACGATCCGACGATCACCGCACGCCTGCAGGGCATCTATCCGGTGCTCGTCCAAGCCGCGGGCCGCAGCCGCAACCTGACGGTGCTGCCGCCGGCCGGCGAGGGCCATTGCGGGTTTTCGCCCGCGCAGATCGACGAAGCCTTCGATGCGCTGACGAGTACGGTGCGCTGATCGCAGGCTGCGGCCCGCTGCGGGCCGCATCGTGAATTCATGGGCTTGGGCTTCTTCGCGACCGATTACGGCGACGGCGTGCCTGCACGCGATTTCCGCTGGGGACATGGCGGTTCCGCCGATGGCATCTGCACCGATCTCCGCACCTACCCGAAGACGGGAGAAACGGTCATCGTGCTGGCCAACGTCGATGCACCGCACTGCTATGCAGTCGCAGGCGTTCTGCACGCGCAGTGGGCGGCATCGCGCGTCCCGGTCGCGGTCGATCCCTAGACCGGTCACTGCGCCGTGACAGCGATCGCGGAACTGCGGGCGGATGTCGCGTTCTGTCGCGACGCTGCGATCATAGCGCTCTCATCTCAGGTCCTCGACGATGCTCCGATTCCTGTTTGCGCCACTCCTGGCGATCGCCGCACTCGCGCCGCTGTCGGCGGTCGCGGCGACGACGGTCGTCTCGCCCGAGCCGCTGCCCGACGACAGCCGGCCGACGGTGTTTCTGGCTGGCAGCATCGAGATGGGCCGCGCCGGCGATTGGCAACAGCAGGTCCAGGCTGCGCTCGCCGATCTGGACGTGGTGCTGCTCAATCCGCGCCGTGCGGACTGGAACCCGGCCTGGCGGGTGGAGGCGGACGAGCCGGAGTTCCGGCGCCAGGTGGAATGGGAGCTCCAAGCGCTAGAGCGGGCGGATCTGGTGCTGATGTATTTCGCGCCGGGCACGCAGAGTCCGATCACGCTGCTGGAGTTCGGCCTGTACGCGCGCTCGGGCAAGCTGCTGCTGGCAGCGCCAGCGGGTTACTTCCGCAAGGGCAACCTGGACATCACCGCCGAGCGCTACAGCGTGCCGCGGGTGGAGACGCTGCCAGCGCTGATCGAGGCGGTGCGCGCCCGGCTGGCCGCCTCGCACTCGGCGCCGTAGCGCCGGGCGCTGGCCGCGTCAGCCCGCTGCGGGCACCGGCGCGTGCTCGGCGACGATGCCGGCGCGGCGGAGGTCGTCCCAGACGCCGTCGGGAATCGCCACCGACATCGAGGCGATGTTCTCCTGCACCTGCCGCGCGTTGCGTGCGCCGGGCACGATCGCCGAGACGACCTCGGGCGCATTGGCGAACTGCAAGGCCACGGTGCGCAGATCGACGCCATGTGCGCGCACGATCTCCTCCGCCTTCGCGCGCTTCTGCTGGGCATCGGCCGGCACCGGCTGCGACCCGTACAGATAACGGTCGCGCCCGGTCAGGAAGCCGGCCAGCAGCGGCGAGCCGACGATCACCGAGATATCCTTTTCGGCGAGCTTGGGGAAGGTGTCGTCGAGTGCACGCTGGTGGTCGAGCAGCGAGTACTGGCAGGCGAGCAGGAAGATATCCGGGTCGGCGACCTCGATCGCCCGCAGCGCCGGGTCGGGCGTGTTGACGCCCATGCCCCAGGCCTTGATCAGGCCTTCTTCGCGCATCTTCGTCAGCTCGACGAAGGCGCCGGTGCGGGCCTGCTCGAAGTACTCGGTCCAGCGCTCGCCCATGTCGCCGTTGTCGGGCGAGAGGTCGTGGATCAGCACGATGTCGATCGCGTCGATCCCCAGGCGCTGCAGGCTGTCCTCAATCGAACGGCGTGTGCCGGTCGCGCTGTAGTCGTAGCGGTAGTCGAACGGCGGCGGGTCCTTCCAGCCGACCTTCGGTGTGTCCTTGGTCGCGGTCAGCAGGCGGCCGACCTTGCTGGAGATGACGTACTCGGCGCGCGGCTTCTGTCCCAGCACGTGGCCGAAACGACGCTCGGAGCGGCCGAGGCCGTACCAGGGCGAGGTGTCGAACAGGCGCATGCCGCCGTCCCACGCGGCCTCCAGCGTGGCCTGTGCGTCGTCTTCGGTGACGACCGCCCAGTTGTTGCCGAGCGGCGCGCCGCCGAGTCCGACGCGCGCGCTCGGACGGTATCTGCGACCGCCTGCGGGATTGGTCGGCAGCGCAGCGGACCGGCGACGACCCTGGGTCGGCAGGACATCGCCGGGCGAGGTCTGCGCGCTGGCGACCAGCGGTGCGGCGGCGAGGGTGGCGGCGCCAAGCGCGGCGGCGGACAGAAAGCTGCGACGTGAATGCATGGGAGTCTCCGGCGACAGGGGATGGCGACCATCGCGTCCCGACCGTTCGGCCGCCCTGCATCGATGCCCGCGACTGCACACCGTGCCGGTCACGCCGACGAGGCGGCGTGAATCCGACCGGTACCGCGGCGGCCATGCGTGTCCCGCGCCGTGAACGGCCGCGTCGCCTGCGTATCATGCGTGCTCGATCCGCGGCGCTGACGACATGGGCTGGATGGGCATTTCCGATCTGCCGACCTTCGTGGTCGCGGTGCTCGTGTTCCTCGCGATTCCGGGGCCGGGGACATTCGCGCTGCTGACCGCGACTGCGCGCGGTGGTATGCGCGGGGGCTATGCGGCGTTCTTCGGTCTGGCGCTCGGCGACCAGGTGCTGCTGTGGTTGGCCGCCGGTGGCGTGGCCGCACTGCTCGCCGCCAACCCGATGCTGTTTCGCGGCGTGCAATGGCTCGGCGCCGTGTATCTGGTGTGGATCGGTGTGCAGCTGCTGCGCAGGCGCGGCGACGGCGCGGGCAGGGTCGCGATGGGGAACGGCCACTGGTTCGGCCAGGGCGTGCTGATCACGCTGCTCAATCCCAAAGCCGTGCTGTTCTACATGGCGTTCTTTCCGCTGTTCATCGATCCGGCGCAGCACCGCGGCGTGGCGACGTTCGCGGCGATGTCGGGGCTGATCGGCCTGCTCGGCCTGCTGTACTGCTCGCTGCTGATCCTCGCCGGCCATGCGCTGCGCGCGCACGTCGCCCGCGATCCGCGCATCACCCGCGGGTTGCGACGGATCGCCGGCGCGTGCCTGGTCGGCTTCGGCGTGCGGCTGGCGTTCAACTGACGCAGCCGCGTGGGCTGCGTCAGATGCGCTCAGTGCAGCGTGCGATCGAGCCAGTCGAGCACGCGCTGTTGCAGGTCGATCTCGTGCGCCTGTTCGTGGAACCAGTGCGGCCCGCGTGGATAGGTGACCAGCTCGACCGGCGTGCCGTTGAAGCGCAGTGCGCGATGGAACATCTGCGCCTGCGACAGCGGCACACGCGCATCGGCCTCGCCATGCAGGATCAGCACCGGCACCTGGATGTCGCGCGCATGGTGGACCGGCGACTGCGCGTCGTAGGTCGCGCGCGCTTGCAGCGGGTCGCCGAAGTAGCCGGGCAGGTAATCGGGCACGTCGTTGGTCAGCGCCGCGCTCGCCAGATCGAGCACGCCGGCGCCGACGATCGCGGTGCGGAAGCGGTCGCTGCGCGCGACTGCCCAGGCCGACAGATACCCGCCGTAGCTCCAGCCGCCGATCGCGACGCGGGCCGGATCGGCGATGCCGTCGCGCTCGAGCAGGTCGAGCCCGTCGAGCACGTCCTGCAACGGGCCGTCGCCCCAGTCGCCGCGGGCGAGTTCGGCGAAGGCGTTGCCGTGGCCTTCCGACCCGCGCGGATTGGGCAGCAGCACCGCGTAGCCGCGCGCGGCGAGCAGGTGCGCCCATTCGTGCCAGGAGCCTTGCCAGCCCGACCACCACGCCCACGCCGGTCCGCCGTGGATCTGCACCAGCGTCGGCAGCCGTGTCCTGCCATCCCAGTCGGGCGGGGTGACCAGCAGCGCGCTGATCGCACGGCCATCGCGCGAGGCCGGCCATTCGAGTTCGCGCACCCGGCCCAGCCGCCAGCCGGCGACCTGCGGATGATGGTCGCTGCGTTGCGCCAGTCGCGTGCCGTCGAACGTCCAGACATTGCCGGGGCTGTCGTCGCGCAGGCCGAGGTAGGCGACGCGGCCGTTGGCGGCGACGGTGAAGCTGCGATACGGAATCTGCGGCCGCGCGCGTTCGGTCGCGGCACCGGTCGCCGCGTCCAACTGCACGAATGCGCCGCGCATGCCACGCTGACCTTGCCCGAGCAGCGTTGCATCGTCCTGCCAGCGTGCGAGCCACAGCGTGCCCGACCAGTGTGCGCCGAGCGCGATGCGGGTATCGCGACCGAGGTCGTGCACGATCGGTGTGGCGACCATGCCATGCGTGCCCAGGCGCCCATACAGCAGCCGGCGGCCGTCGGGCGACCACTGCAGCGGATGCGCCGAGGCGTGCGGCTCCAGCGGCGCGCCGATGCGTCCGCTGGCGATATCGAGCAGCACCACCGCCGAGTCGTACCAGTAGTCGTTGAGCGTGGTGCCCGAGGACGTGCGCAGCGCCAGCGTGCGGCCGTCGGGGGACCACGCCAGGTCGTGGACCTGCAGGCCGACCGGCGTGAGCACACGCGCTGCGCCATCGGGCAGCGCACGCAGCCACACGCGCGAGAAACGCGTCGGGCGCTCGACGACGACGGCATCGTCCTTGGCCGCCAGGCGCGCGGCCTCATCGGGCGACGGCGGGTCGGTCTGCAGCCAGGCGAGTTGCGCGCCATCAAACGACAGGTCGAACGCAGTCACATCGGCGACCGATTCGGTCAGCGGCGTCGCCGCATCGCCGTCGGCGTCGACGCGCCAGACCTGGGTCGGTCCGGTGGCATCGGCGCCCGGCGGTCGACGATCGGACAGGAACAACAACTGCCGGCCGTCGCGCGACCAGCGCGGCTGGCGGTCCTGGGCCGCGTCCGGCACGGGCAGGGCGCGTGGCGCGGTGTCGCCGTCGAACGCCACGCGCCACAGCTGCGTGCGCGGCGCTGCGCCACCGGGCTGCGGCGTGCCGACGGTGTAGGCGATGCGACGCCCGTCGGGCGCGATCTGCGGATCGTCGACGGCCGCCAGCGCGGCGATGTCTTCGGGGGTCGGCAGGTGGCCGTGCGCAGTGGCGTGCGCGCACGCCACTGCGGGCAACAGCAGCAGGCCCAGAGCCAGGCGGCGGATCATGCGCCTGCTCCGATAGATGCCAGCCGCGCGCGCAGCCAGCCGGCGCCGCGCGCCAGTGCATCGCGGGCGATGTCGGACACCGACATCGCCTCCAGGAAGCTGTGCGGCGCGCCGGCATAGGCTTGCGTGTCGACCTCGACACCGCTCGCACGCAGGCGCGCCGCCATCGCCGCGTTCTGCGCGGCAAGCACGTCGCGTTCGCCCCACAGCAGCAGCGTCGGCGGCAGGGCGTGCAGTGCGGCATGCGCGGGCACGGCCAGGGGATCGCGGCAGCGGTCGGCCGCTGCGCCGAGGTAGGCGCGCCAGTAGTCGGCCATCTCGTCGGCGCTGAGCATGGCATCGGCGGCGCCGAGCGTTGCCGCCGAGTCGGCATCGATCGCGGTATCGAACGCGCCGTAGTGCAGCAGCAAGCCGGCCAGCCCGGTCTGCCCATCCAAGTCGCGCAACTGCAGCGCGGTGGCCAGTGCGAGGTTGGCGCCGGCCGAGTCGCCGCCGATCGCCAGCCGTGTGGCATCGAGGCTGAAGTCGTCGGCGCGCGCGCGCAACGCACGCACCGCGTCCACACATTGCCGCAGTGCGGTCGGATAGGGATGCTCGGGCGCGAGCGCATAATCGATGCCGACCACGACGATGCCCGCGCGCGCGGCGAGTTCGCGCATCAGCCGGTCGTGGGTGTCGAGGCTGAAGAGACACCAGCCGCCGCCGTGCACGTAGACCAGCGCCGGGGCCGGTTCGCTCGCGCCCGCCGGACGGTAGACGCGCAGGTCGAAGGCGCCCGCCGCGCTGTCGATGCGATGCATCGTGGTCTGCGCCATCGGCGGCCCGCCCGCGCGCCACGGCGTCCGCACGGTCTCGGCGATCGCACGCCGCTGCGGCCAGTCGAGCGTACGGCCGCCGGCCAGACGGGCGCCTTCGCTGCAGATCGCGGTCACGAAGCCGCGCAGCATCGGATCCAGCGCGTCGGGCGCTGCGCTCATGCGTCGCGGTCCGCGGCGAAGTCGCGCATCCAGTCCACCAGCGCGTGTTCGCCGCCGCGTGTGAGGCCGGCCAGCAGCTGCGCGAAGTCGTGCGGCGCCTCGTCCTGTCCGAGCTTGAACGTGGCGCGGGTGGCGACGATGTGGCCGCGGATCGCGGTGACCCCGCTCGCCAGGCGCGCGTAGCGTTCGCCCATCTCCTGCATCGACCACGCGTTCGGGCGGCCCGCTTCCATCGATGTCACCAGCGCATCGAGTTCGTCGGCGATGTCGGCTTCGCGGTCGCTGCAGGTGACCTCCAGCGTGAACGCAGCCGCGGCATAGTTCCAGCTCGGCGCCTGGGTGCGGTCGTCGAGCCAGCTCGGCGAAACGTAGGCGTGCGGGCCGATGACCAGCGCGTGGGCCAGCGGGTCGCGCCGCAGGCGCGCCACGTGCGGATTGCGCCGTGCCAGGTGCCCGCGCAGCGCGATCAGCTGGCCTTGGTCGTCGCATTCCACGCGCAGCGGCAGCGGCGTGAACGCAGCATCGTCGCCCCCGGCCGAGACCAACCAGGCAAAGGGTTGCACCTGGATCAGGCGCACGATGTCGCCGTCGTGGCGGGGCGCATAGCGGGTGTCGCGGGCATGACCCATCAGCGTGTGTCCTCATGGTTGGCCACCGATGTCGGTGGCCAGCGATCTTGCCAGGGGGCGGCTGCTTCCAGTTCGTAGGCCAGCGCCAGCAGCAGCGCCTCCTGGCCGCGGTCGGCGGCGAACTGCACCCCGATCGGCAGGCCGCTCGGGTCCTGCGCCAGCGGCAGCGAGATCGCGGGCGTGCCGGCGAGGTTCTGCAGCGGTGTGTAGGCGATCCATTCGAACATCGCGGGCCACAGCGCGGCGAAGTCGCGGTCGGGCGCCAGCGTGCCCAGCGTCGGCGGCGGTGTGCGCAGGGTCGGGCACAGCAGCACATCGTAATGGGCGTGGAAGCGCGAGAAGACATCGGGCAGCGCGGCCACCGTGGTCCAGGCGCGTTCGAGCTCGGCGACGCCGCAGTGCGTCTCGTGCCAGTGCGCCAGGCCCAAGGTCCACGGCTCGAGCGCACGCTCGGCGAACGCGGCGCCGCCCTGGGCGGTCGCCAGTTCGACCGCGTCCACGCCCAGGCGCGACCACAAGGTGTGCAGCGCCGCCCAGACCGCGTGACCGTCCAGCGGCCAGGTCACCGCCTCGACCGCATGGCCCAGCGATGCGCACAGCTGCGCGGCCGACTGCGTCGCTGCCGCGACCTCGGGGTCGGGCGCCAGACCCGGCAGCGATTCGAGCACCAGGCCGATGCGCAGCCGCCGCGGATCCTGCGCGGTCACCGGCAGTGGCCGGTCGGGATGCGCGGTGGCGAAGGCCCAGGCGGTGTCGCGGACGCTGCGCGACATCAGACTGTCGGCGACGATCAGATCTTCGATCGCATGGCGGCCGCGCACCGGCACGCAGGCGCCGCGTCCGGGCTTGAGCCCGACGACGCCGCAGGCCGAGGCCGGAATGCGGATCGAGCCCGCGCCGTCGCTGCCGTGCGCCAGCGGCACGATGCCGGCTGCGAGTGCGGCACCGGCCCCGCCGCTGGAGCCGCCGGGCGAATGCGCACGCGACCACGGGTTGCGCGTGACCGGGCCGAGCAGCGGTTCGGTCGAGCCCATCAGGCCGAACTCGGGCATCGCACTCTTGCCGATCGCCACCAGGCCCTCGGCGTCGAAGCGCTGCACGAACGGCGGTGCCTCGGTCGCCGGTTCGCTGCTGCGGCTGCGCGAACCACCGCGCGTGGGCATGCCCGGCACGCGCAGCGAATCCTTCGCCAGCCATGGCACGCCAGCCAGCGGCGCGGCCGGGTCCGGACCTGCGGCATCGAGTGCGCGGGCGCGTTGCCGCGCGGCGTCGAAAGCCTGGTAACTCAACGCGCCGAGCGCGGGATCGAGCAGTTGTGCGCGGACGATCGCCGCTTCGGTGAGTTCAAGCGCGGACACCGCGCCACTGCTGCGCAGCGCCGCCTGTGCGTGCGCGTCGAGCCGGCCCAGCGCCAGTGCATCGGCGCGTCCGGCCGGGGAATCGAATGACGTCATGGACTCGTGGATCTCCTCTCGCGCCGTCCCCGGCGTTGGCCGGCAAGGCCGGCGTGGTGAACTGCGGCGCGGCGTCAGTAACGCCAGTGCACCGTCACGCCGAACGTGCGCGGTCGCACCAGGCCCTGACCGATGCCGTTGACCTCGGACACGCTGCGGGTGATGCCGCGCACATCGCCGAGGTTGGAGCCGAACAACGTCAAGTCGGTGGTCCCGAAGGTCATGCGGTAGCGCAGGTCGACCGTGGTGTAGTTGCCCTGGGTGTGGCGGACCGCGCCGGGCACGGCCGATGCCAGGTCGCTGATGCCGCTGCCGACATACTGGTGGGCGAGCGTGAGCGTCGGTGCAAAGCGCGTGTCGAACTGGTAATTGAGCACGTTGCTGACCGTCCAGTCGGCGGAACCCGGCAGTTGCGCACCGGCCGGCGCGGTGCCGGCCCAGAGGATCTCCAGGTCCTCGTCCAGCCGCGCCTGCTGCCAGGTGGCGGCCAACTGCCAGTCGAAGCCGGCGACCGGTCGCCAGGTCGTCGCCAGTTCGATGCCGCGGCTGTAGGCCTGGCCGCCGTTGCTGGCGTAGTTGTAGAAGTCGGGCGTCTGCAGGCGCAGCTGGATGTCCTGCCAGTCGACGTAGAACAGCGTTGCATCGACCAGCCAGCGGCCGTCGGCGAAGCTGCTGCGTGCACCGAGCTCATAGTTGACCAGGCTGTCGCTGCGCGAGCCGGGCGGAATCGGGTAGGCGCTCAACCCGCCGGTATTGGGCTCGCCGAAGCGGAAGCCCTCCGACACCAGCGCATAGACCATCAGATCCTGCGACGGCGTCCAGGTCAGCGAGGCCTTCGGATTGAAGCCGTCTTCGTCGGTGCGCGCGCGGGTGACGATCGGGTCGCCCGGCCAGGTGGAGAAACCGACCTGGGTGCTGCGCGATTCGACCCGGGTGCGGAAGAAGCGGCCGCCGAGCGTGGCTTTCCACTGGTCGTTGAAGTGGAATGTGCCCTCGCCGAAGACCGCCAGTTCGGTACCGTCGAGATGGCTGTAGAAGGCGTTGAAGATCGCATCGTCCGGCGCGATGACCGCGCCGCTGCCCGGCCCGAACAGCGGCGAGCGGTCGAACGCGCCGGCCGCGCCCTGCGCGCCGAGCGCCTCATACGTGGCCTTGTCGGTCTGGAACACCATGCCGCCCACCAGCCATTCGAGCCGCTGGACGCCGGACGAGGCCAGTCGCAGTTCCAGGCTGCGGCCGGTGCTCTCGCCGCCGGAGGCGATGTACAGCGGCGTATCGAGATCGAGCCCGAGGTCGGCGTTGTAGGCGCCGCGGATCGGGGTGTAGTCGAACTGCCATTCCTGGCGCTTGTCCTGCTGGGCGAGCAGCGCGGTCAGGGTCGCAAAGCCCAGGTCCTGATCCAGCCGCAGGCTATGCACCGCGACCTTGGTGTCGGTGAACTCGGGAATCGCGGTGGTGCGCTCGAACTCGCCGAGTCCGGCGATGCGATAGCTGTTGTCGTCGGCATCGGTGTTCTGCCACAGGCTCAACCAACTCAGCGTGGTCGCCTGCGACGGCGTCAGCGTGACCGACAGGCGGCCGCCGGCGGTGCGGCTGTCGTTGCTGCCGGTCCGGCCCAGGCCGACGTTGTCGAGATAGCCCGGATCCTCGCGCAGCTGCGCGACGGCGCGCACTGCGAGCACGTCCTCGGCAATCGGCAGGTTGACCATCGCCTTGGCACCGAAGCCGACGTCGGCATTGCGGGTCTGGCTGGCGGTGAGCTCGGCGGCGGCGTCGAAGCCCGAGGCATCGGCAAGATTGGCGACGTAGTTGATCGCCCCGCCCATCGAGGCCGAACCGAACAAGGTGCCCTGCGGTCCGCGCAGCACTTCGACGCGATTGATGTCGAAGGCGTCGATGTCGGGGACGACGATCGTCCAGCCCGGCTCGGTCAGCGGCACCTCGTTGAGGAAGTAGCCGGTCGTGGTCTGCCCCTGCACATTGCCCGAACTGGTCGCGATGCCGCGCATGACCACGTGCGAGACGCCGGGCTGGTAGTTGTTGAACACCACGCCGGGCGTGCGCTGGATGTAGTCGGACAGCGACTGTGCGCCGAGGTCCTCGAGCTGCTGGCCGGTGACCGCCGAGACCGAGCCGGCGATCTCGCGTACCGATTCCTGGCGCTTGCCGGCGGTGACGACGATGGTGTCGAGCTCGGTGGTCGAGGGCGGCGCGTCGGCGGCGGCCGGGTCCTGCGCCAGCGCCAGGCCCGAGGCCGTCATCAGCGGAAGGCACAGGCAAGCCAGATGAAGCGCGCGGGCCAGACGTGAGACGGTAGGCGGCTGCATGGAAGTCCCCGGTTGGCGGTGGCTGGACACGGGTCCGTGTCATGGCGTCGCCGGGCGTCCCCTTCCCGGCGTGGTTGCGATGCGTTTCGAGTATTGGAAGACGCGCACAATCGCGTCCAGCAGATTCCACGGCCGACAATTTCTCGCTAACCGATTGATCCCAAAGACGGAATGCGCGTGCCCGCCGCATATGCCACGGAATCGGCGGCGCAATTTCGCAGGATCTGCGTTCCGCGCCCCGAAATTCGGTACGTTGTACCGTCCCTGCCCGCCAGGCCCGCCCGCTGGACCGCCATGACGACCCGTTCGCCCGACCGCACCGATCTGAGAATCCTCGACGTGCTGCAGCAGGACGCGCGCATCACCAACCAAGCGCTGGCCGAGCGCGTCGCGTTGTCGCCCAGCGCGTGTCTGGCGCGTGTGCGTGCACTGGAGCAACGCGGCCTGATCCGCAGCTACCGCGCCCAGGTCGCGGTCGACCGCATCCGCTCGGCGACCATCGTCATGGCGCAGGTCAGCTTCCGCCAGCACGCGCTCGAGGGCTTCACCGAGTTCGACCGGCGCATCCTGGCGATGCCGGAAATCGTCGAGGCCAGCCGCGTGTCCGGCCCTTACGACTACATGCTGCGGGTCATCGTCCGCGACGTGCACCACTGGAAGGACGTCGCCCGCGCGCTGCTCAGCGGCGACGACGGCGTGGAGAAGATCGTCTCGCACTTCCTGATGGATGAGGTCAAGGCCTTCGCCGGGTATCCCTTGACCGACGACGCGCCCGCACCGCGCTGAGCCATGCGCGGCGCGTGCCTCAATCCAGCCGCAGTGGCAGCTCGCGCGTGGCGGTGTTGCCGCTGGCATCGCGCACCACCGCGCGCAGCACGTAATCGCCGGCGGTCAGCGTCGCCGGGTCCCACAGCGCCGGTTCGAGGCGGCCGTCGCGCACGAGGTTGTTGACCGCGTAGCGGAAGCGCGTGCGCGAGGCGCCGTGCACGGTGATGCCGCTGTCGGCTGCGTAGGCCACGCGCACCGCCTCGCGGTGCGGCGGCATGCGATCGAAGTCGATCGTCATCACCGGGGTCTCGAAGCCGGGCAGGGGCGTGCCGTCGGCCGTCAGCAATTGCCAGCCCAGCGCGTGCAGGCCCAGGCGCCGGCGCGGCAGGTTGCCGTCGACCTGGTCCCAGGCCTCGACGACGATCTGCACGCCGCCGCCCGCGCGCGGCACGCGCAGCCGGCCGTCTTCGCGCGCGACGATCGGCTGGTCGCTGGCATCGAGCAGGGTGAGGTCGTCGATGCGCGGCGCGACGGTGTCGACGAAGTTGCGAAAGCGCAGCCCGATCGCGTTGCGCTGATAGCCGGACGGGCCGACCATCAGGTGCACGTGCGCCTGCGCGTTGATCGTGCCGATCGCATCGCCTGCGCGCAGCCGCGTGCCGCGCGCGATGCGCACGCGCGCGGTGCGCCCGTCGTCGCCCGCGATCAGCTGGAAGCGCGGATCGAGCGCGTCGCCGCGCGGCGTGCGGCCCACGCGCATGTGCATGTAGGTCAGCTCGTCGAGGACCAGGTGCTCGGCCTGGTCGCCGAACCCGGCGGCGGCGAACGGGCTGGCGACCTTGGCGTCGGCGATCACCAGCACCGGGCTGCCGACATCGCCACGCACGTCGAACCCGGCATGCAGGTGGTTGCGCGACTCGCCGCGGAAGTTGCCGCGCACCTCGCCGAGTGTGCCCACGACCTCGTGCCAGCCGTCCTGCGGTGCTAGTGGCCAGCGGCCGCGGGTGTCGGGCAGCGCGATGTCCGGCGCCGGGCCGACGGCGGCATTGGCGAGGTTCTGCTTGGCGCGTTGCGGACGGACCTGCACGATGCGGTGCACACGATGGGCGGCCGCGTCGGCGACCCACAGCCGGTTCCAGGCATCGAACGCGAGTCCGGCCGGTCGCGCCAGGCGCTGGGCCATGTCGCGGCCGGTCAACACATGCGCCTGGCCGTCGGGCGCGATCTGCAGCACCCGCCCGCGCGCGAGCTCGCCGAGATACAGGCGGCCTTGCGCGTCGATCGCGATCGAGACCGGCGCCGACGGGGCCGCATCGGGCTCGTTGCCGTGCAGGGCCTGCGCCGTGGTGGTGCCATCGGGCGCGATGCGGCGCAGCGCATGGTTGCCGGTATCGGCGACCCAGACGACCCCGTCGACATCGACCGCGACCCCACTGGGCGTATCGAAACGCGCCTGCGCGCCGGGGCCATCGGCGAGGCCCGGCCGGCCGTCGCCGGCCAGCGTGCGCACCTGACCGTGCTCGATCACGCGGATGCGGTCGTTGAACCCGTCGGCCACGAAGACCCGGCCGGCCGCATCGACCGCAACGCCGGTCGGCGCATGGAAGCGCGCTTGGCTCGCCGGACCGTCGGCGAAGCCGGCCTCGCCGGTGCCGGCAAGGGTCGTCACCGTGCCGTCGGGCGCAACTGCGCGGATGGCATGGTTGCCGGTGTCGGCGACCAGCAGCGTGCCGGCGGCGTCGATCGCCAGACCCGAGGGCGTGTGGAAGCGCGCCAGCGCGCCGCGACCGTCGGCGAAGCCCTCGGCCCCGCCGGCGAACGTATCGACACGGCCGTCGGCCGCGATGCGCCGGATGCGGTTGGACGCGCCGCCCTCGGCGACGAAGGCCGTGCCATCGGCGGCGGCGACGATGCCGTAGGGGTCGTCGAACCGCGCTTGTGCCCAATCGCCATCGACCGCGCCGCGGTGGCCGTCGCCGGCCGCCAGCTCGATGCGCGCCGGCAGGCCCGCAGGCGCCGGGCCGAGCGGTGGCGGTTCGCTGTGCCGATGCTCCCACCAGACACTGCCCACGAGCGCAGCAAGCGTCAGCGCCGCCACGCCCCACAGTGCCCGGCGCGCGCCGGGCCGCAGCCGCGCGGGCACCCTAGTCGAGCACGCGGCAGAACACCGCCTTCAGATAGCGCGATTCCTGCACGTGCGCCAGGAACGGGTGGTCGGGGCCCGCGCCGGCGACCTTGAGCACCTGGATCGTGCGGCCGGCGTAGAACGCCGCGCGCCGCAGCATGTCCAGGAACTGCTCCTCGCTGACCAGTCCCGTGCACGAGAACGTCGCCAGCAGGCCGCCCGGCTTCACCACGCCGAGCGCCAGCTTGTTCATGTCCAGATATTTCTTCAGCGCCGGAATCACCTGGTCGCGGTCGCGGGTCATCTTGGCCGGGTCGAGTACGACGACGTCGTAGGCGTCGCCCGCGTTCGCCGCATCGCGCAGCCACGGGAAGATGTCGGCCTGCACGAAGCGGATGCGCACATCGTTGAGGCGGGCATTGCCCTTGGCGATCTCGATCACGTCCTCGTCGATGTCGACGCCGACCACCTCGCTGGCGCCGCGCACGGCCGCGTACACGCCGAAGCCGCCGGTGTTGCAGCACAGATCGAGCATGCGCTTGCCTGCGACCTGGCGGCTGAGCCATTCGCGGTTCTCGCGCTGGTCGGCGAAGAAGCCGGTCTTGTGCGCACCGGCCGGGTCGGCGCGGAAGCGCACGCCGTGCTCGGTGATGATCGCAGGCTCGGCCGGCGTGCTGCCGCGGAAGTCGAAGCTTTCCTGCTTCTGCACATGCTCGTCGGCGAAGCTGTGGAAGCGGCAGCCGGGGAACTGCTCGCGCAGCGCCTCGAAGATCCAGTCGCGGTGGCGGAATGCACCGGCGCTGAAGAACTCGACCACCAGCAGGTCGCCATAGCGGTCGACGACCAGGCCGCTGATGCCGTCGCCTTCGCTGTGCACGACGCGCCAGGCGTCGGAGACCGCGTCGAGCCCGAGCACCTCGCGGCGCAGCGCGACCGCGTCGGCGATCTTGCGCGAGAACCAGCCCGCGTCGACCGGGACATCGGGGTGCGTTTCGAGGATGCGCACGGCGATGCGCGAATGGCCGTTGTAGAAGCCGCGGCCGATCCACTCGCCGTCGACGCCGACGACCTCGACGATGCTACCGGGCTTGGGCCGCTGCGCAGGCTTGTCGACCAGGCGCTGGAAGATCCAGGGATGACTCGAACGCCAGGCGTTCTTGAGGCGGACGACGGGGTTGGGCGTGTTGGTCATCGCGGCATTCTACGCGCTCGTCGCGCAGTGGCCCGCTCGTCGAAGGGCTGCGCGACTCAGCGGCGCAGCGCGTCGGCCGGCACCACCAGCTCGGTCGACAACGCCAGGTGGTCGGAGAACGCCGCCGGCAACGCCTGCATGTTCGTGCACTGCAGCGTGCGCGTGGCGAGGATGTGGTCGATCGCGCGCTGCGGTCGCCAGCTGGGGAAGGTGTGCACCTCGCAGGCTGGCGGCTGCAGGCCGGTGCCGCGGTAGAGCACGTCCATCTCCGGGCGGTCCCAGGTGCAGTTGAAGTCGCCCATCAGCACCGCATTGGGATAGTCCTGCAGCACTTCGGAGATGAAGGCCAGCTGCGAGCGACGGGACTGCGCACCCAGCGACAGGTGCGCGATCGCGACCACCAGGCCTTCGGTGCCTTCGCCGAACCGGCTCAGCAGCACGCCGCGTCCGCCGATCCGGCCAGGCAGGGCGTGGTTGATGACCTCGACCGGCTCGAGCCGGCTCAGCAGCCCGTTGGCGCTGGAAGCGACCGCGCCGACGCGGCGGTTGGGCTGGTGACTCCAGAAATCGAAGCCGCCGCGCTCGGCGAGGTAGTGGGTCTGGTTGGTGAAGCCCGAGCGCCAGCTGCCGGGGTCGGCCTCCTGCAGGCCGACGATGTCGTGGCGGCCGGCCAGTGCCGCGATCGCATCGAGCGCGGTGCGCTTGCCGGCCGGCAGTACGTGCGACCAACTGCGGGTCGCGTAGTCGCTGTAGCGGCGGGTACTCGAACCGGCCTGGATGTTGGCGCTGAGCAGCCGCAGGCGCTGCGGTGCGGGTTCGGACACTGGGGCGGGCGTGGGTTCGGGCTGCGGCATCGGCCCTAGCGTGCGGCACGCTCCGTTGCGATCAGGTGATCGGCGATGCGCAGCATGTCTTCGAGCGACTTGCGGCCGATGATGCGGTACTTGCCGGCCACGACCAGCGTCGGCGTGGAGTCGACGCCGCTGCGGGTCGCGAACTGGCGCGCCCGGCCGAGGTTCGCATTGACCGCAAAGCTCTGCATCGTGCTGCGGAAGCGCTGCGGGTCCACGCCCAGGCTGCCGTAGAACGCCACGATGCTGTCGGCATCGGCGTTCTGGCGCAGCTTGCGCTCGATGTGGATGGCGTTGAACGTCGCATCGTGGGTACGCGCCAGCGTGCCCATCGCCTCGGAGGCGAAGAATGCGCGCGGGAACTGGTCGTTCTGGTCGAACACGACCGGCACGGCGACGAACTTGACGTCGTCGGGCAGCTTGGCTTTCCAGGCGTTGACCAGCGGTTCGAACGCAGCGCAATGGCCGCACCAGTAGGCGAACACTTCGGCGACTTCGATCTTGCCGGCGGTCTGGGCGAACGGCTGGCCGTTGTCGATGACGACGTAGTCGGTGCCGGCGACCGGGGCCGGGCCCTCGGGTGCGACGATCGGATTGTGGGTGGCCGGTGCGGCCGCCTCGGCCTCGGTGCCCGCTTCGGCGGCCGGCGCCTGCGCTGCGTCGGGCGCGGCGGGCGCAGGTGCCTGCTCGCTCGCGGGGGCGCTGGCCGGCGCAGTCGGCGCGGCGTCGGGCGCGGCGGCCGGGTCGGGCTGCTGCCCGCAGGCGGCGATCAGGACGGGGGCGAGCAGCACCAGCAGGGAATGGCGGATCTTCATGGACGGTCTCTCGATGTGAGCGTTCGGTACGGGGCTCGGTCGCCGGCTCAGGGCCGGACGCGTTCCCGGGCGATGAGCTGGTCGGCGATCGTCAGCGCCTCCTCGAGAGTACGCGCCTGGACCCGGTAGCGGCCATTGATGATGAGCGTCGGCGTGCCCTGCAGGCCACTGCGCAGCGCGAAGGCCTGCGCCGCGTTCAGCCGCTCGTCGGTCTGTGCGCTGGTCATCGCGGTCTTGAACGCCGCCTGCGACGGCGCGCCGTGCGCGGCGTAGAACGCCGCCAGCGCATCGAGGCTCGCGCCGCTGCGCGGCAACTGACCAGTCTTGTGGACCGCGTCGAACACCGCGGCATGCGTGCGCTTGTCGATGCCCAGCGACTGCGCGGCGAAGAACGCCCGCGCGAACGGGTCGCCCGCGGTGAACACCGCCGGCAGATAGGTGAAGCGCACATCACGCGGCTGCCGGGCCAGCCACGCGTCGATCATCGGCTGGAAATGGAAGCAGTGGATGCAGCCATAGGAGAACACCTCGACCACCTCGACATGACCATCGAGCGGCTGCCACGGCGTGCCGCCCTCGATCACGGCGTAGTCGACGTTCTCCACGGGCGCGGGCGACTGCGCGGCGGCGGGCAGGGCGGCCGCCAGCGCGAACAGCGCGCAGGCCAGCCAACGGCACCAGGCAGGAACGGAACGGGAGACGGACATGGCGGCGTGGACTCCTGGAGCGGCGCGGCGCAGGCCGGCCGGGAACACGGGGATGGACACAGGGTGGGACGGACACACGAACGCCGGCGCGGGAAGCCCGGCCGGCGTTGCGGACGATACGGGATCGGGCAGGACCGTGCATGGCCCCACCCGGTGGCGCCACTCACTCGGTCGCGGGCGCCGGCTCGGCAGGCGCGTCGGCGGCCGGGGCCGCATCGGCGGCGCCGTCGCCCTGCTGGGCCTGCTCGGCGCTCTCGTCGGTCGGCGGGACCGGCTGCTCGGCCGGCGGCGTGGCCGGTGCCGGCATCGCCGCGGCCTGGGCCTCGATCGCGGCCAGCATCTTCGGGTCGGGACGCGTGTGCAGGCCCTGCATGTAGCTGGCCAGCGCCTCGATCTCCTGGTCGGTCAGCGGCTTGGCGACGGTGGCCATGATGTCGAACAGGTGGCGGTCGGCCTCCTGAGTCTCGCCGGCGCGGTAGGCCTGCAGGCGCGCGGCGCTGTACCAGGCCTGCTGGCCGCCGACGTGCGGGTACGCCGGGCCGGGGTTGCCGGCGCCTGCCGGGCCGTGGCAGGCCATGCAGGCCGGGATGCCGCGCTTGGCGTCGCCGCTGCGGAACAGCGTCTGGCCGATCTCGTAGAACTTCATGCCGTCGTAGGGGCCGCCCTCGACGACCGCATCGTCGGCGATGCCCGCACCGCTCTTCTGCAGCGCGTAGTGCGCACCCAGGTCGCGCATGTCCTGCGCGCTGAGCATCGCCGCGAACGGCTGCATGATCGGGCTCATGCGCTCGCCGCTCTTGAACAGCGCCAGCTGCCGGGCGATGTAGCGCTCGCCCTGGCCGGCGATGCGCGGGTAGACCGTCGGCGCAGCCTCGGCGTTGCCGTCCACGCCGTGGCAGGCGGCGCAGGTGCCGGCCAGCTGGCCGCCCTTCTGCGCATCGCCCGGACGCGCCTTGGCCAGCGCGGCGACCGCGTTGACGTCGGGATGGCTGTCCAGATCGACGGCCTCCACTTCGGGGCATCGGGCAGCGGCGCCACGGTGGACTGGGCGAACGCGACCGCGCCGACCACGAGGGCGGCAAGGCCGGCGATAGCAAAGACGCGAGCGTGGCGCATGGCTGGGCTCCGAGAATTCTCGACGCTGCGGCCGGCGGAATGCGGCTCGCGAGGGTTGAAATTATGTGTGGCGGACCCGAAGCGGTCAAACCGCGACCGGACGCCGCAGGGGCGGTGTGCCAAGCTATGCCGATGTCCAATCCTTTCAACCGCGCCGCCTACTTGCTCGCCGCGCACGTTCCGCGCCAGCTTCCGCCCGACGACGGCTTCGAAGTCGCGTTCGCCGGCCGCTCCAATGCCGGCAAGTCCAGCGCGCTCAATGCGCTGTGCCGGCAGAACGCGCTGGCGCGCGTGTCCAAGACCCCGGGCCGCACGCAACAGCTGGTGTATTTCGAACTGCCGCCGCACGAGCGCCGGTTCCTGGTCGACCTGCCGGGCTACGGCTATGCCAAGGTGCCGCGCGAGCTGCAGGCCCACTGGCAGGCGTTCATCGCCGACTACTTCGCCAATCGCCAGGCGCTGCGCGGTCTGGTGGTGGTCATGGACATCCGCCACCCGCTCAAGGACTACGACCGGCAGATGATCGAGTTCGCGGTCCGCAACGGCACGCCGGCGCATGCATTGCTGACCAAGGCCGATAAGCTCGGCCGCGGCGCGGCCGGCAACACCTTGCAGGCGGTGCGCCGCGAACTGCAGGCCCAGCACGGCGAGCAGGTCAGCGTGCAGACGTTCTCGTCGGAGTCCAAGGCCGGCGTCGACGAGCTGCGCGCGGTGGTCGCGCGCTGGATGGAGATCGGCGCACCGGCTCCCGGCGCGGACTAGCCGGCGCGCTTTCGTACGGCGCGCACGGCCCAGCGCGCTACTACGGCGCGGTCGGACGTGCCACGCCGACCCGCGGCATCGCTTCGAGCTCGTCGATCACCTCGCGCGGCGCGCGCAGGCGGATCTGCACCGGGAACGATTCCTGCACCACGACGTCCTCGACGATGCCGCGCCGTTCCAGTGCCTGGACCCGCTCGAGCACCGGGTCGGGCGATTCGGCACTGCCGGCGATGGTGGCCGCTTCGAGCGGCGCGCGCTGGGTGGATGTCGGCGTGGCGCCGCAGGCGGTCAACAGCATCGGCAGCGCGAGGGCGGCAAGCAACGATTTCATGGCGTCTCCCTTGGGTCCTGGAAGGACCGCCACGGCGCCCGTGCCCGGGGCGCCATGGCGGTCGTCGGCCTGCATCGGCAACGCGCCGGTCAGGGGTTGGCGGAGATCCAGTTCTGCACCGTGTTCTGCACCGTGGCGGTGATCCGCGTCCCGCAGTTCTGGCTCGACGAGCCGGTCGTGTGCACACCGCGCACGACATAGCCGCTGTCGTAGATCCCGCTGCCGCTGTTGCCGCCGGCGGTGTCGATCGTATAGCAGAGCCGGAACGAGCCGCTGGTGTTCACCGTGCCCGAGTGCCGCCACATCGTGCCGAACGGCTTGTCGCCCGGGTAGCCGGTGATGGTGTGAGTGCCACCGCCGTAGGTGCCCCAGGCCGCGTAGCCGCCGTGCGGCGGCGCGCTGAGCACGATCAACGCATAGTCGTAGTTGGTGTTGGCGCCGTTGTGATACTCGGCCGTCGTCATGACCCGGCTCCAGGACGTCGTGCCCCAGGGCTGGTAGCTGCCGTTCTGCGCCACGGTGAAGTTGAGGCTGGAGTAGAAGCTGCCCGCGCCGTTGGACACGCAATGGCCGGCGGTAAGCACATGCTTGGGGCCAATCAGCGTGCCGGTGCAGCCGATGCCGATGCGGCCGATGTTGTAGAACGGTGCGACCGTGGTGTTGGTCACCTGCACACGGTTGTCGGCGCCGATGACGACCTTGGGCGAGACCGTCGGCAAGCCGTCGGCCCGGGGCAGCGAAGGCGGCATTCCCGGCGTTGCGGCAGGCGCGCGGCCCAACACCTCGAGAGCCTCGATCGCCTGCTCGAACAACGCGACGTCGCGCGGATCCATCGTCGCGACGTACTGATCGCCGTCGCGCGTGGCCATGATCGTGCTCAGACCCGCGGCCTTCTGCAGCAGGGTCGGAGGGCGGTTTGCGGCGGCGGTCTCGGGCTGGACGCCGGTCACCAGATCGTCGCCGTGGATGAACCGGGCCTTCTGGCCCAGCTTCTGGAACGTCAGGGGCTCGGCGCTCGCCACACCAGCGCTCAGTGCGCCCAGCGCGAGGGTCAATCCCAATGCGGTCACATGCTTCATCGCAGTACTCCTTGTGTCGATGGATGGTCCTAAGCGGGAATACGCCGGAAAGAACATGTCGCGAACACCCGGGCCGCCCGGCGGTGCGGTCCGGCATGCGTTCAATGGCGATGGCATCGATGCCGGGCGAGGCGCAGCTGCGCGGCAAACGCGAGGCATCGATACGGCAACGACCTTACGGGCACCTCCCTGTCCTGCGTCGCGACATGCGGCGACTGGCCTCCAGCCGATACAGCGTGCGATGGCGCGGTGCGGCAGACCGTCGCAGCGATCGCGAGCGGCCACTATGCGCACAAACCCCGGGACGCGGCTGTGATTGGGGTCACGGATGATTGGGCGCGCTTGCCCTTGCGCATATTCATCTGGACGTGAATGCGCCCGCGCCATGCGACAGGCCTTGTGCGGCGATGTCGGCGTGCGCCCAGCGTCGCCTGGGCGAGCGCTGCATCGGCGGAATTCTGCGGCCCGATCCGCTCAACGATCGCCGCCGATGCAACCGGTATAGTGCGCGGATTCCGCGGCTGGCCTGCGGCTGTCCCCGCCCTCTCCGCCGAGCATCATCGCCTTGTCCAGCCCCAGCCACGTTGCCGATACGCCGATCACCGACCGCAACGCGCTGGTGGAAGTCCTGGCTTCGGGTGAGAAGCCGACTGCCGACTGGCGCATCGGTACCGAGCACGAGAAGTTCGGCTTTCGCCTGTCCGACCTGCGCCCGCCGACCTTCGATGGACCGCAGGGCATCGAGGCGCTGCTGACCGGGCTCACCCGGTTCGGCTGGGCGCCAGTCGACGAGAACGGCCGCACCGTCGCTCTCCTCAAGGATGGCGCGTCGGTGACGCTGGAGCCGGCCGGGCAGCTGGAGCTGTCGGGCGCGCCGCTGATCGACATCCACGCCACCTGCAGCGAGGTGCACGCGCACCTGCGCGAAGTGCGCGCGGTCGCCGAAGACCTGGGCCTGGGCTTTCTGGGCATGGGCTTCCAGCCCAAGTGGCGGCGCGACGAGATGCCGTGGATGCCCAAGGGTCGCTACCGGATCATGCGCGACTACATGCCCAAGGTCGGCACGCTCGGCCTGGACATGATGACCCGCACCTGCACGGTGCAGGTCAACCTGGATTACGCGTCCGAAGCGGACATGGTCAAGAAGTTCCGCGTGTCGCTGGCGTTGCAGCCGGTGGCGACCGCGCTGTTCGCCGATTCGCCGTTTACCGAAGGCAAGCCCAACGGGTTTCTGAGCTACCGCTCGCACATCTGGACCGACACCGACGCCGACCGCACCGGCATGCTCGACTTCGTGTTCGAGGACGGCTTCGGCTACGAGCGCTACGTCGACTACCTGCTCGACGTGCCGATGTACTTCTCCTATCGCGACGGGGTCTATCACGACGCCAGCGGCCAGAGCTTCCGCGACTTCCTGCGGGGCGCGCTGCCGGCGTTGCCCGGCCAGTTGCCGACGCTGCGCGACTGGTCCGATCACATGACCACGGCGTTCCCCGAGGTGCGGCTCAAGAAGTACCTGGAGATGCGCGGCGCCGACGGCGGTCCCTGGGGCCGGCTGTGCGCGCTGCCCGCGTTCTGGGTCGGCCTGCTCTATGACGACACCGCGCTCGACGCGGCCTGGGATCTGGTGCGCGACCTCACGCTCACCGAGCGCAATGCGCTGCGCGACGCGGTGCCGCGGCAGGCGCTCGCCACGCCGTGGCGCCATGGCACGCTGCGCGATCTTGCCATCGAGGCGCTGAAGATCTCCGCCGCCGGCCTGCAGCGCCGCGCCCGCCGCAACGGCGACGGCCAGGACGAGCGCGTGTTCCTGGAGACGCTGATCGAGATTGCCGAGTCAGGCCAGACCCCGGCCGAACAGAAGCTCGCGCTGTACGACGGCCCCTGGCAGGGTGACATCGACCGCGTGTTCCGCGAGTTCGCCTACTGACGCGTCACCGGCCGCGCGTCCGTCACCCGCCACGGCCTCGGCTTGTGTAAGTTGTCGGGATGACGCCAGACGCCTCCCAAGATCCCGCCCCGCCGCTGCGCGACGTCGAGTTCGCGCGTACCGATACCCTGCTGCGTGACGATGTCCGCCGACTCGGCGCGATGGTCGGCGACATGCTCGCCGAGCAAGCCTCGCCGGTGCTGCTCGAGCGCGTCGAAGCGCTGCGGCGCGCGGCGATCGCGCGGCGCGAATCCGGCAGTCCGGTCGATGCGCTGGCCGAGGGCCTGTCGCAGGTCGGCACCGACGAGGCCGAGGCGCTGGTACGTGCATTCGCCGCCTACTTTGGCGCGGTCAATCTCGCCGAGCGCGTGCACCGCATCCGCCGCCGCCGGGACTACCAGCGCGCCAGCGACGCGCCGCAGCCCGGTGGACTGGAAGCGGTGGTGCGCGCGCTGCACGACGACGGCGTGAGCCTCGACGACTTGCAGGCGTGTCTGGCGCGATTGCATGTCGAGCCGGTGTTCACCGCGCACCCGACCGAGGCGGTGCGCCGGGTGTTGCTGGAAAAAGAGCGCACGATCGTCGAGCGGCTGATCGCCGACATCGACCGCGAACGCACACCGACCGAGCGCCGGGCTGACGATGCCCGGATCGGACAGGCGCTCGCCTCGGCCTGGCAGACCTCCGAATCGCCGGCGCGCAAGCCCACCGTCGCCGACGAGGTCGACCACGTCGGCTTCTATCTATCGAACGTGCTCTACCGCGTGCTGCCGGTGTTTTACGAAGCGCTCGGCGATGCGATCGAACGCGTCTACGGCACCCGGCCGGCGTTGCCGCAGGTGCTGCGCTTCGGGACCTGGGTCGGCGGCGACATGGACGGCAATCCCAACGTCAATGCCGACACCATGCGCGCCGCGCTCGGCGCCCAGCGCAGCCTGGCGCTGGCGCAATACCGCCGCGACCTGCGTGGGCTGGGTAACGTCCTGACCCAGACCCTGGGCCGGGCGACGATCGACGAGGCGGTGCTGGCGCGGGTCGAAGACTACCGGCGGCGGCTGCCCGACGCCGAGGCGGTGCTCAATCCGCGGCACGCCGATATGCCGTACCGGCGCTTGCTCGACCTGATCGACGCACGCCTGGCAGCGACCGCGGCCGAGCACCGCGCCGGCTATCCCGATGCCGGTGCGTTCATCGACGACCTGGTGTTGATCGACGCCAGTCTGCGCGCGCACCGCGGCGAGCACGCCGGACGCTTCGCGCTCGAACGGTTGCTGTGGCGCGCGCGGACCTTCGGCTTCCATCTCGCCGCGCTCGACTTACGTCAGGATTCGGCGGTCCACGACGAGGTGCTCGGCCGCATCGACGGCGGCGACTGGGCCGCGCGCGATGTCGCCGCGCGCGTCGAACGCCTGCACGCGATGCTCGACGCGCCGCCTCGGGCACCGGCCGGCGACGACGGCGATGTCGTCGCCTCGACGCTCGGTGTGTTCCGCGCCGTGGTCGACCTGCGTCGCAGCCACGGTGAGGCTGCGACCGGCCTGTACATCATCTCGATGGCGCGCAGCGCCGCCGACGCGCTGGCGGTGCTGGCGCTGGCGCGCATCGCCGGCTGCGTCGAGGACGGCGACGTGCCGCTCGACGTCGCTCCGCTGTTCGAGACCGTCGACGACCTCGAGGCGGCGCCGGTCGTCATGCGCGCGCTGTTCGACGATCCCCGCTACCGGGCGCACCTGGCCACGCGCGGCGATCGCCAGACCGTGATGCTCGGCTACTCGGACAGCGCCAAGGACGGCGGCCTGCTGGCGTCGCGCTGGGCCCTGCAGCGCACCCAGGTCGAGCTGACCGCGCTGGCCCAGGCGGCCGGCGTGCGCATCGCCTTCTTCCATGGCCGCGGCGGCTCGGTCAGCCGCGGCGGCGGCAAGACCGGCCGCGCGATCCAGGCCGCGCCGCGCGGCTCGGTCGACGGCGTGCTGCGTGTGACCGAGCAGGGCGAGGTGATCCACCGCAAGTACGGCATCCGTGCGCTGGCGTTGCGCAACCTCGAACAGACCGCCGCCGCGGTGTTGCAGGCCACGCTGCGGCCGCGCCCGGCCGACCCGCGCGAGGACACTTGGCGGGACCTGGCCGGCGAGCTCGCCGGCGTCTCGCGCGCGCATTACCGCGCGCTGGTGCACGAACGCGCGGACTTCCCCGATTACTTCCGCGCCGCCACACCGATCGATGTCATCGAGCGGCTGCAGATCGGCTCGCGGCCCTCCCGTCGGCGCGAAGGCGGCATCGCCAACCTGCGCGCGATTCCCTGGGTGTTCGCCTGGGCGCAGAACCGCTCCGGCCTGACCGGCTGGTACGGCCTGGGCACCGCGCTCGCGCACGGCATCGAGCGCCACGGACGCGAGGCGATGGCCGAGATGGCGCGCGACTGGCCGTTCTTCCGCGCCGCACTCGACGATGTCGAGATGCTGCTGGCCAAGAGCGACATCGACATCTTCGAGCGCTATTCGCAGCTGGCCGGCGACGCCCATGCCGCGTTCTTCCCCGAGATCGCGGCCGAGTTCCGCCGCGTCCGCGATGCGATCCTGCTGCTCAAGGGACAGGACGCGCTGCTGGCCGACGACTACCGCCTGCAGCTGTCGATCCGCCTGCGCAACCCCTACGTCGATCCGATCAGCCTGCTGCAGGTCGAACTGTTGCGTCGCTGGCGCGCCGCCGACCGCGAGGACGACGATCTGCTGCGCGCGCTGATCTCGACCGTCAACGGCATCGCGGCGGGCATCCAGAACACAGGCTGAGCCGCGCCTCTGTCGCGCCGACGACCACGTCGGCGCATTGCGATCGAGCGTCGACGTGGCGGTTTGCGACGCGATCATGAGAGCGCTGGCGCTCGACCCGCGCGAGTGGTGAGGCGAACGGCGCGCTGCGTGTGATCCCCTGCTCGCCATGTATTGCCGACGCGCGCCGATGGCATGCGCCTCGCGCGCGTCTCGAGCCGCCAATGTCCGACCCGGCGCACAGCATCGTTCAAGACGCGCGCGAGGCGTCCTCCTGAACGAGTTGCACGAGTTCGCACCCGTCGCGATATACTCCACCCCAGTACCGAGTCGCAGGTCGGCCATGCCCCATTCGCCCGAGGAAAAGAAGCGTGTGCTTGCCCGTGTGCGTCGCATGCGCGGCCAGCTCGACGCGCTCGAGCGCGCGCTCGAGGCCGGGGCCGACTGCGCGCCGGTGCTCCAGCAGCTCGCGGCGATCCGCGGTGCGGTCAACGGCCTGATGGCCGGCGTGCTCGAAAGTCACCTGCGCGAAGAACTCGCCGGGGCCAGCAGTGCCGATCGGCGGCAGGCCTCGATCGACGACGCCATCGCGCTGGTCCGGTCCTACCTGCGCTGAGCGGCCCGCCGCCCGCGCGTTCCTCTTCTGACATTCCTTGGAGTCATCGCCATGAAATCCCGTGCTGCCGTCGCCTTTGCCCCCGGGCAACCGCTGAAGATCGTCGAGATCGACGTCGCGCCGCCCAAGGCCGGCGAGGTGCTGGTGAAGATCACCCACACCGGTGTCTGCCACACCGACGCATTCACGCTGTCGGGCGACGATCCGGAAGGGCTGTTCCCCGCCGTGCTCGGCCACGAGGGCGCGGGCATCGTCGTCGAGGTGGGCGAGGGCGTGACCTCGGTCAAGCCGGGCGATCACGTGATTCCGCTCTACACCGCCGAATGCGGCGAGTGTCTGTTCTGCAAGTCAGGCAAGACCAACCTGTGCGTCGCCGTGCGCGCCACGCAGGGCAAGGGCGTGATGCCCGACGGCACCACGCGCTTTTCCTACAACGGCGAGCCGATCTATCACTACATGGGCTGCTCGACCTTCAGCGAGTACACCGTCGTCGCCGAGGTCTCGCTGGCGAAGATCAATCCCGACGCCAACCCCGAGCACGTCTGCCTGCTGGGCTGCGGTGTGACCACCGGCATCGGCGCGGTACACAACACCGCCAAGGTGCAGGAAGGCGACAGTGTCGCCGTGTTCGGCCTGGGCGGCATCGGCCTGGCGGTGATCCAGGGCGCGCGTCAGGCCAAGGCCGGTCGCATCATCGCCGTGGACACCAATCCGTCGAAGTTCGAGCTGGCACGCGAGTTCGGCGCCACCGACTGCGTGAACCCGAAGGACTTCGACCAGCCGATCCAGCAGGTGATCGTCGAGATGACCGGCTGGGGCGTGGACCATTCGTTCGAGTGCATCGGCAACGTCAACGTGATGCGCGCCGCGCTCGAATGCGCGCACCGCGGCTGGGGCCAGAGCGTGATCATCGGCGTCGCCGGCGCCGGCCAGGAGATCAGCACGCGGCCGTTCCAACTGGTCACCGGGCGCAAGTGGCTCGGCACCGCGTTCGGTGGGGTCAAGGGCCGCTCGCAGCTGCCGGGCATGGTCGAGGATGCGATGAAGGGCGAGATCGAACTGGCGCCGTTCGTCACCCACACGATGGGTCTGGACGCGATCAACGACGCCTTCGATCTGATGCACGAGGGCAAGTCGATCCGCTCGGTGGTCCACTACTGAGCCCCGGGCGTGGGCTGGTTCGACGCCCTGCGCGGGTCGCGTGCGGTCGATCCGCGCGCGGCCCTGGTCGAGCCGATCGAGCAGGCGCTGCGCGCGCTGGGCTGGGTCGAGGGCGCGGTGGGTGCGCCGCGCGCAGTGGCGTCACCGTTCGGCATCGACGAGATGCCGTTCGAGCACTGGCTGGCGCAGGTGTTCCTGCCCCGCCTGCACGAAGCACGCGCCAGTGGTCAATGGCCACCGCGCAGTGACGTGGCGGTGGCGGCCTATCGCAATCTCGACGGGCAGCCCGATACCCAACCGCTGCTGCGTCTTCTCTCGCAGCTGGATGCACTGATCAATACACGGGCCGGCTAAGGCCGGCATGCAGGAGCGCCTCATGCAACGCATCGAACATCGCGCCAGCTTCGGCGGCTGGCAGGACGTCTACGAACACGCCTCGGACACGCTCGGCTGCACGATGCGGTTCGCGGTCTATCTGCCGCCGCAGGCCGAGCACGGCCCGCTGCCGGTGCTGTACTGGCTCAGCGGCCTGACCTGCAACGAGCAGAACTTCATCACCAAGGCCGGTGCGCAGCGCTACGCCGCCGAGCATGGCGTGATCGTCGTTGCGCCCGACACCAGCCCGCGCGGCGAGGGCGTGGCCGACGCCGAGGGCTACGACCTCGGACAGGGTGCCGGCTTCTACGTCGATGCCACGCAGGCGCCGTGGTCGGCGCACTACCGCATGCACGACTACATCGCGCGCGAACTGCCCGCGCTGATCGAAGCCCAGTTCCCGACCACCGATGCGCGCGCGATCAGCGGACATTCGATGGGCGGCCACGGCGCGCTGGTGATCGCGCTCAAGCACCCCGGGCGCTACCGCAGCGTGTCGGCGTTCTCGCCGATCGTCGCGCCCAGCCAGGTGCCGTGGGGCGAGAAGGCGTTCTCGGCGTATCTCGGCGACGACCGCGCCGCCTGGCAGGCCTGGGACGCGACCGCGCTGGTGGCCACCGCGCGCGAGCGCCTGCCGCTGTTGATCGACCAGGGCGAGGCCGACGAGTTCCTCGACGGCCAACTGCGCCCGCAACTGCTGCAGGCCGCCTGCGCCGCCGCCGGCCATCCGCTGGAATTGCGCATGCAGCCCGGCTACGACCACAGCTACTACTTCATCGCCAGCTTCATCGCCGACCACATCGCCCACCACGCCCGCGCGCTGCGCGGCTGACGTCCGGGCGGCTACGGGGCGTCGGCGGCCACCAGCGAGCGATGCAGGCGGTCGGCGTCCTCGAGCGTGTCGGTCGGGACCTGGAAGCCATCGGAAAAAGTGCCGGCGATGGTCGCGGCGAGCAGCAGCCGGTCGTTCGCGACCAGGCCCAGCATCCGGCCGACGTGGTCGGTGGTCAGCGCCTTGAGCCGGGCAGCGCCGGGCGCTGTGAGCTCGAACTCGACCACGGGGCGGTCCCCGCTGACCTTGGCGCGGATCGAGCGGATCTCGGCGCCGGGAATCGTATCGACGTGGCGCAATTCGAGCTTGCGGCCGTCGTCGGTGGTCCAGGCGCGCGCATCACTGCTCGGCGGCGCGCCCGGAGGCGATGCCAGGTGCAGTTCGACATCGACATAGCGCTCGGAGACGGCGGGCGTCTGGCTGCAAGCGGGCAGCGCGACGAGTGCGGACAGGGCAAGCAGGGCAGACAGCAGCGGCGTTCGCGACATGGGCAGGACCGTGTGGGGGACGTCGCATCATCCTACCCGCCGCGCTCACGGCACCCGCGCGCAGACCCAGGCATCGACGCGTGCGATGCCCAGCCGACGCAGCGCCAACGCGGCCGCGTGCAGGGTCGCGCCGGTGGTCATGACGTCGTCGACCAGTGCGACGTGCGCAGGCAACGCGCCACGTGCTGTCGCCACGAAGGCGCCCCCGACATTGCGGCGCCGCGCCGGTGCATCGAGCCGGGACTGCGGCGCGGTCGCGCGGGACCGGCGCAACAGGTCGGCACGCAGCGGCAGCGCCAACGCGCGGGCCAGTGGACGCGCCAGTTCCAGCGCCTGGTCGTAGCCGCGGGCGCGCAGCCGCGCCGGATGCAGCGGCACCGGCACCAACGCGTCTGGCCGCGGCCGCGGGGCCAAGGCCCGCGCCATGGATGCCGACAGCAGCGCACCGGCGGCGAGGTCGCGGTGGAACTTCAGCCGCGGCAGCAGGCGGTCGACCGGAAAGCCGTAGACAAAAGCCGCGTAGGTCGCATCGAGCGGCGGCGGGCGACGCAGGCATCCGCCGCACAGCGTATCGCCGGCCGCCAGCGGGACGGCGCAGCGCGCGCAGGCCGGGCCGTTCCACGGCAGCGCCGCGGCGCAGGCCGCGCACAGCGCGCGGCCGTCGTCGCCGCGTTCCTCGCACACCAGGCAGCGTGCCGCGAACAGGCGTCGCAGCCAGCGATGGGCACGGCGCTCGTCAACCGGCGGGCCGGGCGTCTGGTTGACAGCCTGTGTCATGCTTTCCAGACTGCCGGCCCTGTCCCGCCGCGACCGTCGGAAAACCACCATGTCCGTTGTCAGCCACGCCCGCGATACCGCCGGCCAGCCCACCCTGCGTCACGACTGGAGCCGTTCGGAGGTCGAAGCGCTGTTCGCGCTGCCGCTGACCGAGCTGCTGTTCCGCGCCGCCCAGGTGCATCGTGAGCACTTCGATCCGGCCGAGGTCCAGGTCAGCACGCTGCTGTCGGTCAAGACCGGCGGCTGCCCCGAGGACTGCGCCTACTGCCCGCAGGCCCAGCGCTATCACACTGGGGTCGATGCGACCAAGCTGATGGCCACCGAGGCGGTGCTGGAAAAGGCGCGCCAGGCCAAGGCCGCCGGCGCGACGCGCTTCTGCATGGGCGCGGCGTGGCGCTCGCCCAAGGACCGCGACATCCCGAAGGTCGCGGCCATGATCCGCGAGGTCAAGGCGTTGGGCATGGAGACCTGCGCCACGTTGGGCATGCTCAGCGGCGAGCAGGCGCGCGCGCTCAAGGATGCGGGCCTGGACTACTACAACCACAACATCGATACCGACCCCGAGTACTACGACGCGATCATCCGCACGCGTGATTTGCAGGACCGCTTCGACACCCTCGAGCACGTGCGCGAGGCGGGCCTGAAGACCTGCTGCGGCGGCATCGTCGGCATGGGCGAGAGCGGCCGCCAGCGCGCCGGTCTGCTGCGCACGCTGGCCAACCTGCCGGCGCATCCCGATTCGGTGCCGATCAACCGCTTGGTGCAGGTCGAGGGCACGCCGCTGCACGGCACCGAGCAGATCGACCCGTTCGACTTCGTGCGCACGATCGCGGTCGCGCGGATCCTGATGCCGCGCTCGATGGTGCGGCTGTCGGCCGGGCGCCAGGACATGAGCGACGAGCTGCAGGCGATGTGCTTTCTGGCCGGCGCGAATTCGATCTTCTACGGCGAGCAGCTGCTGACCACCGGTAATCCCGACACCGAGCGCGACCTGGCGCTGTTCGCGCGCCTGGGTCTGCGGCCGATGCAGGTGATGGTCGATGCCGCCGACCACGACCACCCGGGCACCGTGCACGCCGACATCATCGAACTGCCGCAGCACCCGGCGAGCTGCGCGGCATGACGCCGGCGCGCGCGGACGCGGGCGGCGATGGCGCCTGAGCGGCCCGACCTGCGCGAACGCGCGCGGGCGGCGCGGCTGGCGCGCGACGCCCGCCACGCCCGCCGGCGGCGGCGCACGGTCGCGCGCCGCGATGGCATGCGCTGCGAGGTCGACGGTCGCTGGCTGCTGAACTTCTGCGGCAACGACTATCTCGGCCTGGCCCAGCATCCGGGCGTGGCGGCGGCACTGCGCGATGCGGCCAGCGATGACGGCGTCGGCAGTGGCGGCTCGCACCTGGTCTGCGGTCATCACGCCCACCATGTCGCGCTCGAGCGCGAGGTCGCCGACTGGCTGCAACTGCCGGCGGCGCTGCTGATGGGCAGCGGCTTTGCGGCCAATCTCGCGGTGCTGCAGGCGTTGCTGGGCGAGGACGATGCCTGCGTACAGGACCGGCTCAACCACGCCAGCCTGATCGACGCTGCGCGGCTGGCCGGTTGCCGGCTGCGCCGCTACCCGCACGGCGACGCGCAAGGCGCGCTGCGCCAGTTGCAGGGCCTGCCGGGCGGCGCGGCGCTGGTGGCCACTGACGGCGTTTTCAGCATGGACGGCGACATCGCGCCATTGCGTGCACTGGCCGCGGTCGCGCAGGCGCAGCAGGCGCTGCTGTACGTCGACGACGCGCACGGCATCGGCGTGTGCGGGCCCGATGGCCGCGGCAGCGTCGCCCAGGCCGGGCTCGGTGTCGACGCGGTGCCGCTGCAGTTGTTGACGCTGGGCAAGGCACTCGGCGGCTACGGCGCGGTGGTGGCCGGCGATGCCGACCTCGTCGCGCACCTGGCCGAAACTGCGCGGCCCTACGTCTACACCACCGCACTGCCGCCGGCGCAGGCCGCCGCGACGCTGGCCGCGGTGCGGCTGGCGCGCCACGAGCACTGGCGCCGCGAGCGGTTGGACGCGCTGGTGCAGCGCTTGCACGAACGCGCCGCGCGCGCGGGTCTGGACCTGATGCCGTCCGACACACCGATCCAGCCACTGCGCTGCGGCGACAACGCGACCGCGCTCGCGCTGTCGCAGGCGCTCGATGCGGCCGGCTTCTGGGTCGCGGCGATCCGCCCGCCGACCGTGCCCGAGGGCCAGGCGCGGCTGCGCATCACGCTCGCCGCGACCCACGAGGACGCCCAGATCGACACGCTGGTCGACGCGCTTGCCGCCGCGCGCGATGCGCTGGCGCCGACGGCCTCCGCGATCCCGGCATGAGCATGCAGCCCCACGACACCCGCCGCGCATTGCTGGCGGTGGCGATCGCACTTGCGTCGGCGCTGTTCTTCACGCTGACCTATGTGCTCAACCGCGCCAGCGCCAGCGGCGGCGGCCACTGGGCATGGACCGCCTGCCTGCGCTACTTCATCACCCTGCCGCTGCTGCTGCCGCTGATGCCCTGGCAGGGCGGCACCGCGCCGGTGCTGCGTGCGATCGCCGCACATCCCTGGGCCTGGCTGCGCTGCAGCGCGATCGGCTTCCTGCTGTTCTACTGCATGCTCTCGTTCGCCGCGTCCAGCGGCCCGGCGTGGCTGGTCGCCGGCAGTTTCCAGTTCACCGTGATCGCCGGCATGTTGTGCGCACCGCTGCTCTATCGCGACGCCCGTCGCCGCGTGCCGCCGGCCGCGCTGGCGGTGGCGGCAGCGATCCTGGTCGGCGTGCTGCTGATGCAGTTCGGCCACGGCGGGGCGGGCCTGGATGCGGCAGGCTGGATCGCGCTGGCCTGCGTGCTGACCGCGGCGGTCGCCTATCCCCTGGGCAACCGCCTGCTGTTGCTGCACCTGGAGCGCACCGGCGAAGACCTCAGCGCGACCCAGCGCGTGTTCGGCCTGACGCTGGCCAGCCAGCCGTTGTGGCTGGTGGTGGCGGCTTTCGCCTGGCACCAGGCCGGCCCGCCCGCGCTGTCGCAGGTCTGGCTGGCGGCGGGCGTGGCGCTGAGCGCCGGTGTGATCGCAACGATCCTGTTCTTCCAGGCCACCGGCATGGTCCGGCACAACCCGGTCGCGCTCGGCGCGGCCGAGGCGATGCAGGCGGCCGAACTGCTGTTCGCCGCCCTGCTGGGCGCGCTGTTCCTGCACGAGGCCTGGCCGCAGGGCCGGGCGCTGCTCGGCGCGCTGGTGGTGACCGGCGGCATTGTCGCGTTCGCGCTGCTGGTCGCGCGTCCGGCGGCGACCAGTCCGCGTCGCACGCGCGCGCTGCGCGGGGACAAGGGCGCATGACCCACGAAGGCACACCGACGATGCACGACACGCCGCCCGCGACCACGCTGCCCGATGACGGCAGCGGCCTGCACATCGAGGTCTGCGGCGACGGGCCGCCGCTGGTGCTGCTGCACGGCTGGGCGATGCACGGCGGCGTGTTCGCGCCGCTGGTCGCGCGCCTGCGCGCCCACCGCACCGTCTATTGCGTGGACCTGCCGGGTCATGGACGCAGCCGCGAGGCCACCGTGCCGCTGGCGCTCGTACCGGTGGTCGAGGCGCTCGCGTCTCGGCTGCCGTCGGCGCCGTGGCTGGGCTGGTCGCTCGGCGGTCTGTTCGCGCTGCAGGCCGCGGCGAGCCGCCCGGGCACGGTGACCGCACTGGCCATGCTGTGCGCCAATCCGCGCTTCGTGCGCGGCGAGGACTGGACGCACGGCATGGCGCCGGAGATCTTCCACGACTTCGCGCGCGGCCTGCGCGACGACTACCGCGGCACGCTCGACCGCTTCATCGCCCTGGAAGCCTTCGGCTCGGACGATGCGCGCGGCGAGTTGCGCGCGCTGCGCGCCGAGGTCTTTGCGCGCGGCGAGCCGGCCGCGCATGCGCTCGTCGACGGGCTGCACCTGCTGCGGACTGTCGATCTGCGCGCGGCACTGCCCGGACTCACCGTGCCCAGCCTGTGGCTGGCCGGTCGTCGCGACCGGCTGGTGGACCCGCAGGCGATGCACGCGGCCGCCGCGCAGGCTCCCGGCGCGCAGGCGCATACGATCGCGCATGCCGGCCACGCCCCCTTCCTGACCCATGCCGATACCGTGGCCGAGCATCTGCTCGCGTTCCTGTCCACGGCCGCGGCCTAGCGCGCGCCGTTCCCCCGCCCCCGAATCACCGACCCCATGACCGCCATCTTCGATCGCACCCACGTCCGCCGGGCGTTCTCGCGCGCCTCGTCGAGCTATGCCGGCGCCGCCGCTCTGCAACGGCAGGTCGAGGCGCATCTGCTTGAGTCGCTGGACTATCTCGACGACCGCGTGCCCGGCTGCGTGCTCGATGTCGGCAGCGGTCCGGCGCACGCCGCGCTGGCGATGCGCGCGCGCTGGCCCAAGGCGCGCATCGTGGCCGTGGACCTGGCTTTGCCGATGCTGCAGCAGGCGCCGGTGCGCGCCGGCTGGCGCGACCGCCTCGGGCTGCAGCGTCCCGTCGACCGGGTCTGCGCCGATCTGCGTGCGTTGCCGATCGCCGAGGACAGCGTCGACGTGCTGTTCTGCAACCTGTCGCTGCAATGGGTCGAGGACCTGGCGGCCGCGTTCGCCGGTTTCCGCCGAGTGCTGCGCCCCGACGGCCTGTTGCTGTGTTCGACCTTCGGCCCGCAGACGCTGATCGAACTGCGCGAGGCCTTCGGCCATGCCGACGAGGTGCCGCACGTCAGCCCGTTCGCGTCGATCGCCGAGTTCGGCGACGCGCTGATGCAGGCCGGCTTCCGCAATCCGGTGCTCGACCGCGAGGTCGCCGTCCACCATCACCCCGACATGGCCGCGCTGATGCGCGAGCTGCGCGCGGTCGGTGCGACCAACGCGCTGGCCGGTCGTCGTCGTGCGTTGACCGGACGCGCGCGTTTCGCCGCGGCCGCGGCGCACTACGAACAGTTCCGCGAGGCCGACGGCCTGCCGGCGAGCTGGGAATGGATCACCGCGATGGCCTGGGCGCCGCAGCCGGGGGCGCCGATCCGCGACGGCGGCGAGGAACTGGCGCGGTTCCCGGCCAGCGCGATCCCGGTCCGCCGGCGGCGCGACTGACGCCGCGCCGCCGGCGCAGGCTCAACCGGCTTCGGCCATCCAGGCCTCGGCATCGGTGCCGGCCGCGATCCGCATCGGCGTCCCGGGCTCGGTCGTCGCCCGCCAGATCGCCTCGGCCACGTCCGAGGCCTGGGTGACCGGGCCGCCGGTCTCGCTGAAACCGGCGAGCATGCGCTCGACCAGCGGTCCGTACGCAGGATGGTCGACGCCGCGCAGATGCGCGCGTGCGTTCTCGCCAAAGCGCGTCTCCGGTGCCCGACCGGGCAGGACCAACCGCACGCGGATGCCCAGTGGTTCGACCTCGACGGCCAGCGATTCGGTCAACGCCTCGACCGCCGCCTTGCTGGCGCGATAGACGCCCAACAACGGCAGCGGCCGCAGCGTCACTGACGAACTGACGTTGACCACGACGCCGGCGCCGCGTTCGCGGAACTGCGGCAGCACAGCCTGCGTCATCGCCAGCGTGCCCAGGGCATTGGTGCGCATCAGCGACAGCGCCACGTCGGCCGGTGTCAGTTCGACCGGGGCCGGCGCACCGAAGCCGGCGTTGTTGACGAGCGCGTCGATCGGTCCGGCGGCGTGGACCGCCCGCGCGATGCTGTCGGCATCGGTGACATCGAGCGGCAGCAGGCGCAGCCGCTCCGACGCGGGCAGTGCATCGGGGCGCGGCGCGCGCATCGTCGCGACGACCCGCCAGCCGCGGTCGAGAAACCACTGCGCGGTGTGCAGGCCGAAGCCGGAGGAACAGCCGGTGATCAGGACGGTGGACATGGGCGATGCCTGTCTGGGGGAGGAGCCTCGACGATAGGGCGCGGCTGCTGGACCCTCTAGAATCGAACGTCGCCCATTCCACGCCAAGCGTCCTGCATGGTCGATCCCCTGTCCGAGGTCGTGGGCCTGCTGCAACCGGCGGCGCGGTTCTCGAAACTGCTCGAAGGCGCTGGCGCGTGGCGCATCCATCGCGACGGCACCGGCGAGCCGTTCTATGCCGCCGTGCTCGAGGGCGCCTGCTGGCTGTCGGTCGACGACGGGCCGCCGATCGGCCTGCGGGCGGGCGATTTCCTGCTGGCGCCGGCGATGCATGCGCTGGTGGCCACCAGCACCGTGCCCGGCGGGACTGACGCCGTCGCGGCCACCGTCCCGGTGCAGGTGCGCGACGGCCTGGTGCGCATCGGGCAGGCGGAGGCGCCGGTCGATCTGCGCGTCCAGATCGGCTACTGCCAGTTCGCCGCGCCAGACGCGGGACTTCTCGTCTCGCTGCTGCCCGGGGTGGTGCACGTGCGTGACGACCCGCGGCTGGCCGCGCTGGTGCACCTGGTCGGCGAGGAGGCACGCGCGCATCGTCCGGCGCGCGAAGTGGTGCTCGAGCGCCTGCTCGAGGTGCTGTTGATCGAAGCCCTGCGCGGCCGCGGCGACGCCGGTGAGGCCTCCGGGCTGGCGCGGGGCTTGGCCGACGAGCGGCTCGCCGCGGCGCTGCGTGCGCTGCATGCCCGGCCCCGGCACCCCTGGACCGTCGCCGAGCTCGCGAATGAGGCCGCGTTGTCGCGCTCGGCATTCTTCGCGCGTTTCACCCGGGTGGTCGGGATGGCGCCGATGGCCTACCTGCTGACCTGGCGCATGGCGCTGGCCAAGCGCCTGCTGCGCGGCGCGGCCTTCAGTCTGGACCAGGTCGCCGAGCGCGTCGGCTACGCGACCGCCAACACCTTCGGCACGGCATTCACGCGCCATGTCGGCGTCTCGCCGGCCCGTTACGCCCGGGACGTCCGCGCGCCCGCGTAGCGGTGCGCGCCGGGTCGCGACGGCGCCGAGCCACGACGGGGATCGGGCGCCGGGGCCGGACCGCACTGACGACGACGCCTCGCAGGCGTTATGCTGCGCTGCAACAAACGTCCGGATTCCCTCCTGTGCCCGCCGACTCCCGCCCTGGCGCGTTCGACCCCGTGCCCGACGCTGCCGAGGTGGCGGCGGCGGTGGCCGTGGCCGCCCCGGCGCCGCTGCCGCAGCGCCATACCGTCATCGAGGATGTGCAGGGCCTGATCCTGGCCAGCCTGGTCAGTGCGCTGGGCATGTCGATCCTGGCCACCGGCGGCCTGATGGTCGGCGGCGTGGCCGGCATGGCGCTGCTGGCGCACTACGCCACCGGCGCGCATTTCGGCCTGCTGTTCGTGCTGTTCAACCTGCCGTTCTACTGGATCGCGGTGCGGCGCATGGGCTGGGAGTTCACCCTCAAGACCTTCCTCGCGGTCGGCGTGACCGGCGTCGTCGCCGACCTGATCCCGCGCATGGCGCCGTTCGAGTCGATGACGCCGCTGTTCTCGGCGGTGTTCGGCGGTGCGCTCGTCGGCATGGGCATCCTGTCGTTCATCCGCCACCGCGCCAGCCTGGGCGGCGTGGGCATCGTGGTGGTCTGGCTGCAGCGCAGCCGCGGCTGGAGCGCGGGCAAGCTGCAACTGGGCTTCGACACGGTGCTGATGCTGGTCTCGCTGACCGTGCTGCCGCCCTCCAAAGTGCTGTACTCGGCGCTCGGCGTGCTGGTGCTCAACCTGGTGCTGCTGTTCAACCACCGGCCCGGGCGCTACATGGGGGCCTGAGCGCGGCGTTCATCCGCCGCCGCACGCCACCGCCTAGACTCAGCGCCTCCTCCCGGCTACGTGGATGCATCGATGCGCTGGCGCCCGACTGCTGTGCTGCTGTTGACCGCGCTCTGGCTGCCGACATTGCCGGCGTCCGCGCAGCAGTACGAGATCGACCTGTCGCAGATCGATGCCACCGCGGTGCTGTCGACCGGCGGCGATGTCCTGCGCCGCGCCGCGCCCGAGGCCATCGACGGGCTGTTCCAGGCGGTGCTGCATGCCTCGCGCGAACCCGGGGAAGCACGGGCGTTGTGCGATCTGTTCGAGCCCGACGCCGCGCGCGATCTGGCGGCGTTCCAGCGCACCGTCGACCGGCTCGGACCGGCCAGCCGCAATCGCTTCGCCAATGCCTTCACCAACGTCGCGCTGACCGGCCTGCAAGGTCAGCCGCAGGCCTTCGACCCGGCGGCCGCGCAACAGGTGCTGCGCGCGGCCGCGGTGACCGCGACGCTGCTCCACGACGGGTTCATGCTCGGACTCACCTCGACCGGTACCGACGAGGCCAGCCGGGCAGGGCGCTGCCGCGCGTTCCGGCAGATGGTCGACGTGCTCAAGGACCAGCCGCAGCCCCAGCGCGTGCTCGCGACCCGCTGGCTGCTTGCCGAGGGCCTGACCCTGGTCGCCGACGGCCAACCCGCAGCGCGCTGAGCGCGCATCGTCGGATCACGACTCGAGCCGGGCGACGATCGACTCGTAGAGATCGCGGTGGAAGAAGTACACCTCGCGCAGCAGGAACTCGCGCTGGGTGCGGAAGGTGCGAAAGCGCGTCGACGGCGTTGGCGAGCCGACCGCATCGATGCCCAGCCGGCGACTTGCGCGCAGCGCGCGCGCCATGTGCAGCGGGTCGCTGACCACGATGACCCGGTGCAGATCGTGCTCGCGCATCAGCCGCCGCGCTTCGATCAGGTTCTCGACCGTGGTACGCGAGCGCGACTCGGTGAGGATCGCCGAGGCGGGGATATCGCGGCGCAGCGCGTAACGGCGTGCGACCTGCGCCTCGGAGAAGCGGGCCTTGGCGCCCCCGTAGCCGCCGGTGAAGATCAGCACCGGCGCATGCCCGGCGCGGTAGAGATCCAGGCCATGGTCGATACGCGCCTCGAACACCGGTGAGGGCACCGCGTCGTAGGCGGCCGCGCCCAGCACCACGATCGCATCCGCAGGCCCGGCCTCGTCGCGGCTGCCCACATGCACGATCCACGCCGCAACGCCGGCCAGCCAGACGAGCAGCAGCAGCGCGGCCCATACGCACAGGCGCAGAAGCGGACGGCGTCGACGCCGCTGACTCATGACCGCACCGCTGCGCTCACGGCCGCCACGGCAGCCGGTCCGGATCGACGTTGCCGCCGCTGAGCACGATGCCGACGCGACGGCCGGCGAAGCGCGACGGCGCGCCCAGCACCGCCGCCAGCGCGATGGCCGACGACGGCTCGACCAGTTGCTTGGTGTGCACCGCGATGCGTCGTGCGGCGGCCACGGTGTCGGCATCGTCGACCGCCAGCACCTCGACCGGCTGGCCGCGCTCGACGCCGTGGCGCGAGAGGATCTCGAAGTTCGGCGCGCCGAGCAGCCCGCGCAGCCCGTCGCAGACCGTGTCGGGCACGAGGTCGTGTACACGCGTGCCCTGCTGCAGCGAGCGCAGGGTGTCGTCGGCGCCGCGCGGCTCGGCCAGCACCAGCCGGGTTTGGGGTGCGGCATGTGCGATCGCCAGCGCGGTGCCGGCCGCCAGCCCGCCGCCGCCGACCGGCACCACCAGGTCATCGAGCGGGCCGGCCGCATGCAGCAGTTCGAGCGCGGCCGTGCCCTGGCCGGCGATCACCTGCGCATCGGTATACGGGTGCACGAGTGTGGCGCCGGTCTGTGCGCGGACCTGTTCGCAGGTGCGCTCGCGGTCGGCCAGCGTCGGCGCGCAGCGATGCAGCACCGCGCCGTAGCTGGCGATCGCCGCCAGCTTGGTCGCCACCGCGCCCTCCGGCACCACGACATGGCAGGCGATGCCGTGCAGGTGCGCGGCCAGCGCGAGCGCCGCGCCGTGATTGCCGGACGAGTGCGTGACCACCCCGCGCGCGGCAGTTTCCGGGTCCAGCGCCAGTACCGCATTGCAGGCGCCGCGGAACTTGAACGCCCCCGCGCGCTGCAGATGTTCGGCTTTGAAGTGCAGCGCGCAACCGGCGGCTGCATCGATCACCCGGCTACGCAACACCGGTGTGAGATGGGCGACCGGCGCGAGCCGGGCCGCCGCGGCGAGCAGGTCGTTGGCGTCGGGCAAGGGCAGGGCGGCATGCATCGCGACAGCGTAGCCGAGCCGCCTTGCGGATTCACGATCGAACATGATCGTAGTGCGAGGCCGGCCGGTGCCCTTAAGGGCTGATTCAATGGACACCGCCGAAGCTGGAGCCCTTATCGAGCGGGGGACCGCCATGATCCGCAAGGGACTGATCTTCGTCGCCTGTCTGACCCTTGCCGGTTGCGCGAGCTACGGCTACCGCGGCGGCAGTGGCGATTACTACTACGGCTCGCCCGGCACCGTGTATCGCAGCTATGGCGCGCCCTATGGCAGTGTCGGCTACGGGCGTTATTCGGGCTGGTATGGCGGCGCGGGCTATGGCGCGCCGTACTACTACAACCGGCCTTACGGCTATGGCTACGGTGGTGGCTACTATCGCCCGCCGCCGGTGATCGTGCGCCCGATCGTCGTGCCCGGTCGTCCGGGGCACGGACATGGACGGCCCGGCTACCGCCCGCCGCATGGCCACGGGCCTGGCCGCCCGGGCTGGGGCGATGGCCGGCCTGGCGTCGGTCGTCCGGATCGGCCCGGACGTCCCGATTCCGACCGTCCGGGTCGCCCGGGTGGGCACTGGGGCGGCCGGCCTGGCGGCGGGGAGGGCCGTCCCGGCCACAACGGCCCGCGTCCGGGCTATCGCCCACCGTCACAGGCCCGCCCGCCGGAGCACCGCCCCCCGAGCCGTCCGCCGCAAAGCCGTCCGCCGAGCAGCGACACCCCGCGCCCGGCCCCGCGCGAACGCGCCGGCTACCGCCGCCCCGACCAGCGCGTCCCCTGATCCGCCCGAAAACCGGGGTCAGAGTCGCTTTTCGCTCATGCATCGCTGACGACATGGCGCAATGGCGAGGCAAAAGCGACTCTGACCCCGGTTTTCCCGGCGTTGCTTGAGAAAAGCGACTCTGACCCCGGTTTGGATGGGGCGGCTTTCGTGAACTCCGGCCCATTCTCAGGAAGTCGAGCTGCATTGGGGCTTGCGCCGTCGACATTCCCGGGCGAAGCTTGGCCCCGCCTGACCGATTGCGTCGGTTTACGACGAAAAGGTCATACGACTGTCGATGCCCGGCGGGGGACTCTCGGATCCCCCCTGTTCCGCCCTCCTCCGGGCATCGGCTCTTCACCCTGCGCCCAAGACGCGTGCTTGGGGTGGCGAGCCAAAAAAAAGGGGCCGGATGTCCCCCGACATCCGGCCCCGTGCTTCCCCGGGACGTACATGGCCGGCCCTGTTCCAATCTCCAGCCGCGCCCCCCTTTCAGACGCTTGCCGTCCCGGGTGCAGCCCGAACGCACGCAGAAATCGTGCCAAGCGCCGGCTCGCCGGTGCCGGGCGACCTGCCGGATAATCTGCCGATGCCCAACGACTTCCATAGCTACGACGTCATCGTCGTCGGCGGCGGCCACGCCGGCACCGAAGCGGCGCTCGCGTCCGCACGCGCCGGCGCCCGCACCCTGCTGCTGACCCACAACGTCGAGACGATCGGCGTGATGAGCTGCAACCCGGCCATCGGCGGCATCGGCAAGGGCCACCTGGTGCGCGAGATCGATGCCCTGGGCGGAGTGATGGCCCGCGCCGCCGACGCCGCCGGCATCCAGTGGCGGCGCCTCAACGCCTCCAAGGGTCCGGCGGTCCGCGCCACCCGCTGCCAGGCCGACCGCAATCTCTACCGTGCGTTCGTGCGTCGGGCCGTCGAGGCGCAGCCGAACCTGACGATCTTCCAGTCGGCCGTCGACGACCTCGTCATCGAGGGCGATGCGGTCCGGGGCGCCATCACCCAGACCGGGCTGCGCTTCGATGCGCCGGCCGTGGTGCTGACCGCAGGCACGTTCCTCGGCGGTCGCATCCATGTCGGCGAAGCGCAGTCGGCGGGCGGCCGTGCAGGCGATCCGCCGGCGACCACGCTCGCCCAGCGCCTGCGCGAGCGCCCGTTCGTCGTCGATCGGCTCAAGACCGGCACGCCGCCGCGGATCGACGGCCGCACGCTCGACTACGCGGCGATGGCGATCCAGCCCGGCGACGATCCGCGTCCGGTGTTCTCGTTCCTCGGCTCGCAGGCCGACCACCCGCGGCAGGTGCCGTGCTGGATCACCCGCACCACCGAGCGCACCCACGAGATCATCCGCGGCGCACTGCATCGCTCGCCGATGTACTCGGGCCAGATCGAAGGCATCGGGCCGCGCTACTGCCCGTCGATCGAGGACAAGGTCGTGCGCTTCGCCGACAAGGACAGCCACCAGATCTTCGTCGAGCCCGAGGGCCTGGACGTCGCCGAGATCTATCCCAACGGCATCTCGACGTCCTTGCCGTTCGACGTGCAACTGGCGCTGGTGCGCAGCATCGTCGGCTTCGAGCAGGCGCACATCACCCACGCCGGCTACGCGATCGAGTACGACTTCTTCGACCCGCGCGGGCTGCGGGCGTCGCTGGAGACGCGTGCGGTGGCCGGGCTGTTCTTCGCCGGGCAGATCAACGGCACCACCGGTTACGAGGAAGCCGCCGCGCAGGGCCTGATTGCCGGCCTCAACGCCGCGCGCCAAGTACGCGGCCTCGATACCTGGACCCCGCGCCGCGACCAGGCCTACATCGGCGTTCTGATCGACGACCTGATCACGCACGGCACGAAAGAGCCGTACCGCATGTTCACCAGCCGCGCCGAGTACCGGCTGCAGCTGCGCGAGGACAATGCCGACCTGCGCCTGACCGGCATCGGCCGCGAGCTGGGTTTGGTGGACGATGCGCGCCTGCGACGTTTCGACGCCCGGCGTGAGGGGATCGATCGCGAGACCGCCCGTCTGCGCGGGCTGTGGGCCTCGCCGCACAACGCGTTGGGCCGCGCGGTCGTGGAGACGCTGGGCATCGAGCTGCGCCGTGAGAGCAACGCGATCGACCTGCTGCGCCGCCCCGGGCTCGACTACGCGGCGCTGATGCGCGTGGACGGCATCGGCCCGGGCGTGACGGATGCCGAAATCGCCGAGCAGGTCGAGATCGAGGCGACGTATTCGGGTTACCTGGAGCGCCAGCGGGTGGAGATCGAGCGCCAGCAGCGCCAAGAGGGCACGGCGATCCCGGATGGCTTCGACTATGCGGGCGTGCGCGGGCTGTCGGCCGAGATCGTGCAGAAACTCGGCCAGGTGCGGCCACTGACCGTCGGCCAGGCCCAGCGCATTCCCGGCATGACCCCGGCGGCGATCTCGCTGCTGCTGGTGCACCTCGAGCGCGCACGGCGCGGGCGCATGGCCGGCGCGGCCTAACGCCGCGCGCGCGTCACCTCCCCCGCTTGCGGGGGCAGGTCGACGCCGCAGGCGTCGGGTGGGGGCCGGGCTTGCCGCGAACAGCGCCCCCCACCCCAGCCCTCCCCGCGATGCGGGGGAGGGGGACAAGCGGGCGACCCGCGCGCGCAGCGCGGACGGGCCACTTCCCTCGCAGCGCGGACGGGCCACCTCTCCGCAACGCAGCGGGCCACCTCACCTCCCCGCTTGCGGGGGCAGGTCGACGCCGCAGGCGTCGGGTGGGGGCCGGGCTTGCCGCGAACGGCGCCCCCACCCCGGCCCTCCCCCGCGATGCGGGGGAGGGAGACAAGCGGCGCGACCCGCGCGCGTAGCGCGGACGGGCCACTTCCCTCGCAGCGCGGACTGGCCACCTCTCCGCAACGCAGCGGGCCACCTCACCTCCCCGCTTGCGGGGCAGGTCGACGCCGCAGGCGTCGGGTGGGGGCGGGGCTTGCCGCGAACAGCGCCCCGCCCCAGCCCTCCCCCGCGATGCGGGGGAGGGGGACAAGCGGCGCAATCCGCGCGTGCAGCGCGGACGGGCCACTTCCTTCGCAGCGCAGCCGGGCCACCTCCTCCGCAACGCGGGGGAGGTCGACGCCGCAGGCGTCGGGTGGGGCCGGGCTTGCCGCGAACAGCGCCCCCACCCCAGCCCTCCCCCGCGATGCGGGGAGGGGACAAGCGCGCGACCCGCGCGCACCGTTGCCGCGCTCGTCAGTCGCGGGCGCTGTCGCAAACGCCAGTGTCGCTTGCGTTCTCATGATCCGTCGCCACCTTGGACCGATGCATCTGGACATGCCCGAAACGCCCGAGGATTCGCCCGCCCAGCGCGCGCGCGACCGGCGGCGGCTGTCGCGCGCGCTGCAGGCCAGCATCGGCTTCGTGCTGCTGCTGATCATCGCCTTCGGCATCCAGGCGATGGTCGACTGGCGTGCGCTGGCGGTCCGTCCCGGCGAATGGGCGGGGCTGGCGGGCCTGCTTGGCGCGCCGCTGCTGCACGGCTCGCCGGGTCATCTGATCGCCAACGCCAGTGCGCTGCTGGTGCTCGGCACGCTGGCGCTTGCGGTGTATCCCAAAGCCACGCTGCGCGGCTTGCCGTTGATGTGGCTGGGCTCGGGCCTGGGCGCCTGGCTGCTCGGCGATCCGGGCTCGCACCACCTGGGCGCCAGCGGCGTGACCCACGGCCTGATGTTCCTCATCTTCGTGCTCGGCCTGCTGCGCCGCGACCGGCCGTCGGTCGCCGCCGGCATGATCGCCTTCCTGTTCTACGGCGGCATGCTGCTGACGATCCTGCCGCAGGAGCCGGGCGTGTCGTGGCAGTCGCACCTGGGGGGTGCCGTGGGCGGCGTGCTCGCGGCGTTCTGGTTCCGCCGTGCCGACCCGCAGCTGCCGCGCCGCCGCTACAGCTGGGAGATCGAGGAAGAGGAGGCCGAGCGCGCTGCGCGCCTGCAGGCCGAAACGCTGGAGCCGCCGGCACCGCACGACGTGCCGGTGCTGTGGCAGCGCCCGCAGGCCGATGACACGCTCGGCGTCGTGCTGCCGTTCCCGGCGCGCCCCCGGGCGCGCGACCGTAACGACGATGCCGACGACGCGCCGCCGGCGTCGCGTTAGGCGCGCCCCGTTCTGCCAGCGCTCAACGATCGTTGTCGCGCGCGTCTTCGTGTTCGAGCCAATGGGCGGTCGTTTTGGGATCCGCATGCACGAAGGCAACGCGAAGCCCGAAAAGATTTCCGATGCTTTCGAGCGTCTCGACCGTCGGGTTTCCTTTACCGCTCTCGATACGCTTGAGCGTCAGTAGACTCATGCCGCGATGTTTGGCGAACTGCACCTGGGTCAATCCGCTGATCTTGCGCATGCGCTTGACGGCTTGCGCAAGGTCGAGACGACCGTAGGCAATGTCGACCGCCAGCGCGTCTCTGAGCAGGCGGACCGTCTGGCTGTCAGGGCGTCGGCGTTGCATGGTGGTCAATGGCCTGAAGCTTGGTGATCTGAAATCCGATCGCGGTCTCGCACGCCTCGACGATATCCGCATCGGCATCTCGCATGCGCAATTCCTGGGCGAGTTTCGGCAGGTGTTCCTCGCCGAAGGTCTTGAGCGCGATGGCGACTTTCACTTTGACGTCGTCGTGCAGCGCCAATCGCTCCAGGATCACGTTCCAATCATCGGTGATCCCGCCCTCGGGCAGACGCCAGTCGCAGGTGCGGGTGATCAGCTCGCGATCGAGATACATCGGGCCGATGTCGTACAGCGGGGTCAGTTGCACGGTCCCGTCCGGACATTGCTGCACGGAGGTGTTGCGCACGTGGTTGTCCGGGTTGCGCAGCGCCCGGTTGAGGACGTCCCGGCACAGGAATTCCGCGACGGCCTGGGCCGGATTCGACGCCATGTCCGCCAATCGTTCGGTGAGCGCAAAGAGCGATGCGTTGCGGCCGAAGCCCGGTAACCCGGCCAGTGCCGACAGCGTCTCCTGATGGAGACGATGGACGACACCATCGGAGCCGACCTGTCGGTCGAACCGGCGAAGGAACAGCATGCCGTCCTTCAAGACGGGCGTGTCGATCGTACGCAGGCCACAGGCGCCAACGGCCTGCAGATAGATGGATTCGTGGCGAAGAATCCGCTGATCGCTCGGGTCCCGGCCTCGCGGCAGCTTGATGATCCAGTGCTCACGTGCCCGCGCATCGGGCAGCGCTGCATCGGGATACCAACGCCCTTCTTCGTCCTGCGTCAGCAGAAACTTCGGGGCTACTCCCTGCACGCCGGGTGTGCCGGCCGCAAGCATGTTGTGCAACGCGAGCTGCGCAAGAAATGCATCGGTTCGTTCGCTGATGTCTCGCGTCGTGAAGCCCTCCGCCGGAGCCCCGCCGGTCTGACGCTGGTAGAACTCGACGGCGGTGTCGAGACGAAGACGTCCAATGGGCGCAAAGGCGCCGTGTTGGGCCAGGAAAAAATCCTGCGTGGCGTCCTGGGCCGAAACCCCCAGCAGGCCGGCCAGGTGCTCGCGGCCGCGCCCTTGCGGCACCAGATCCCACAGGAAGGCCAGAGGCGTCTGCGAAGCGCCCGACCAGGTGTGGATCTCCATATTGACCGGGAGCGAAAGCGCCACGGGCGGCGCGTGCTCAAGGTGGCCGAAGACATAGTCGGGCAGGTACTCAAAGCGCACGGCGCGTTCGTTCACCGCGATACGGGCAGCGCAGTGCCATGTGCCGTTGATATAGAGCTCGATGGCGCTGTCCATCGGTCGATAATGGTCTATCAAAGTAGACATTTCAAGCGTGTTTGGCACTAAATGGAATATCTAAGTAGTCCAAATTGCTCAATGGTGCGCCTTGATGTGGCGTCAATGCCTCGACCAGCCTTTCCGCCCAGCTCGCGCCTGACCGGCCAGTTGTCGACTGCGCATGGGGTCGCACCGGTAGATCGCGCCAGGTGTCGTACCCGGGCGCCTCGAAGGGACGCGGCGCCACACCCAGCGCGCGTCCGCCCCCGACCCGCTATGGGTGCCAGCCCGAATGCGCTGCCGAGCCCCTCGCGGGGGACAGCGTCCTCAGGCAGCGCGCTACCATGCGCAACGCTTCGAGACGGGACATCACCGATGCAGGATGCATCTGCGGACAATCTGTACGCGCCCCCCACCGCGGACGTGGCGCCGACGCCGGCCACCGCCACTGCCGCGCAACCGTTCTACGTCGTCTCGGCGACGAAGTTCTGCGTGCTGTTCTTCGTCACCTTCGGGCTCTACGTCCTGTACTGGTTCTACGTCCACTGGCGCCGGTGGGGACGCGCCCACAACGAGACCGTGTGGCCGGTGCCGCGCGCGGTGTTCTCGATCTTCTTCGCGCATGCGCTGGCCCGGCGCATCGACGAGCGCTTGCGTGCGCTGGGCATCGTGCGCGCCTGGTCACCGGCGCTGGCAGCGACCGTCTACGTCGTCTTCCAGATCGGAAGTACCGTGGCCTCGCGGCTGGCCGATCGCGGGATCGGCGTGCCGATCACCGACATCGTCTCGCTGCTGGCGCTGGTGCCGATCGCGCTGTCGATGTTGGCGATGCAGCGTGCCGCGAACGCCGCCTGTGGCGATCCCGAAGGCGCGGGCAACCGGCGCTTCACCTGGGCCAACTGGGTGTGGATCGCGATCTTCGGCCTGATCTGGCTGTTGATCGGTGCGGTGATTCTGTTGCCAGCCTTCGGCGTGGATCTGCCGCAATGACCCCGATGCCCCGCGCGTCGCGCGCTGACGGCTGACCGGCATGCACGCACCGGACGATCCGTACGCGCCGCCGCAGGCCGACGTACGCGCAGCCGTCGCCAGCGGCGATGCGTTCTACGTGGTCTCGCCGCGGAAGCTGGTGGTGCTCTACGTCGCCACGTTCGGGCTCTACCAGATGTACTGGTTCTACCGGCACTGGCTGTGCTGGCAGGCGGTGCATGGCGTCAGGGTGCGCCCGGTCGTGCGCGCATTGTTCGCGTGGCTGACCGTGCATGCGCTGGCGCGCCGGATCGACGAGGCGCTGCGCGCGTCGGGCATTGCGCGGCGCTGGTGGCCGATGGCGGTGGCGAGCGTGTTCGCCCTGTGCGAAGCGGTGTCGTGGGGTACCGCGTTCGTCGGCCCGTCGGTGGCTGCGCGCTGGCCGGCGACGACGCCGTGGATGGACTGGTCGGGGATCGCGCTGATGCCGCTGGCCTGCGCCAGCCTGGTCCGGCTGCAGCTGGCCGCCAACGCCGCCTGCGGCGACCCGCAGGCACTGCGCAACCGGCGCTTCACGCTCTACAACCTGCTCTGGATCGTGGGCGGCGCGTCGGTGGTCACGATCGCGACCGTCATCGTCTTCCACATGCGCGCGGGCTGAGGTTCAGCGCCGCGCGGCCAGCCGTAGCCCACGCGGCACCAGCGCGCGCTCGGCCAGTTCGAACACGCCCTGCACCGTCAGCGCCAGCAACGCAGCGGGCACCGCGCCTTCGAGGATCAAGCCCAGGTCGTCGAGCCGGATGCCGGTGAGGATCGGCTGGCCGTAGCCGCCCGCGCCGATCAGGGCACCGAGCGTCGCGGTGCCGACATTGATCACCGCCGCGGTCTTGATGCCGGCCAGGATCGTCGGCAAGGCCAGCGGCAATTCCACCCGCAGCAGCCGCGTCGCCGGTGGCAGCCCGATCGCCGCCGCGGTCTCGCGCAGCTCGCGCGCGATGCCGGTCAGCCCGGCGTGCGTATTGCGCACGATCGGCAGCAGGCTGTAGAGGAACAGCGCGGCGATCGCCGGCCCCGCGCCGATGCCGAACAGCGGAATCATGAACACGAACACCGCCAGCGACGGCAGCGTCTGCAGCACGCCGGTCAACGCCAGCACACCTTGGCCCAGCCGCGGCCGCCGGGCGGCGACCACGCCCAGCGGCAATGCGACCAGCAGCGCCGCGCCCAGCGAGATGCCCACCAGCGCCAGATGCTCGCCAGTGCGCTGGGCGATGCGCGCCGGGCGGCCGTCGCCGGCGCTCGGCGCGACCCCGAGCCAATCGGCCGCGACCGTTGCCTCGCGCACGCCGTCGAGCTTCACCCGCGCGTTGAGCCGCTGCATCGTCGCCGCGTCGATCCGGCCTTCCAGCCCGCGCAGCGCAGCCAGCACCGCCGGTGCGCGCGTGCCCAGATCCGCGCGGTACAGATAGACCGCGGCGTAAGACGGGAAGTAGTGGCGGTCGTCGTCGAGCACGACCAGGTCGTAGTGCGGAATCTCGGCGTCGGTCGCGTACAGGTCGGTGGCGTCGATCGCGCCGCTGGCTAGCGCCCGATACGCAAGGTCGTGGTCGAGTCCATCGGGGCGCTGCGGCAGTGCATAGGCCGTGCGCAGTCCCGGCCAGCCATCGCCGCGCGACATGAACTCGTTGCTCAGGCCCAGCCGCAACTGCGGGTGCCCGGCCAGGTCCGACAGCCGCGCGATGCCCAACTGCGTGACCTGCGCCCGGCGCATGCCGATCGCGTAGCTGTTGTCGAACCCGAGCGGCGCGGTCATCGCCAGCCCGCGTTCGGCCAGCGCGGCGTCCAGCGCCGCGCGCTGCGCACGCGGCATGCGCAGCAGTTCGTCGGCCAGCGTGCCGGTGTACTCGGCGTAGGCATCGATCTCGCCTTCCAGCAGCGCGCGCCACAGGATCCGGCTGCCGCCGAGCTGGCGGCGATGGGTGACTTCGGCGCCGGCCTGCCGCGCAGCCAGCGTGGCGATCTCGCCCAGCACGACGCCTTCGGTGAAGTTCTTCGAGCCGATCGTGGCGGACTGCGCGGCGGCCACGATCGGCAGCCACAGGCCGACCAGCAGTGCCAGCCCCATGCCCAGCGTGCGCCGGCCGCTCATCGCACCGCCTCGTCGACGCTGCGCTGGGCGCGCATGAACGCCTGCACGAAATCGTCCGCCGGCGCGTCGAGCAAGCTACGCGGCGGGCCCTGCTGCACGATGCGTCCGGCGCGCAGCAGCACCACCGTGTCGGCGAACCACACCGCCTCGGCGATGTCGTGGGTCACCAGCACCACGGTCTTGCCCAGGCGCGCGAACAGCGCGCGCATCTGCGCCTGCAGGTCGTGGCGCACGATCGGGTCCAGCGCGCCCAGCGGTTCGTCGAGCAGCAGCACGTCGGGATCGAGCATCAGCGCACGGATCAGCCCCACGCGCTGGCGCTGCCCACCTGACAGCTCGGCCGGATAGCGTCGCAGCGCATCGGCCGGTAGCTGGCACAGCGCGGCGAGCTCGGTCATGCGCGCCTCGATCCGCGCCCGCGACCAGCCCAGCGTGCGCGCCAGCAGCGCGATGTTGCCGGCGGCATCGAGATGCGGGAACAGCCCGCCCTCCTGGATCACGTAGCCGATCCGACGGCGCAGCGCCGGCAAGGTGTCGCGGCGCAGCGGCGTGCCGTCGAAACGCACCTCGCCGGTGTCGGGCCATTCCAGGCCAACCAGCATCCGCAGCAGCGTCGACTTGCCCGCGCCGCTGGGGCCAATCAGCGCAGTCGTCGCGCCGGGCGCGATCTGCAGGTCGACGCCGTCGAGCGCGTTGGTCGCGCCGTAGCGCCGGTGTACCTGGTCGAGGTCGTACATCGCGGCAGGCTAGCAAGCCCGATGTGCAGGCCCCGCGGCTGCGCCGGTGGCCTGTGCTACGGTCCGGCCTCGCCCGCCCGGACCCGTGTCATGCCCCGTCTCGCGCTGTTCGCCTGCCTGCTCGTGCTGTTGCCCGGTTGCGGACGCGAGCCAGCCCCGGCCCCGGCCGAGGCGATGCCCGCCACCGCCGCGGTCGCGAACGACACGCCGGCCGGCCAGCGCATCGAGGCCGACGTGCGCACACTGGCCGACCCGCGGATGGAGGGCCGCTTCACCGGCAGCGCGGGCTATGCGCGGGCCGCCGAGCACATCGCCACCCGCTTCGCGCAGATCGGCCTGGAACCGGCCGGGGACGACGGCGGCTGGCAGCAACGCGTGCCGCTGCTGCGCGCCAGCATCGAGCGCGAGGGGGCCCGGCTGGAGATCGAGCGTGGCGGGCGACGCATCGCGCTGCGGCCGTTCGAGCAGTTCCTGCCGCTGCCCGACTTCGTCGCGCCGCGCAGCGAGGCGAGCGCGCCGGCAGTCTTCGTCGGCCAGGCGATCGACGCCCCCGAGCTCGACCACGACGACTTCCGCGGCGTCGACCTGCGCGGGCGCATCGCCGTCGCCTTCGGCGGCGCACCCGCTCGTTTCCCCGGCACCCAGGCCGCGCATTACGGCAGCCTGCGCAGCAAGGTCGAGGCGGTCGCCGCACGTGGCGCGATCGCGCTGGTGCTGGTGCACACCGCCGCCGACGAGGCCGGCACGCCCTGGGCGCGCACGCGTGAGCGCGGGCTGCAGCCGGCGATGCGGTTGCGCGGCGACGACGGCCGCGCCTTCGACGACGGCCCGCCGCTGCGCGCGATGGCGGTGGTGTCCGCGGCCGCCGCCGACCTGGTGTTCGCCGACGGCCCGCGCACCGCGGCCGAACTGGCGAATGCGGCGCGCGCCGGCACCTCGACGCCATTCGCGCTGCCCGGCACGCTGACGCTCGCCTCGCGCACGCGCATCGACACGCTCGAAGGCCAGAACGTTGTCGGCCGGTTGCCGGGCCGCGATCCGGCGCTGGCCGGCGAGAGCATCGTGCACACCGCGCACCTCGACCACCTGGGACCGAGCGCGGACGACGAGGGCATCCACCACGGCGCACTCGATAACGCGCTGGGCGTGGCGATCATGCTCGAGGCCGCGCACGAACTGGCGCACAACGGCCGCCCGCCACGGCGCTCGACCGTCTTCGCCGCGGTGACCGGCGAGGAGCAGGGCCTGCTCGGCGCCACCTGGCTGGCGCGGCGACCGCCGCCGGCGGTGGGGCGCGCGGTCGCCAACCTCAACATCGACATGCCGATCCTCACCGCGCCCACGCGCGACATCGTGGCAATCGGCGTCGAGCATTCGAGCCTGAAGCACGCAGTCGAGCGCGCCGCCGCGGAGGTCGGTGTCGCACTGTCGCCCGATCCGTTCCCGGAGGAAGCGACGTTCGTGCGCAGCGACCAGTACGCCTTCGTGCGCGCCGGCGTGCCGGCGCTGTACCTCGACGCCGGGGTCGCCTCGGCCAGTGCGGGCCAGGACCCACGCGTGGCGGCGACCTGGTTCCTGCGCAACTGCTACCACCGGCCCTGCGACAACGTCGACCTGCCGATCCAGTACGGCGACGCCGCACGCCTGGCGCGGGTGAGCGTCGCGATCACGCGCCTGGTCGGTGACGACGACGCGCCGCCGCGGTGGAACGACGGCGATGTGTTCGGCACGCGGTTTGCGGCATCGCGTGGGGACGAAGAATGAGGGGCTGCATCGGCGCCTGTTGCTAACGTCCTTGCCTCGGACGGGCATCGGCCTGTAAGCCGGAAGCCCTTCGCTTCGGTCAGGGCCCCCACCCAACCCCCCCCCGCAGGCAGGGGAGGGCTCAAAGGCGCCGGTCATCGGGAATCGAAACTGCGCGATGTGCATCACCTCCCCCGCCTGCGGGGAGGGCTCAAAGGTGCCGGTCATCGGGAATCGAAACTGCGCGATGTGCATCACCTCCCCGAAGGCGGGGGAGGGCTCAAAGGTGCCGGTCATCGGGAGTCGAGACTGCGCGATGTGCATCACCTCCCCGCATGCGGGGGAGGTCGGCGCCATCGGCGCCGGGTGGGGGCAGCGCAGAATTCAGTCGTGCGCGCGCGCCGGGGCGTCGTCGTTGGCGGCGGCCGGTAGCGGGCGCTCGGTGGTCACTTCGGGCAGTTCGATGATGAAGCGGGCGCCGCCGCCTTCGCGGTCCTCGTACCAGAGCTGACCGCCGAGATTGACGATGATCTGCTTGGCCAGCGACAGCCCCAGGCCGCTGGAGCGGCCGTCGTCCTTGCCCGCGTGCGCCAGCCGCTGGAACGGCCGGAACAGCGCGTGCTGCAGATCGCGGGCGATGCCCGGCCCGCGGTCTTCGATCAGCAGTTGCCAGAAGCCGGGCCCGCCGCCGCGCAACGAAATGTCGACGTTGCTCGACGGGGCGTACTTGATCGCGTTGGTGATCAGGTTCTCGGCCACCTGGCGCAGCACCAGCATGTCGATCGCGACCATCGGCGAGGCCGACGGCAGCCGCGTCTGCAACGCGACCCCACGGTCTTCGAACTGCAGCGCGTAGCGGTCGACCAGCCAGTCGACGACCTCGCGCAGCGCGGTGACGCTGCCGGCCGCCTCGCCCTTGCGCGAGGTGTCCTGGGTCTCGAGATAGCGCCGGATGTAGCCCAGCGCGTCTTCGGCGCTGTCGTGGATCATCCGGTGATAGCGCGGCACGCGTTCGGGTTTGGTCTCGCCCTTGAGCAGCATGTCGCTGGCGAACCAGATGCTCGACAGCGGGTTCTTCAGATCGTGCGCGACCAGGTTGACCAGCTCCTGGCGCTCGCGGGCGATGCGCTCGAGCCGGTCGCGAGTCTGCTTCAGACCGACGTGCGCATTGACGCGCGCCAGCAGCTCCTCGGGCATGAACGGCTTGGTGACGTAATCCACCGCGCCGGCATCGAAGGCGCGCAGCAACAGGTCGCGGTCCTGGGCGACGGTCAAAAACACCACCGGCAGCCGCAGCAGTTCGGGAATCTGCTTGATCTCGCCCAGCAGCGCGAAGCCGTCCATGTTCGGCATCAGCATGTCGAGCAGCAGCAGGTCCGGGCGCAGATCCGCCAGCAGCGCCAGCGCCTCGGCCCCGTCGGCCGCCGTCGTCACCTCGTAGCCGTGACGGCTCAGCAGCGAACTGACCACGCGCAGGTTCGCCGGCTGATCGTCGACCACGAGAATGCGGCCGCTGACGGGAGTGGAGTAAGGCATGGAGCTCCGAAAGGAAGCTTGGCGGGGCGGACGGCGTGGGCCTCCACGCCAAAATCGACGCAGACGTTAACAGAAATGCACGAAATGTGAGGGACGCCTGGACAGGCGGCCCACTCGGTTCAGTCAGCCTCGGCCCGCCAGCTGCCCGGGGGCAGCGCACCCAGACGCCAGGGGCCGATCGCGACCCGCACCAGGCGCAATGTCGGCAGCCCGACCGCCGCGGTCATCCGCCGCACCTGCCGGTTGCGGCCTTCGCGGATCGTCAGTTCGAGCCAGGCGTCGGGCACTGACTTGCGGAAACGCACCGGCGGGTCGCGCGGCCACAGCGTGGGGGGCGGGTCGAGCAGTGCGACCTGCGCCGGCCGGGTGGGCCCGTCCTTGAGCGTCACGCCTTCCCGCAAGGCCTGCAACTGCGCGGCCGTCGGCGTGCCCTCGACCTGCACCTGGTAGGTCTTGGGCAGCTTGTGCCGGGGATCGGTGATCCGGTGCGCCAGCGGTCCGTCGTCGGTCAGCAGCAACAGGCCTTCACTGTCGTGGTCCAGGCGTCCGGCCGGGTACACCCCGGCCGGCAACCCGAACCCGGCCAAGGTCGCCCGCGGCGGCGTGCTGCGGTCGGTGAACTGGCACAGCACGGCGAAGGGCTTGTTGAAAGCGATGAGCATGGAAGCAGGGGGGTTTGGAACTTAGGTGCAAGGCACGCGGGCGACGCGGACGGCGGGACGCGCGATTGCGCATCCCGAACGCCAATGCCGGGCCTCGATCCCGGTCGATCAGGGTTTCACGAACCGCAACGTCATCCGGTCGCTTTCGCCGATGGCGGCGTAGCGGGCGGCATCGCCCGGCTCATGGCGGTTGGTCGGGGGCAGGGTCCACACGCCGTTGGGATGATCGCGGGTGTCGCGCGGATTGGCGTTGACCTCGCTGCTGCCGTCGACCCGAAAGCCAGCCGCCTGCGCCAGCGCGATGACCTGGGCCTGGCCGACATAGCCGCTGCGGTCGTCGGCGGGCACGTCGCCGGTTGCGCGATGCTCGACCACGCCGAGCACGCCGCCCGAGCGCAGCACGTCGAAGAACGCCTTGAACATGCCCTCGGCCTGGCCGCTGCTGCGCCAGTTGTGGACGTTGCGGAACGTCAACACGACATCGGCCGAGCCGGACGGCCCCAGCCGCGGCGCTGCCGGATCGTAGGTCACGATCCGGGCCTGGTCGAAGTGGGCCGGATCGCGCGCGAACCGCGCCTGCAGGCCGTCGTGCTGGGCCTGCTGGTAGTCGCGCCCACGGCCGGCCGGGACCGCCGCAGGGTCGACCAGCGCGGCGACATAGCGCCCGCTGCCGCGCAGGTACGGCGCCAGGATCTCGCTGTACCAAGCGCCACTGCCGGGCGTGATCTCGATCACCGTTTGCCCCGGACGCACGCCGAAGAACCGCAGCGTCTCGCGCGGGTGGCGGGCGCCGTCGCGCGCGGCGTTTTCGGGCGTGCGCCAGTCGCCGGCGATCGCCGCGTCCAGGCGCGCCACGTTGGCGGCGTCGAGGTCGGCCGAGGTATCGGCCCGGGTCTGCGGACCGCTGCAGGCAGTCAGCGCGAGCAGGGCGGCGGCGCACAACGACAAGCTGCGTTGCATGGACGGAACTCCGGTGGACAAGTGCCGCCAGCGTGCCACAAGCCGCGCCATTGCGCGCCCGCACCACGCGCACACGCGTGGCCGGAACACTGCTTTGCGGCGCGTGGACGCGCACGTCGCCGCGCGCTGCCTATGCTGGCGGCACCTTCTCTTGGATGGATGTCGACCATGGCCGAACGCGAACTCGGACAGTCCGGACTGCGCATCTCGCCGCTGGCGTTCGGCGGCAATGTGTTTGGCTGGAGTGCGGACGAGGCGACCTCGTTCGCATTGCTCGACGAATGCGTCGCGTTGGGCATCGACCTGATCGACACCGCCGACGTCTACTCCGCCTGGGCCGACGGCAACACCGGCGGCGAATCGGAAACGCTGATCGGCAAATGGCTGCAGCGCAGCGGCAAGCGCCAGGCAGTGACCATCGCGACCAAGGTCGCCAAATGGGCGCAGCGCCCCGGCCTGTCGCCGGCCAATATCCAGGCCGCGTGCGACGACTCGCTGCGCCGGCTCGGCACCGACGTCATCGACCTCTACCAGGCGCACGAGGACGATCCCTCGGTGCCACTGGAGGACACGCTCGGCGCCTTCTCCCGGCTGATCGAGCAGGGCAAGGTGCGCGCGATCGGCGCGTCCAACTACACCGCACCGCGTCTGGCCGAAGCGCTGGCGGTCTCGCGCCGGCACGGGCTGCCGCGCTATGAGACGCTGCAACCGCACTACAACCTGGTCGATCGCGCCGGCTACGAGCGCGAACTCGAGCCGCTGGTGCGCGAGCACGGCCTGGGCGTGATCAGCTACTACGCATTGGCCAGCGGCTTCCTCAGCGGCAAGTACCGCAGCGAGGCCGACGCCGCCAAGTCCCGCGCGCGCGGCGCGCAGGTGGTCAAGCAGTACCTCAACCCGCGCGGCAAGCGCATCCTCGGCGCACTCGACGATGTCGCCTGCCGTCACGCGGCGACCGTCGCCCAGGTCGCACTGGCCTGGCTGATCGCGCGGCCGGGCATCACCGCACCGATCGTCAGCGCCACCAGCCTGGCGCAGCTGCGCGAACTGGCGGCCGCGCGCACGTTGCTGCTGTCCAAGGCCGACATCGCCGCACTCGACGGCGCCAGCGCCGGCTGACGCACCGCCTCGACGGGGCGCAGCGCCCCGATGCGGTATGACATCACGCTCTCACCCAGAGGTCCGCGCCGATGAAGCCCGCCACCACCACCCGCATCGTCCTGGCCGCGCGCCCGAAGGCGCGCCGACCGCCGCCAATTTCCGGATCGAGCAGGCGCCGCTGCCGGCCCCGCGCAACGGCCAGGTGCTGCTGCGCAACCGCTGGCTCTCGCTCGATCCCTACATGCGCGGCCGCATGAACGCCGGCCGCTCCTATGTCGCCCCGATCGAGATCGGCGAGGTCATGGATGGCGGCACCGTCTCGGAAGTGGTCGAGTCGCTGCATCCGGCCTGGTCGCCCGGCGACCTGGTACTCGCGCATGCCGGCTGGCAGACCCACGCCGTGGTCGACGGCGAAGGGCTGCGCCGCAAGATCGACCCCGACGGACCGGCGCCGTCGCTGGCGCTGGGCGTCTACGGCATGCCCGGCTTCACCGCCTATGCCGGCCTGCGCGAGATCGGCAAGCCGGCGCATGGCGAGACCGTGGTCGTGGCCGCGGCCAGCGGCCCGGTCGGCGCGACCGTCGGGCAGATCGCCAAGCTCCAGGGGGCCCGCGTGGTCGGCATCGCCGGCGGCCCCGACAAGGTCGCGCACGTGCGTGACGACCTCGGCTTCGACGTCGCCCTCGACCACCGCGCCGACGACTTCGCCGAACAGCTGCAGGCCGCGTGCCCGGACGGCATCGACGTCTACTTCGAGAACGTCGGCGGCAAGGTGCTCGACGCCGTGCTGCCGCTGCTCAACGACTTCGCCCGCGTGCCGGTCTGCGGCCTCGTCGCCCACTACAACGACACCGCACCGCGGCCCGGCCCCGATCGTCTGCCGCAGCTGATGAGCCTGATCCTGTCGCGACACCTGACCGTGCGCGGCTTCATCCAGCGCGACTTCATCGCGCTCTACCCCGAATTCCTGCGCGAAATGGGCGCCTGGCTGCGCGACGGCCGCATCCGCTGGCGCGAGGACGTCGTCGAGGGCCTGGAGAACGCCCCGGATGCCTTCATCGGCATGCTCGAAGGCCGCAACTTCGGCAAGCTGGTGGTGAAGCTCACCGACTGATTGCGTCGGGGCTTGCGCGGCCGTCTGCCGCACCGCTGTCTGCGCTCTTCTCCCTCCCTCGCGCGCGGAGGAGGGCCGGGGAGGGGGCGAACGCGCGCACTGACGCGTGCTCCTAAAAAGAAAAACCCAAGACGCGCCGCCCTGGGTCTTTCATGCGATCAACGGCGGGCCCCCACCCCAACCCTCCCCCGCAGGCGGGGGAGGGAGCAACTGCAATGTGCCGCGGTTCTCTGGGGCGCATGCGATCTCTCAGTCTTGCCGCTGCCCACCGCCGCCTGCGCTCATCTCCCTCCCCCGCCTGCGGGGGAGGGCTGGGGAGGGGGCGAACGCGCGCGCTGACGCCTGCTCCTAAAAAGAAATACCCAGGACGCGACGCCCTGGGTATTTCATGCGATCAACAGCGGCCCCCACCCAACCCTCCCCCGTAAACGGGGGAGGGAGCAAAGAGCGGCGTTACCGCAGTCCAACCAACGTGCAGCTCAGCCCTGCAATGTCGCCAGCGCGTCGTTGAAGGTTGCGCTGGGGCGCATCGCCTGAGCGATCTTGGCCAGATCCGGGTGGTAGTAACCGCCGATCTCCACCGGCTTGCCCTGCGCGCCGTTGAGCTCGGCCACGATCGCCGCCTCGTTGTCCGACAGCGCCTTGGCCAGCGGCGCGAAGGTCGCCTTCAACTCGGCGTCGTCGTCCTGCGCGGCCAGGGCCTGGGCCCAGTACAGCGCCAGGTAGAAATGGCTGCCGCGGTTGTCGAGTTCGCCTACCTTGCGCGCCGGCGAGCGGTTCTCGTCGAGAATGCGGCCATTGGCCGTGTCCAGCGTTGCCGCCAGCACCTTGGCCTTGGCGTTGTCGCGCGTCTGGCCCAGGTGCTCGAGCGAGGCCGCCAGGGCGAGGAACTCACCGAGCGAATCCCAGCGCAGATAGTTCTCTTCGACGAACTGCTGCACGTGCTTGGGCGCCGAACCACCGGCCCCGGTCTCGAACAGCCCGCCGCCGGCCATCAGCGGCACGATGGACAGCATCTTCGCGCTCGTGCCCAGTTCCATGATCGGGAACAGGTCGGTCAGATAGTCGCGCAGCACGTTGCCGGTCACCGAGATGGTGTCCTCGCCCTTGCGGATGCGGGCCAGCGAGAACGCCGTCGCCTCGACCGGCGGCAGAATGCGGATGTCCAGACCGCTGGTGTCGTGATCCTTGAGATAGGTCTCGACCTTGGCGATCACCTGCGCATCGTGCGCACGCGCGCTGTCGAGCCAGAACACCGCCGGCGTCGCCGACAGGCGTGCACGGCTCACGGCCAGCTTCACCCAGTCCTGGATCGGCGCGTCCTTGGTCTGGCACATGCGCCAGATGTCGCCGCTCTCGACCGCGTGCTCGAACACCACGTTGCCGTCGGCGTCGGTCACCCGCACCGTGCCGTCGGCCGGAATCTGGAACGTCTTGTCGTGCGAACCGTATTCCTCGGCCTTCTGCGCCATCAGGCCGACGTTGGGCACCGAGCCCATCGTCGCCGGGTCGAACGCGCCGTTGGCGCGGCAGTCCTCGATTACCGCCTGGTAGACGCCCGCGTAACAGCGGTCCGGGATCACCGCCTTGGCATCCTGCAGCTTGCCTTGCGCGTTCCACATGCCGCCCGAGTCGCGGATCATCGCCGGCATCGACGCATCGACGATCACGTCGCTGGGCACGTGCAGATTGGTGATGCCTTTGTCGGAGTTGACCATCGCCAGCGCCGGGCGCTGCGCGTACAGCGCATCGATATCGGCGCGGATCGCGTCCTGCTGGTCCTGCGGCAGCGACTGGATGCGCGCGTACAGATCGCCGATGCCGTTGTTCGGATCGAAGCCCACCTTGGCCAGCGCGTCGGCGTACTTGGTCAGCACATCGCGATAGAACTCACCCACGACCACGCCGAACATGATCGGGTCGGAGACCTTCATCATCGTCGCCTTGAGGTGCAGCGAGAACAGCACGCCCTGCGCCTTCGCATCGGCGATCTGCGCCGCGACGAACGTCGCCAACGCCTTGCGCGACATGACCGCCGCATCGACGATCTCACCGGCCTGCACCTTCACCGGATCGCGCAGCGCAGTGACCGCGCCATCGGCGCCGACCAACTCGATCTTCAGCGCACCGGCCTTGTCGATCGTCGTCGAGCGCTCGCTGCCGTAGAAATCGCCATCGTCCATGTGCGCAACGTGGGTCTTCGAATCCGACGACCACTTGCCCATGCGGTGCGGATGCTTGCGCGCGTAGGCCTTCACCGACGCCGGCGCGCGGCGATCGGAGTTGCCCTCGCGCAGCACCGGATTGACCGCGCTGCCCTTGACCCGGTCGTAGCGCGCCTTCGCGTCGCGCTCAGCATCGTCCTTCGGCGTGTCGGGGTAGGCCGGCAGGTCGAAGCCCTGCGCCTGCAGTTCAGCGATCGCCGCCTTGAGCTGCGGCACCGAGGCACTGATGTTCGGCAGCTTGATGATGTTGGCCTCGGGCGTGGTGGCCAGCGCACCGAGCTCGGCCAGGTGGTCGCCGATCTTCTGCGCGTCGGTCAGCCGCTCCGGGAACTGCGCCAGGATGCGCCCGGCCAGCGAGATGTCGCGGGTCTCGACCGCGATGCCCGCCGTGCGCGTGAACGCCTCGACGATGGGCAGCAGCGACTGCGTGGCGAGGAACGGGGCCTCGTCGGTGAGCGTGTAGAGGATCTTGGGGGTATCGACCATGTCGGGCGTGTCTCGTCGGAAGTCGTCGGGGAGAAAACGCACCATGGCCGCCCGGCGCAGCCAGCGGCTGCCCCGTGGCGCTGCATCCGCAAGGGGACAAGGCCATGGCACGCGCGTCGCGAACGACGCAGCGCCCCGCATTGTCGCGTGTTTGCCGGGGGCGCGAAAGGCGACGGGGCGGGTGGGGGACATACGGGACAGGATGGCGCCCCGGCGATCGACGACAGCACCTTTTACTCGCGACGATGAAACGATCAGCGTCGCGAAGCGGTCCACCTGACCGAGACCGATGGCTTAGGTCAGGTGGACGGTGCTTGTCAGGTCTCCGCACCATCGACCGACAACATTAGTACGCCCTTGCCGGCCGTGATCCGCAGACGCGTGCCGACGTTGAAGCCCAGCGCTTCAGCCAAAGCCCGCTCAAACGCAGGTAGGGCACCTCGTCGTCACCCCGGTAGCGATCGCGCACTGCGTAGTGGTGATAGCCCACCGTGCAACGCCGTGGCCGACGCGAGCGGCGGGGCTGGGTGTGGTCGTGATCGAAATGACGTGGGGTGCCTGCATCGGTAGATGATGAGGGCGCGCCGGCTCGGGCTCCGTTGTCGGCAATGTTGGGGGTGTCGGTGTGGCGGTACATGGGAATCCTCCATGACGAACGTGCGCTCGCAACAGCGCAAAGGGCAGCGACAGCGGGAGCGGGCCCGCCGCTGTAAAGCACGACCAGCGGCGAACCCGACCCGTCAGCCGATCAGTGCAGGGCGAGCTGCTCCGACAAGTGCGCAGGCGATGCGACGCCGTACGCCGGCCGGTCCTCGCGCACGCCGCTATGCGGCTTGGCGCTGCGCTCGATCAACTGATCCTGCACCTGTTCGAGGATTTCCCGGACGGCATCGGCACCCTCCGAGATCGCCAACCCCAGCGTCGGCACCGTGGCATCGGCCAGATCGTCCTCATGGCCCGACGCCAGTACGTCGCCATGTGCCATCAGCGTCTGCACCAGCCGGTCTAGGGCGTCGGCCTGGTCGATGGTGACGCCGAAGACGTACGCCTCCGGGATGTCGATGGCACGCACCGGCGAATCCGCCGTGACGTACGGCGTCGCATACGGCGTGTCTCCCGGGTCGGCCGCAGGTTCGTCCGGCGGCGTGGCAGCGTCGTCGCTCGCCGTTGCGGCACATGGCTTGGACGGCGCGTCCGGACGCGGCCGCCACGCCATGGCCTCCAGCACCAGCTCGGCCTGCTCGGCCAACATGGCCAGGCACGTGGCGAGTTCGCCGTGGCTGACTTCGGGCGGGTCGTCCAGTTCCTCATCGCGCGTGCGCGGCTCCGCTAGACGCGATAAAAACTCCATGTGGTCGCGCAGCTTCGTCAGCCGCGTGCGGTCGTCTTCCGGCAGAAAGTAGCCAGCCCGTTCGGTGTCGTACGTGTCGTGGTTCGACATGATGTTGCCTCCTTCAGTCCATCGAAGTGACCCGCCACCGAAGATGGCGACGGGAAGTCGGGAGGCTAGAAACCGCTTAGAGACGGCGGGCGTATTTCCCCGAAGGGTGTTGTATTAGCCGCCCTCCCGACGCAGGCAACACGTCGGTTGTGGCCGAAAAGATTCGGACACAAAAAACCCACCGGTTTTTCGGAGGTGGGTACCGCTCTAAGAGGAGTTTCTAGGCTCCGTGGTTGAGTGTGCGAGGGGGGTGAGCGGTTGTCAAGCGGGTCGGCTGCTTTTGGCCAGAAGCGGATGTCGTCCGTAGGCAGCTAGCGCTGTCGTCTGACGCCTATCATGGAGGCCCGCCATAACGCGCTGCCTCTCAAGGCGCTCGTGACGCGTCAAGCGCGCTGGACCGAGTTTCGAACATGACAAAGAAGCGGATCAAGCGGGAAAAGAAGAAGGGAAAGTCCGTGACGAAGACACAACCGGCGCGCTTCCAATTGTTCGAGCATCCTTTCAATCGCGTTGACCGCGAAGTGCTGCGGGCGGACCTCCATGAGCGCGGCCAAAGTCTGCGTGACGAACTGCCTGCCGTGCTTGCGCGTCTCTTAGGCTACTTTCGTGACCACGACCCGGCCATCATCCTGTCGACCCTCGCGTTCTACGGTTCGTTCCAAGCCGTCACGCCCGAGGGGCCGGCCGGCACATCTTTTCTGCCAAGCATCGAGCAGCACCATCTCGAGATGTTGCAAGCGCTAGCGTTATCGATTCCCGCAGGTGAGGCCGGTCATTTGCCAGCGCCACCTGGGCTTGTCCAAAAAATCATCGACGACGTAGAACTTCTAACCGAAGCGTTCGTCTGGTCGCGACTTCTCGTCCCAGCAGACACAGCGACAGGAGAAGAGCTTGCATTAGCGTCCCTCCAAGAGCGGCTACGGCTCCACACACAGATCGTGCGTAACTGGGGCTATGCCCATCAGGTGCGCCAGGTGTCATCTGAGCTCTACGGCTCGATCGACCCCGAGCTCGAAAAGGCAGCGGGCTTCACTGCCAAGGACGTCATAGAAGTTATCGCCAGCATGGTGCTGCTCTACGAAGATCGTGCATCACATCGTGTGCAGCTGCTTGGCCGGTTCCTAACCGAGCCGACGCAGAAGCGGATGATACGGGCGTATTACGCCACGTTCCCGAACATGATCGGCAAGGCAGAGGATGTGCTTAGCGTCGTCGGCCATCTCTCGAAAGAGCACGTGGCCTCGCTGCTATTGTCTCACTCCGAGTTGACCTTGCCGGAACTCGCACACTTCGATGCGAGCACCCTTTCGCAGCGGTCGGGCGTCTCGGAAGCGCGCGTGGAGCTAATCTTGAACAACCTTTGTATTGAGGTTGGGGATTTATCGGACCGGAATCCGATGCACTTCTTCATGGATAACCCGACGTGGACTCGGCCGGGCATGCGGCACGGCGCGGAGTACGTGTTCCCCACTCCACAAACAGGCTTGAGCCATGTGCACCGGATCATGCGTCGCCTGATCGAGACTCACGGGGTCAAGGCGAGCTATGAGCTCCGGCGCGCGAAGTATCTGGAAGACAAGGTCGGCGAACTCTTGCGATGCGCTTTCCCCACGGGAACGATCCTCCCGTCGGTGTCATGGTCCTTAGGGGGTGACCGGTATGAAACCGACCACTTGGTCTTGCTGGACCGGGCTGTGATGATCGTAGAGGCCAAGTCCGCGGCGTTAACGCCCGAGGCCCTCAGGGGCGCGCCGAAGCGCGTCAAGCGGCACCTTACCGACCTCGTGTTCGATCCTGCTCGTCAGTCCCAGCGCCTTGAAGAGGTGATTAGTTCTTCACGTGGCGGCGATCCGGTCAGTCGCCGTATCACTGATGAGATCGGCATAGATGTCAGTCTGGTCGACACAATCGTCCGCGTCTCCGTGACTCTGGACGACTTCTCTATGCTCTCGATGGCTGAGGATGAATTTAAGGCGGTCGGCTGGGCGCCGAACGACCTAGTCCTACCAGCGACCCTCAACGTTGCCGACTTCGAGACCGTCATCGAGATCCTCGAGCGCCCCGCCCTCATCCTGCACTACTTCGCGGAGCGACCCCGGTTCCAACGGGCTGCAAGTTTGCTCGCCGATGAGATCGATCTGCTCGGCGTGTATCTGAGCACGCTGTTCCACCTTCCCGAACTTAACACCGAGAAGACCCAGTTCGTCGCGTCGGGTGAGTCGAAGCCGATCGACGCCTACTACGGCCGCCTACAAGCAGGCTACTCCGCCACCAAGCCTAGTGTTGCGGTCGCTCCGGCCTTCTTAGACATCTTGGATCAACTCGCCGATCGACAGGTGCCGGGCTGGATCACCATAAGTCTGGACCTGCTCAGCGTCGGTGACCCGCGCCAACAAGCTAAATTCTGGGAGAATGTTGAAGCTTTGCGGCGTGACGTGCCAAGTACGGAAGGGGATCCGCGTCATCTGTGCGCGATGATCGTCGAGCCCGTCAACAGCGATGCCGCCATCGCCGTGTACGTCTTTACGAGCACGCGCGCCGCGCAGCGCCGCGAAACGATCGAGCAGCTAGCAGGGGAGGTCTTAGAACGCAGCAGACGTCGGCGCCTCACCGTAATCGGAAAGCAGGTCGAGTTCTGGGACGAGCCCTACCGAATTGCTGCCGTGGCTTACCATCGCGCCGACGACGGCGCAAAGTGCGCCCACGGGGAACCGGTAACATGTTCCGACGCGACGAGGACGGAAGGCAGCCCTTTGAGCACGAAGTCAGCGTTAGTGGATGTGGCGGTCCTCTGATGCTCTCGAATGAAAATCTAGCGCCGCGCATATCAGACTTAGCCTCCCCGCGCACGTCCAGAAATACGGTCAGCGGTACGCCAGGCCCCGGCTCCTCGGGATCCAGGTCGAAACGGTTCGCTCCATCGGGGGGATCGGGTGGCCCGAATGCCTCAATGCGTTCGACGGGCCTCTGACCGTCCGATCGCTCTGGCGGTCCGATTGCCTGATCGCCCAGCACAGCATTCATTGGCGCCCACGACCTATCGACATCGACAAAGTCGCTACTGGCGAACGAGTTACTCCGGGGGTCATATAAGCGGTCGTGCGCGTGGAAGCGCAAGCTTGCGCGCGTATTGAACGGCCAGATTACCCAGTACGCCTCGAGTGCATCGACCGCCTGCTGTAGGACTGACAGCTGCGTCGCATTGCCGCTAGGATTGGCAACCGACGCTGCATGCCGCGTGGAGGCGAAGGGGGACGGGTGCGCCATCAGGTAGTCGAACAGGATGCTCCAGTGGTCATTGGACTGCGGGGGTAGCACGACGGGCTCGCCGCGTCTGCCATTGACGACTTCCGTGAGCGCGCCGAAGAACGAACTGTGGGCCGGGGCCGTGGGCGAGCCAGGCCAGCGCTCGCGCATGACCTCGTTCGAAGGCTTCGTGGGATCGCGCTGCAACGTGAGGAATGCCCAATGCCTGGGCCCATTGAATGCACCGGCCGGAAAGACGTGGGGGAACGCAGAGTTTCTATCTCGCCCCCTCAAGAGCTTGAATTCGGGAGTCGTACTTCCGGGATACCCCTCGAACAGCTCGATCTCCCTTGCAGACGAATTACCCGTGAAGGGTGTCAGAGGAGTGTGGCTGACCTTGGCCTGGAGCAGCCACATGCGCTGGTCTGCGAGCCTGCCTTTGGCCTCACGCGTCATGATCACCGCGATGTCGGCGAGCTCGCGGCGGTGTCCTCGGGTGGGGCGCACGTACGCGTGCTTGTCTTGCCACATCGTGCGCAGCCTGACTTGCAAGCCGGTCTTTCGGCTGAGATAGGAAGCGGCCTGGGCGAGTACAAAACTGTTGTGGATGCCACGCAAGTAATCCAACTCGTGCGGCACGGTCGAGCTCTTCGAATAGGGGGCCGCGTGCCATTGGCATACGCCCTGACTCCACAGCCAAAGATCCATCTGCTCGTCGTTCGTCATGATGTGCACTCGTCGAAGGGGAACTAGATGGCCTGAATTCGCTTTGCTTCGCAGCGCGGCATGTACCCAGAGCATAACGTGCACTTCCTCGCGGGGGTATCTCGAGCCTCGGCCTACGCCCATTGGCGCTCAGGTAGGTGTGCCGCTCGCCCGTGTCGCCCTCGGCCTAGATGTAGGCATAAGGGCAGACGTACTCAACCTTGGTTCTCGATGAGCTTTTCGGTCGGACTGCAGCAGGCCGACATGGCGATCGAGTTTTCGGCCACATCAAGAATCTCAGCGTCGGAGCAACGTGATAAACGATCTGCGTTGAAACGTCCGCTGTGGTTCGTTAGGGGGGCTTGCCCGGTTGGTAACGACTGAGATTAGCGTGCCCTACATTTTTCGCGGTAAGCGCTGGGGAACCTGCCGCACCGACAGCAAAGTACCGCCGCAGGCAGCTGGCGACGTCCTACCTTCGTCCGAGCCGATACAGACGCCTAGCGGAGGCGCGCTGGATCGCCTACAGCTTCACCGTCAACGAAACGAAAGTGGGCGGCGCGATCGAGGGGAGAACATAGGCCGGGCCTCATCCCAGATGAAGCTGTCGTGCTAGGCGTAGGCGTATTAGCTCCCAGTGAAGTTGCGAAACTGCACGTCCACGCTCATGCGGGGATTGATTTGGAACTCGGCACTTGGGTCGAAAGCTGCGAAGCCGCCGAAATTATCGACGATACTTTGCTCTTCGAAGTAGTTGTCGCCTTGTGCGCGCCTGCAGCCCGAAGTGGAGCGCATCCATCGCCTGGTAGTCCAAGCCGAGGTCGTTGATGGTGCGCGGCTCCGCTGCGACCTCGTTGTCTTTGATCTAGATGAGAAGCGCGGACTTCGATCGATCTTCGCTTCCCGGTATGCGTTCGATGTCCACAGCGCCCGCTCTTGTCGCTGATCCGCGCGTCTGCCTCCACATTCGGGCCGCGAAAGCTGGCCTTGCCCAGTGCCATCTTCCTGCCAATGGCGAGCATGTTTGATACCTCGTTCTCTACGTGCTGCTGCCACAGCGCCAGTTGGCCCTGGCTGCCGGTGAAGGTTCTAGCCGGATGCCGGCCGCGATGCCAGTTTTGGTCGCGGGAGCTATCGTCTGGTCGGGCGTGAGATGGGCCGGCTCGTGTTGCAGGTGAGCACCTGCAACCTGTGCCACAGTCGGGGTAGAGCTGTGTTGGCTGCGGGCCCACTCACGCTGAGCTGGATTTGGTCGATCATGCTGTAGTCCTGCAGCTGCCCGCGCACGCGTCCGGGGAACTGTTGGTGCTGTCGGAGCGGTCAACGTGCCCCTTGCTGCCCTATGATCGGATCGTTCACGGCGTCATTGCCGCGCCACAGATCCAGGACTGCCATGAAGACACTCGGCCTGCTCGGCGGCATGAGCTGGGAATCCACGATTCCCTACTACCGCACGATCAACGAGACCATCAAGCAGCGGTTGGGCGGTCTGCATTCGGCCCGGATCGTGTTGTTCAGCGTCGACTTCCACGAGGTCGAGCGGTTGCAGCATGCGGGGCAGTGGGAGGCCGCGGGTGCGTTGCTGGCGGACGCGGCGCGGCGGTTGCATGCGGCCGGTGCGGACGGCTTGGTCTTGTGCACCAACACCATGCACAAGGTGGCCGGGCACATCGAGTCGGCGGTCGAGATTCCGTTGCTGCACATCGCCGATCCGACGGCCGAGGCGATCAAGGCGCAGGGGCTGCGCCGTGTCGGGTTGCTGGGCACGCGTTTCACGATGGAGCAGGATTTCTATCGCGCGCGACTGGAGGATCGGCATGGCTTGCAGGTGCTGACGCCGGCGCCTGACGATCGTGAGGTGGTGCATCGCGTGATCTACGACGAGTTGTGCCTGGGCCGCGTACTGGACGCATCGCGCGCGGCTTATCTCGCGATCATCGATCGCCTGGTGGCCGAGGGTGCGCAGGCCGTCATTCTCGGCTGCACCGAGATTTCGTTGCTGGTCGAACCGCAGCACGTGCCGCAGGTGCCGTTGTTCGATACGACGCATCTGCATGCGGTGCATGCCGCGACGTGGGCGTTGTCGCCGTCCTCATGACCGATGCGCTGGGCGCTGGCCGTGACTTGTGTCACTGTCAGCCGCCACGCCGGCGCCTCTAGCGTGTCGCATGCGCGCCGTCCCGGCATCGCACCTTGTGAGGGTGAGGCGATGCGACATGGTCTGTGGGCTCTTCTGCTGGTTCTGGCGGCGCTGCCTGCCGCGGCGCAGGACACTTGGCTGCTCTCCATCGACCGCTGGGGCAATGCCGAACACAAGCTGCTGACCCTGCAGTCGTCCGGCCCCGAGGTGTCCGGCGATCTGGATGGCTGGCGCGTGCGCGGCGCGCGGCACGGCATGCACCTCAACGTCTCTGCCATCGACAGCCACGATGTGGCGTATCGCTTCGAGGCGGAGGTGTCCGGCGATCGGCTGACGGGGTGGGCGGATTATCCCGATACCAGCAACCAGGGCCCGCGCGTGCGGCATGCCGTCACCGGGTTGCGGCTGGCGCTGCCGTCGGGCCCGCCCACGCGCCGGGTGTACGAGCCGACGGGCTACGCGAATGCCTTCGATGCCGCGCGCGCCCCGGTGCTGGTGATCCAGCCAGGTGATGTGGTGGCGACCCGCACGGTCGATTCGGGCGGCGTGGACGCCGACGGCAAGGTGGTGGCGCTGTATGGCAATCCGCACACCGGCCCGTTCTTCGTCGCGGGCGCGAAAGCCGGGGACGTGCTGGCGGTGCGCATCGTGCGGCTGCGGCTCAATCGCGACACCGCCGACAGCCTGGATGGACTGACGCCACGGGCGACGTCGCTCGGCATCGCATCGCGCACGGCCGGGCTCGGCCAGCGGGTGCGCTGGCGTCTGGATCGCGAGGCGGGCACGGCGCGCCTGGACGATCCGCCTGAGCGCCTGCGGTCCTACGTCGTGCCGGTCAAGCCGATGCTCGGCGGCTTGGCGGTCGCTCCGGATTTCGGATTCGGCGCGCCGTCCACCGGCGATACCGGCCGCTGGGGCGGTAACATGGACTTCAACCGGATCGTCGAAGGCGCGACGGTCTACTTGCCGGTCTACCAGCCGGGCGCCCTGCTGTATCTGGGCGATGGCCATGCCTTGCAGGGTGATGGCGAGACGACGCAATGGGCCCTGGAGACGTCGCTCGATGTCGAGTTCAGTGTCGAAGTGTTGCCGGGCCGCGCGTTGGCGGCGCCTCGGGTGGAGGATGCGACGCACATCAGTGTGATCGGGCAGGCGTCGTCTCTGGACGAGGCCGTCCGCGCGGCCACGGCGGCCATGATCCAGTGGCTGGCGCAGGACTATGGGCTGGATGTGTCCGAGGCGTCGATGGTGTTGGGCACGGCGGCGGAGTTGCGCGTGGTCACGTTGGCCGGCCGGAACGCAGGCATCGCCCTGAGCCTGGAGAAGGCACGCCTGACCGGCCTGGAGAAAGAAGCGCAGGGCAACGACGTGCGTTAGCGACCGCACGCGGCGCGTGCGCCCGGGACAGGCGGGTGCGCGGTTGACGGGCCGTCAGCGCGCAATCCAGTATCGGCCGGCCGTCGATCGAGAGCGTCCGCGTTGATGAAGCACGCGCCACCGGGTTACGACTGCCCGTTCTGCGGCATCGCCAACACGCTGCCGTCGCCCGCATTGGCGTCGGCGGTCGTGTTGGTGGATGCACACGTGTTCGCGCTCGTGCCGACACATCACTACGCCGGGATCCAGGGCAATTGTCTGGTGATCCCGCGCGCGCACTACGAGAACGTGCTGGATATGCCGGACGCCCTGGGCGTCGACGTCTTCCGCGCCACGCGCCGGCTGGCCACCGCGATGCGCAGCGCCTTCGGCTGCGAGGGCATCTCGACGCGCCAGCACAACGGGCCGGCCGGCAATCAGGATGTGTGGCATTACCACCTGCATGTCTTTCCGCGTTACACGAACGACGGATTGCACGCAGGGCCGAAAGCCCGTTAAACGCCCGAGGCGCGCATCGCGCTGGCCGCGCATCTGCGGGCGGCGTTGCCGTGACGTCGCCCCGTAATCCGCATGATCGTGAGGATTCCATGCAAACTTCGGCGTGCTGCGAAGGAATCCTCACGAACATGAGGATTCTGAACTGGCCGCCTTGCTTGCAATGGCCTCGGATGAGGGCCGACGGGGCCAATGGCAGTGTTGGTCGGGCGCCAACATAGAAGCGCCGGACAAGCCCGGCGCTTCGTCATTCAGTCCGTAGCGGCGCTCAGCGCACCGCGAACTCCCGCGTCTCCACCACCGTGCCGTCCAGCAGCACTTCGAGCTTGTAGGTGCCGGTGGGCCAGCCGTCGGGGTGCTGGATGTCGAATGCGATGACGTCGGGGCCGGCCACGATGTCGGTGTCGGTGTTGCGGACCAGTTGGCCTTCGCCGTAGGTCCAGCGCGCGGTGAGCTTGGCGGCGCTCTCGCCGTCGACGCCGACCGAGGCGTAGATGGTGTCGGTCGGCGCGAACTCCGAGGCCGGCGCGGCGACGCGGTTGTCGCCGTCGACGGCATTGCCCAGTTCGACGCTGGTCACGCGCGCGGGCGCCGGCGGCTCGGGCGCGGCCGGGGCCTCGGGGGCCGGGGCCTGGGGCGCGGGGACGACGGGGGCGGGCGCGTCGCGGTTGCAGGCGGCGAGCAGCACGGTGCTCAGCATCGCGACGGTCATGGCGGCGGGAACGACGGGACGGGTCATGGGCACTCCGGTAAAGGGAAGGGCGCGGGCCGTGCTTCAGTCCGCGGGCAGCTGCAGCACCTGACCGGGCTGGATGCGGTCGGGGTCGTCGAGCACGTCGCGGTTGGCGGCGTAGATCTCCTGCCAGCGGCTGGCGCGGCCGTAGACCTGTTCGGCGATGGTCGACAGCGTATCGCCCTTGCGCACGACATGGGTGCGCACGGGTGCGGGCGCGCCGGCCTGGGCGTCGTCGTCGGCCGCGCTGCGCACGCCGCCGGTGACGCGGGAGAAGTCGGGGGCATCGTGGCCCGGGGGCCTGGACGGGGACATCGCGGCAGCCTCCAAGGGCGGGAGGCCGTCAGCCTCCCATCTGCCGCGTTAAGAATCCATCGCGCGCCGGGGCTACTGGCGGGCGTCGCGCAGCCTCGTCGGCGGGGCGAGGCCGGGGGTCGCGCGCCAGGGGTTGATGTCCAGGCCGCCGCGGCGGGTGTAGCGCGCTTCGACCGACAGCTCGAGCGGGGCGCAGCGGGCGACGAGGTCCACGAAGATCCGCTCCACGCATTGCTCGTGGAACTCGGCGTGGTCGCGGAACGAGACCAGGTAGCGCAGCAGCGCGTCGCGGGCGATGCGCGGGCCGCGGTAGGCGATGTGCAGGCTGGCCCAGTCGGGCTGGCCGGTGACCGGGCAGTTGGACTTGAGCAGCGCGGAGGTCAGCCGTTCCTCGACGATCTCGCTGGCGTCTGCGTGCAGCAGCGCGGCATCGGGCGGGCCGTAGTGGGCGATCTCGATGTCCAGGACGTCGATCGAGGTGCCCTGCGCGGCGTCGTCCGCCATCGGCGGCAGGCCGAAGGCGACCGTGACCTCGGCGCCGGCGGCCTGCGACAGGTCGGCGGCGATGCGCGCACGCACCGCTTCGGGGGTGTCGAAGCGGGTGTGGTTGAGCGAGTTGAGGTAGAGCTTGAGCGACTTGGATTCCACCAGCTGCGGCGAGGCGGCCGGGACCAGCACGGTCGCGGTGGCGACCACGGGCTTGCCGCGGGCGTCGAGCCAGCTCAGTTCGTAGGCGTGCCAGCGGTCGTGGCCGGCGAACGGCAGCGCGTCGCCCAGGCCGATCTCGCGGCGGCCGAGGGTGCGTGCGATCGGGAACAGCAGGCCCGGGTCGTAGTGGCGCGGATAGGCGACCTCACGGCCGAGCGGGATGGGCGGCGCGGCCGCGGCGGGGACATCGGACATGCGCCGATTCTACCGCCGTGGGCCGCGCCGGCCGGCGCGGCGTTCAATGGCGCGTGGGTTCGCTGCGCAGTTGCAGCACCTGGCGGCCGTCGCCGTAGGCCGACGGGGCGTGCGCGACGACGATGCGTTCGTCGTCGCTTTCGCCCAGGGTGTCGCCGTCGTCGATGACCGGGCCGTGCTCGAGCAGGTAGGCGCAGATGCCGGTCAGCCGGTCGAAGACGTCTTCGGCGCTGTCGTCGGTCTCGGGAATCTCGATGTCCATCAGCCCGAGCATGTCCATCCCTAAGGTGTGGCCGGTCATGGTGCCGTCGGGGCGCGCGCCGATGTTGAACGCGATCCAGGCGAGCGGCATCGGTTCGGGCAGCTGGGCCATCGCCAGTTCGCGAAACAGTGCCGGCAGCACGACGTGGTTGGCGCTGCCGAAGTAGACCGCGCGCACGGTGTCGAGCAGGGCGGTCGCCGAGGCCAGCACGCGGCTGAGCAGGGCAGCGCGGCCGAGGGCGTCGAGCGTGGGCGCCGCGCCTTCGGGCGGGAACTCCATGACCGTGACGATGGTGTGCGCGGCGTAGTCCTCTGGCGCGGGCTCGGCGTTGGGCCACAGCCGGCTGTGGGCGGTGATCTGCGCGATGTCGTCGCCGATCGGGGCGGCGATGGGCATCAGCAGGATCGACACATCGCCGTAGTCGATGCTCAGCGGGCCGTCGGGCATGTCGAAATCGCGCGGTTCGGCACGCAGGCGTTCGGCGTCGAGGTCGGGCCAGTCGGCGCGCATCTGCGCGACCAGCGCTTCGGCGGTCAGGGCGGGGTCGGGCCGGTCCTGCAGCAGCATGGCCAGGCTGGCGGTCATGCGCCGGCCTCCGCGTCGCCGTGCAGATAATCCAGGCTGACCTGCAGCAGGGCGCGCAGGCCCAGGTCGAGCGCGGATTCGTCGAGGTCGAACTCCGGCGAGTGGTTGCTCGGCGCGCGCATCGGGTCCTGGCCCTTGGGCGTGGCGCCGACGAAGAAGAACAGGCCGGGCACCTCGCGGGCGTAGTAGGAGAAGTCCTCGGCGCCCATCGTCAGCGACGGGTCGACGACGTTGTCGGCGCCGGCCACGGCCTGCAGGCTGGGCAGCAGGCGCGCGGTCAGCGCGGGGTCGTTGGCGGTGACCGGGTTGCCATCTTCGGCCGGGATGCGGGTCTGGACGGTGGCGCCGTGCGCGGCGGCCACGTGGGTGGCCACGTTCTGCAGGTCGGCGAAGATCGCCTTGCGCACGTCCTCGTCGAAGGTGCGGATGGTGCCGACCAGTTCGACCTTGTCGGGAATGATGTTGTAGCGGATGCCGCCGTCGATCGCGCCGAACGAGACCACCGCCGGCAGTGTGGAGATGTTGGTGCGGCGGCTGACGATGGTCTGCGCGGTGCCGATGAGGTCAGCCGCCGCGACGATCGGGTCGATGCCGCCCCAGGGCCGTGAGCCGTGGGTCTGGCGGCCGATCACGTCGATCGAGAAGCGGTCGGAGGCCGCCATCAGCGGGCCGCCGCGCACGCCGATCTGGCCGGCCTGCAGGGTCGAGAACACGTGCAGCCCGAACACCGCGTCGGGGCGGAAGTCGCGGAAGATGCCCTCGGCCAGCATCATCGAAGCGCCGCCTTCTTCGCCCTCCGGCGCGCCTTCCTCGGCGGGCTGGAACACGAACAGCACTTCGCCGGGCAGCTCGTCGCGCATCGCCACCAGCGCCTGGGCCACGCCCATCAGGATCGCGGTGTGGGCATCGTGGCCGCAGGCGTGCATGACGCCGGTGGTCTGGCCGCGGTACTCGGCGGTCGCGGTCGAGGCGAACGGCAGGCCGGTGCGCTCGGTCACCGGCAGCGCGTCCATATCGGCGCGCAGCGCGATGCGCGGGCCGGGCCGGCCGCCCTTGAGTACGGCGGTCACGCCGGTGTGGGCGACGCCGGTCTTGGGATCGAGGCCGAGGCTGCGCAGGTGGGCGGCGACCTTGGCCGCGGTGCGGGTCTCGCGGTTGCCGAGCTCGGGATGCTGGTGGATGTCGCGCCGCCAGTCGACGACGCTGGCCTGCAAGGTCGACGCGGCGCGCGCGACCTCGGGGCGTTGCGCGGTCTGCGCGTGGGCGGCGACGGACAGGACGGTACAGGCGCACAGCAGCGCAGCGGCAAGACGCGTCATGGACAGGCTCTTTCGAAAATGGAATCCCGATCCTAGGCGATTTCGCGGCGCCATCGCTCGATCGCAGGCGCAGGCGCCGCCGAGGCGGCGGCCGCCCGGGCGCACTCGCGCTCGCTCAGCCGCCGGCGGTGCCGTCGAGCAGATCCAGTGTCGTGCGCAGCAACGCGCGCACGCCGACCTGCAAGGCGGCTTCGTCGGGCGCGTAGTGCGGCGAATGGTTGATCGGCATCGTCGTCGGGTCCTGGCCCTGCGGCGTGGTGCCGACGAAGAAGTACGCGCCGGGCACGACATTGGCGAACTGCGAGAAGTCCTCGGCAATGGTGACCAGCGGCATCTCGACGACGTTGTCGTCGCCCACGGTCGCCTGTAGCGCGGGCAGCACGCGGCGCGCGAGGTCGGGGTCGTTGACGGTCGCCGGGGCGTTGTTGACGACCGTCAGTTCGGCGGTCGCGCCGGCAGCGTGGGCGTAGTCGGTGGCGATGCGCTCGAAGCGGGCGATCACATCTTCGCGCACCGCCGTGTCGTAGGTCCGCAGCGTGCCGACCAGCCGGGCATCGTCGGGAATGATGTTGAAGCGCACGCCGCTCTGGAACTGGCCGGCGGTGAGCACCACCGGCGCGTTCACGGTGTTGACCTGGCGGGCGAGCATGCTCTGGGTCGCCAGCAGCACCTGGGCGCCGACGGTGATCGGGTCGACGCCGTCCCAGGGGCGCGAGCCGTGGGTCTGCTTGCCGGTGATCGTCAGCGCCCATTCGTCGGCGCTGGCGAGCGAGGGGCCGCTGCGGAATCCGATCTGGCCGGTGTGCAGGCCGGCCCAGACGTGCAGGCCGAGGATTGCATCGGGCTTGCCGCCGGCGAACGCGCCCTCGTCGAGCATGCGCTGGGCGCCGAAGGTCTCGCCCGGCTCCGGCGGGCCTTCCTCGGCGGGTTGGAACACGAACACGACTTCGCCGGCGAGCTGGTCGCGGTGTTCGGCCAGTGCCTGCGCCACGCCCAGCAGGATCGCCACGTGCATGTCGTGGCCGCAGGCGTGCATGACGCCGAGCTCCTGGCCGCGGTAGGTGGCGCGCGCGGTCGAGGCGAACGGCAGACCGGTCTGCTCGGTCACCGGCAGCGCGTCCATGTCGGCGCGCAGTGCGATGCGCGGGCCGGGCCGGGCGCCCTTGAGCACGGCGACCACGCCGGTCGGGCCGATGCCGGTGCGCGGCGTCAGGCCCAGGCGGCGCAGGTGGTCGGCGACGACCTGGGCGGTGCGCGTCTCCTGATTGCCCAGCTCGGGATGCTGGTGCAGGTCGCGGCGCCATGCGACCAGCCGGTCCTGCAACGCGGCCGCGGCCTGGGCCGGGTCGAGGCCGTCCTGCGCGTGGGCGGGCCCGGTGGCGGCGAACAGGCAGGCGAGCAGGGGGACGACGAGGCGAGGACGCATGGCGGGACCTTCGGGGCAGGGGCCCCGATGCTAGGGAAATTCAGGAGGCGTTGCTCGGGATGCCAGCGCCCGGACACCGCGGGCGACACGTCACGAAAACTATCGTCTGAAGATCGCAAGAGCGACTTTTGCGCATGTCCGCATCGCGCACACTTCGGTCCGCAATCTGCGGGAGGGCCGATGCGCAGCAAACTGTTCGTGCCGGGCGTGCGTCCGGACCTGTTCGAGAAGGCCTGGGCTGGCCCCGCCGATGCGGTGTCGTTCGACCTGGAGGACGCGGTGGCGCTGTCGCGCAAGGCCGAGGCCCGCGCCGCGGTCGCTGCGTTTCTCGGCGAACACGCCCTGCGCGACCCGGCCCGTGCGGCCTCGGCGCCGCTGGCGATCGTGCGGGTCAATGCGCCCGACACCGCCGACTTCGAGGCGGATCTGTCCGCGTTGCTGCCGGTGTCCCCGGACCTGATCAACCTGCCCAAGATCGACTCGGCCCAGGCGCTGTGCGCGGCGGTCGCGCGCATCGAGGCGCAGGAAGCGGCGTTGCCGGCCGATCCGGCGCGGCGCGCGCCGGCGCTGCTGGTGAACATCGAGACGCCGCGCGCGCTGCGCAATGCGGCCGAGATCGCCGGCGCGCATCCGCGCGTGGCCGGGCTGCAATTGGGGCTGGGCGATCTGTTCGAGCCGGCGGGGATCCGGCGGGATGTGGCGGCGCACGTGCAGGCGGTGATGCTGCAGGTGGCGCTGGCCGCGGGTGAGGCGGGGGTGTTCGCCTGCGATGGCGCCTACGCCGATTTCCACGACGATGCGGGTTTCGAGCACGAGGCGACAATGGCGCAGCAGTTGGGGTTCATTGGCAAGAGCTGCATCCATCCGCGGCAGGTGCCGTTGGCGCACGCGGTGTTCTCGGTCGACGCCCAGGCGCAGGCCGATGCGCGTCGGATCGTCGATGCCGCGGACGCGGCGCGTGCGCAGGGCTTGGCGGTCTGCGTGGTCGAGGGCCGCATGATCGATGCGCCATATCTCAAGCGTGCCGAGCGCGTGCTGGCCCAGGTGGAACGCGATGCGGCGCGCTGACCGCGTGGGCCGGCGTCCCGGGCTGCTGGCGGTGCTGCTGGCGCTGCTGGCTGCGTTCGCCGTGCTGCCGGCGCAGGCCGAGAGCCTGGCCTCGGTCGATGCGACGCCGCTGGCGGCGTTGCCCGAAGGCGCACGTGTGCAGGCGCTGCTGACGCTTGGGGAGCGTCCGCTGGCGATCGCGGGCCAACGCGCGTGGCGCTTGGACGGCGAAGGTGCGGACGGTCGCTGGCAGGCCATGGCCTTGCCGGCTGGGGTCTCGGTGACGCGCCTGCAGGCGGCGACGCCCGACGGCGCCGGGACGCATCTGTTGCTGGGCGATGGGGGCATGGCACAGGAGGCGGCGACGCTGGCGTTGGTGTCGGGGGCACTGGTCGTGCAGCCGTTGCCGGCGTTGCCCGAGCCGATCGCCCATGCCCGCCTGGCGGTGCTGGCCGGGGTGCTGTACGCCGCCGGCCTGGACGCGGACGGTCGGGCGCGGTTCTACGCGCTGTCGCGCACCACGCCCGGTGCCGGCTGGATCGCGCAGGCGCCGTGGCCGCATGGCAGCGCGCCGTCGTCGCTGGTGGCGCAGAAGTTCGCGCTGTATCTGACCGCGGTCGACGGCCGCATCCGGCAATGGACGCCCGCCGAAGGCTGGCAGGACCGCGGCACGCTGCCAGGCGCGGTGGTGGATGGTTCCGCCCAGCCGATCGGCCAGGCGCATGTGCTCTATCTGTTGCGGCCGGCGCCGGGCGCGCAGCCGGCGCTGCAGACCTTCCACACCATCACCGGGTCCTGGGCGGTGTTGCCGGCCACGCTCGACGGCGAGGCGCGCCTGGCCACCGGCTGGCGCAGCGGTCTGGTCTGGGCCTCGGCCGACGGCGGCCTGCACGCGGCGCAACTGCGCTCGGGCAAGCACCTGCTGCACTGGCTGGATTGGGTGGTGATCGTGGTCTACCTGGTCGCGATGCTCGGCATCGGCGGCTACTTCTATCTCAAGGATCAGACCGCGTCGGAGTCGGACTTTTTCATGGGCGGGCGCAGCATTCCGTTCTGGGTGGCCGGCGTGAGCCTGTATGCGACCAACACCAGTTCGATCAGCTTCATCGCGATCCCGGCCAAGGCCTACGAGACCAACTGGCAGTACCTGACCAACAATCTCATCGCGGTGCTGGGCCTGATGTTCGTCGCGGTGTGGATCGTGCCGTTGCTGCGCCGGCTGGATCTGATGTCGGTGTTCTCGTATCTGGAGACGCGTTTCCATCCGGCGATCCGGATGCTGGCCAGCGCGCTGGCGATCGCGATGCAGGTCGGCAGCCGCTTGAGCGTGATCCTGTTCCTGCCGGCGCTGGCGATCGCGACGATCACCGGCATCCCGGTGGTGTGGAGCATCATGATCATGGGCGTGTTCACGATCATCTACACCGCGATGGGCGGCATGCGCGCGGTGGTGTGGACGGATTTCGTCCAGGTGTTCGTGAAGATGGGCGGCGCGATCTTCGCGATCGGCTTCATCCTGGTGTCGCTGGGCAGCGACCTGGACACGGTGCGCGAAGCGGTCGCGATCGAGCACAAGACCAAGCTGCTGGATTTCAGCTTCGACCTGACCAAGGCCACCGTCTGGGGCTTCATTTTCCTGGTCGTGTTCGACGTGGTGCTGACCTTCCCCAAGGACCAGGTGCTGATGCAGCGCACGCTGGCGACCAGTTCGGACAAGGAGGCGGGCCGCTCGATCTGGGTGTTCGCCGCGATCATGATTCCCGGCGGCTTCGTGTTCTACAGCATCGGCACCGCGCTGTGGATGTACTACCGGCAGAACCCCGAGCGGCTCGACCCGCTGCTGCCGATCGATGCGACCTTCCCGTTGTTCATTGCCGCCGAGCTGCCGGTCGGCGTGACCGGGTTGATCATCGCTGGCATCTTCGCTGCGGCGATGTCGACGTTGTCGAGCATCATCAACAGCGTCGCCACGCTGCTGTCGGTGGACTTCTATTCGCGGCTGGCCAAGGCGCCGACCGAGAAGGGCAGCGTGCGCTTCGCCGAGTGGATGACGGTGGTGGTCGGGCTGACCGGCATGGGCCTGGCGCTGGTGCTCTCGCGCTACGACATCCATTCGCTGTTCGACGTATCGATCGAGCTGGCCGGCCTGCTCGGCGGCGGCTTCGCCGGCGCCTACACGCTGGGCATGTTCACCAAACGGGCGAACTCGCCGGGGGTGGCGATCGGCATCGGCGGCAGCATCGCGCTGACCCTGCTGGCCTGGTCGTTCAACCTGGTGCACCCGTACTTCTACCTCGGCATCTCGATCATGCTGTGCATCGTGATTGGCTACGTGGCCAGCCTGTTCTTCGCCCCGCCCGCACGGTCGCTCGAGGGGCTGACCATCCATACCCGCAAGGCCGACGCCTGAACCGGCCCGTGGCGGCCGGCGCCCAGGCCCTTCGGCAGGGGCGCAGGCGGCCGCCGCGCGGGTAGGCTGGCGCGTCGCCGCCGGCGTCCCCCCAGGACCGCGCCCTTGGATACCCAGTTCCTCAACACCTTCGTGCACGTGGTCGACCGCGGGTCGATGGCCGCCGCGGCGCGCTACCTCAACATCACCCCGGCCGCGGTCGCCCAGCAGATCCGCACGCTCGAGCGCGAGCTGGGCGCGCCGTTGATCGCGCGCGCCGGGCGCACGGTCTGCGTGACCGAGCCCGGGGCGCGGATCCTGCAGCGTGCCCGCGACCTGCTGCGCGACGTGGCCGACCTGCGCAGCGTCGCCAACGACCGCGCGCTGTCGGGCGAGCTGCGCCTGGGTGCCTGCCCGACCGCGCTGGCCGGGATGCTGCCCGATGTGCTGGCGCGCATGGTCAACGTGCTGCCGCAGATCAACGTCTTCATCAAACCGGGCTATTCGGCTGAGCTCTACGCCGATGTCGAGCGCGGCGACCTGGACGCGGCGATCGTGCTGCAGGCGCCGTTCGCGCTGCCCAAGACCTGCGACTGGGAAGTCCTGCGCGAGGAACCGCTGATCGTGCTCGCGCCGCAGCACCTGGCCCATCGCGACCCGCATGCGTTGCTGGCCGAGGAACCGCTGATCCGCTACGACCGCCACCAGTGGGGCGGCCGTCAGGCCGACGACTATCTGCGCCGGGTCGGGATCGTGCCGCGCGAACGCTTCGAGCTCAACGCGCTCAACGCGATCGCGGTCATGGTCGACCGCGGCCTGGGCGTGTCGCTGGTGCCCGACTGGCAGCAGCCGTGGCCGGCCGGGCTGCGGCTGGCGCGGCTGCCCTTGCCCGAACCGGCCGAGCCCCGGCGCATCGGCATCGTGTGGTCGACCGCCAGTGTGCGCAGCCGGCTGGTCGCCGCGCTGCGCGAGCAGTGCCGCACCGCCGCCCGGGCACCGACGCGCGAAGAGGGCGCGGTCTCGGAGTGAAAGAAATGTTGCGGCGCAACAAATATTTGCTTGCCTCGTAAGCAATAAAAACTTCGGTTTGAACATACGTTCAGGCGGTGCATCGCGGTTGCGCGGACGCCTAGTCTCTCTGGCCACCGGGGGACGCATCGCGCCGCCGGTTCCACAGCTTCCAGGCCGCCGCCGGCACGCCCGGCCGCCACGCACTCCTTCAGAGACTTCGACATGATCAAGCCGCTTTCCGCCGCGATCGCCTGCATCCTGCTGCTGCCTGCCGCCGCCTGGGCGCAGCAGGCCGACGACGCCGACGAGCGCACCCGCGACCGCGATGCCGTGAACCTGGACCGCATGGTCGTGACCGGCACGCGCGTGGCCACCTCGATCGACAAGATTCCCGGCGCGATCAGCCTGGTGTCGCAGGAGCAGGTCGCGCACACGCTGGCGCTGACCGAGGACGCGACCGCGGTGCTGGCGCGCACGGTGCCCGGCTACGCCGAGTCCTCGCAGGCGATGAGTAACTCGGGCGAGACGCTGCGCGGCCGCATCGCGCTGCGCCTGTTCGACGGTATCCCGCAGGGCTCGCCGCTGCGCGAGGGCAACCGCAACGGCACGTTCACCGACATGGGCCTGGTCGGGCGCATCGAGGTCATCAACGGCCCGTCGGCGTCGGAAGGCATCGGCGCGGCCGGCGGCATCATCAACTACATCTCCAAGGTGCCGACGGTCGAAGGCCACGAGACCACGGTGATCTCGCGCTACTCGACCCAGTCGGGCAGCGACAGCGCGGGCTGGAAGCTGGGCGTCAACCACGCCTACAAGAGCGACGACTTCGACGCGCTGCTCAGCGCCTCGTACATCGACCGCGGGATTTCCTACGACGGCAACGGTCGCCGCATCGGCATGAACACCAGCGGCTCGTTGGCCGATTCGGAATCGCGCAACCTCTACGCCAAGCTGGGCGCGAACTTCGGCGAGGGCGGCGTGCAGCGTCTGCAGCTGAGCCTGAGTGACTTCCGCATCGAGGGCAAGGGCAACTACAAGCAGGTCGAAGGCTGTCGCTACGACCCGGTCGAGTGTCCGATCCCGAGCACCAATACTTCCGAGCGCGGTTCGATCGCCGGCTCGCTGACCGAGTTCAACGACTTCCAGCAGGCCGCGCTCAACTACAGCCACGGCGACCTGTTCGGCGGCACGTTCACCGCCGACGTCTACTGGGCCGACCAGGCGATGCGCTACCTGCCCGAGGACGGCGACGACCGCCAGTTGGTGAAGGTCGACGACAGCTTCGATGAGAGCCAGCGCATCTACGACCAGTCGGAGATCGTGTCCAAGAAGCGCGGCCTGCGCACCAGCTGGACCCGCGGCGATCTGTTCGGCGTGCCGGGGCTGCAGCTGCGCACCGGCGTCGACGTGGTCGAGGACGAGGCCGCGCAGCGGCTGGCGCTGACCAACCGCGTGTGGGTGCCGCCGATGGAGTACAGCAGCGTGGCGCCGTACGCGCAGCTGACCTGGGACGTGGGCCCGGTGACGCTCAGCGGCGGCCTGCGCCGCGAGGACGGCGAGCTGCATGTCGACAGCTACACCACCACCGCGTATCGCAACAGCGTGTTCGTGCAGGGCGGCGGGCTGGAGTACACCGAGACGATGAAGAACCTCGGTGCGATCTGGCGCATCACCGACACCTGGTCGGTGTTCGCGTCCTACGGCGAAGGCTTCGGGCTGGCCAACATCGGCATCCCGTTGCGCAACATCAACGTGCCGGGTCAGTCGGTCGATCGCATTGCCGATCTGGACCCGATCATCGTCACCAACAAGGAAGTCGGCTTCAACTGGCGCGGTGACTCGGCGGCGTTCGGCGCGTCCTACTACGACTCCAAATCGCCGTTCGGCTCGACCCTGTCGGTCGATCCGGTCAGCAACGATTTCGTGATGGCGCGTGCGCCGGTGCGCATCCGCGGCTTCGAGGCCAACGGCGAGTACCGCTTCAACCCGCAGTGGAAGGTCTCGGGCATCTACTCGCGGATCCGCGGCAAGACCGCGTTCTGGGCCGAGGCGCCCGACGGCAGCTATGGCGCCGGCGGCCTCAACAAGCCGATGGGTGTGCTCGATGCCAACCCCGACAAGCTTGCGGTCTCGGTGACCTGGAACTTCGCCCCCGATGCCGACCTGACGCTGGGCGCGACGAAGCTGTTCGACCGCCATCTGTCGGGCAGCGACGTGCGCGAGTACGACGGCAAGGCCTTCACTTACGAAGAGAACACCAAGGGCTACACCCTGGTCGATCTCGGCGTGAACTACGACACCGGCCGCTACGGCAAGCTCACGCTCGGCATCGAGAACCTGTTCGACAAGCAGTACATCCTCAGCTGGTCGCAGGTCCCCGGTTGGCAGAACTACTGGGCCGGTCGCGGGCGCATGGTGTCGCTGACCCATACGATCGCGTTCTGATCGAAACGAGGGCGGGGCGTAGGTCATGCGGGAAGTGCGGGGGCAGCGGGACACCGGGCGGCGGCCCATCGCCGGCGCACGACGCGGTGTCGCCTGGGTGGCCGCACTGGCGCTGCTGACAGCGATTGCGCCGGTCTGGGCCGGGGGCGATGACGCCGCCCCCCAGGCCGCGCGCTGGCAGCCGCTCGACCGATTCCTCGATGCCGCCGTGGCCGATGCCGGCTACGTCGGCGTCGTGGCGACGGTGTGGCAGGACGGCCGGTCGCCGCATACCCATGTCGCCGGCCATCTGGATCTCGCGCAACGCAAGCCGATGCGCGCCGATGCGATCTTCCGCATCTACTCGATGACCAAGCCGGTGGTGTCGGTCGCGGTGCTGATGCTCTGCGACGAGGGCCGGATCGGCCTGGACGACGACATCGCCCGGCATCTGCCCGAGTTCGCCGACCTGCGCGTGCTCGCCGACGACGGCACGCGACGTGCGCCGGCGCGCGCGCTGACCATCCGCCATCTGTTGACCCACACCAGCGGCATTGCGATCGGCGACGGCCCTGCGCTGCAGCTGCGCGAAGCGGCCGACCTGCACGGCGCGCCCGATCTGGCCGGCTATGTGCAGCGGCTGGCGGCGTTGCCGCTGCAGCACGATCCGGGCACGACGTTCGCCTACGACGGCGCGGCGACCGAGGTGCTGGCGAGGCTGGTCGAGGTGGTATCGGGGCAATCGCTGGACGCGTTCCTGCGTACGCGCATCTTCGAGCCGCTGGGCATGCCCGACACCGGGTTCGCGGTGCCGGCCGATGCGCGCGCACGCGTGGTCGACATCACCACGCTGGGCGACGACGGCCACCTGCGCCTGGCCGACGGCCCCAGTGCGACGACGCCGGGCGCGCCGCTCAATCCCTACACCAGCGGTGCCGGCGGCCTGTATTCGACCGCGGCCGATTACCTGCGACTGTGCCGCATGCTGCTTGGCGGCGGCGCGCTCGACGGCCGCCGCTACCTGCGCGAAGCGACGGTCGCGGCGATGCTGCGCAACCAGCTCGGGCACCTGGCGCAGCCGCATACCCAGTTCAGTCCGGCCGAAGGCTTCGGCCTGGGCCTGGCGGTGCAGCTCGATCCGGCCGCGCGCGGGCGTCTCGGCGCGCCGGGGCAGGTCGGCTGGTCGGGGCGGCCTCGACGCACTTCGTCATCGACCCGTCCCAGCATGCGATCGCGATCCTGCTCGCCCAGCACCTGCCGCGCGAGGTCCCCGGCGACCTGCCGCGGCTGGCCACCCCGTTCTACAACCTCGTCCAGCAAGGGCTTTCGCATGAGTGAGTCGCCGGCCGCCGCTGCGGTCCTCGTCGCCGGTTCGGCCAACCTCGATTTCGTCGTGCGCGCCGCGCACATTCCGGCGCCTGGCGAGACCGTGCTCGGCCGCGACTTCCGCACCTTCCCGGGCGGCAAGGGCGCCAACCAGGCGGTCGCGGCCGCACGCGCCGGCGGTGCGCCGACCCGGATGTTGCTGGCGCTGGGCGACGATGCGCATGCCCGCCCATTGGAGGATTCGTTGCGCGCGGCCGGCGTGTCGCTGGACATCCGCCGCCAGACCACGCTGCCGACAGGCGTGGCCTTCATCTGCCTGGCCGACGGGGCCGAGAACGCGATCACCGTCGCGCCGGGCGCGAACGCCGCGCTGGCGCCCGACGACCTGCCTGCGCTGGACGGCGTGGGCTATCTGTTGCTGCAGCTCGAAACGCCGCTCGACAGCGTGGCCGCCTACGCCGCGCGCGCACAGGCGGCCGGCGTGCGGGTCGTGCTCAACGCCGCACCCGCGCAGGCACTGCCCGAAGCGCTGCTGCGTCTGGTCGACGTGCTGGTGGTCAACGAGGGCGAACTGGCGATGCTGGTCGGCGACGAAGGCGACCTCACCGCCGCGCTCGCGCGGCTGCCGGTGCCCTGCGCGGTGGTGACCCTGGGCGCGGCCGGTTGCTTGGCACGCGAGGGCGAGGCCTTGCATCTGCAGCCGGCGTTTCCGGTCGAGGCGGTGGACACCACCGGCGCCGGCGACACCTTCTGCGGCGCGCTGGTCGCCGCGCTCGCCCGCGGTGATGCCTTGCCGGCCGCGCTACGCGATGCGGCGGCCGCCTCGGCACTGGCCTGCAGCGCGCTCGGCGCGCAGTCGAGCGTGCCGGCCCGCGCGCAGGTGCAGGCGCTGCTGGCCGGCGCCGGCGATGCGCCCGGCCGCGCCGCACTGGCGGCACGCTGCGGCCTGGCCGCCTGATCCCCCATTCCTTGACGAGACGCCCCCCATGACCGCCTCCCCCTACGAGACGCTCGACGACGCCGACAGCGCCGACCACGGTCCGGCGCCGCTGCGCAGCGAGTACAAGTTCTCGCACGTCACCACCGGCCGCTACCTGCCCACGCCGGGCAAGGCACCGGGCTGGCCGTTCGCCGACATCGGCGGCTGGATGATCGATGCCAACGAGAGCGCGGCCGACTGGCTGGCCGAGTTGCGCGATTGGCGCCGCGAGCATCTGGTGCGCATCGGCTACGACGACGCCAACTACCGCCGGCCCGAACTGCTGTGGGCGCAGCGCAACTTCGTGCACGCGCAGATGATGGTCGAGGACCGCTACTTCTATGACGCCGAGCGCGCCGAGTACACGGTCGATCGCTATCTCGATGATCTGATCGCGCGCTTTGGCGGCATCGATTCGGTGCTGATCTGGTACGTCTATCCCAACATCGGCATCGACGATCGCAACCAGTTCGACCTGGCGCACGATCTGCCCGGCGGCCTCGACGGTCTGCGCCGTGCGGTGCAGGCGTTCCAGGCGCGCGGGGTGCGGGTGTTCCTGCCGGCCAAGCCCTGGGATCACGGCACCCGCGATCCGGGCACCAGCCACTGGGAGGGCCTGGCGGAGATCGTCGCGGCGGTCGGTGCCGACGGCATCAACGGCGACACGTTCAACGGCGTGCCGCGCGCGTTCCTCGATGCCTGCGAGCGCCATGGCCGGCCGGTCGTGCTGCAGCCCGAATCGACGATCAGCTCCGAAGAGCAGCTGATCTGGAACGTGCAGAGCTGGGGCAAGAAGGCGCCCGACGGTCCGGTGCCGCCGGTGTCGAAGTGGAAGTGGCTCGAGCCGCGGCACATGGTCAATTACGAGAACCGCTGGGGCCGCGACCGCACGCACGACCTGCAGTACTGCTTCTTCAACGGCATCGGCTACAACGCCTGGGAAAACATCTGGGGCATCTGGAACCAGTTCACCCCGCGCAATGCCGAAGTGCTGCGGCGCATCGCGACGATCTATCGCGCATTTCCGGAACTGGTGGTGAGCCTGGACTGGGCGCCGTACCAGCCCTGCCTGCAGCGCGGCGTGTTCGCTAGCCGGTTCCCGGGTGCGGACCGCACGTTGTGGACGTTGATCAATCGGCATGAGTATCCGATCGATGGCGAGCAGCTCGCGCTGCCGCACGTCGACGGCACCCGCTACTACGATCTGTGGCACGGCCAGCCGATCGCGCCGCGCGTCATCGACGGCGAAGCGGTGATCGAGCTGCCGCTCGAGGGACGCGGGTTCGGCGCGCTGCTGGCACTGGCGCCGGGCGCCGACACGGACGGCCTCGACGCCATCCTGGCCACGCTCGCCGCGCAGGCGCGCACCCCGATCGGTGCGCACTCGGCCGCCTGGCAGCCGTTGCCGCAGGCGATCGTCGAGGTGGCGCCGACCGCGCCGCAGACCGCCGCGACCGAGGACATGGTGACGATTCCCGGTGGCGAGTTCCTGTTCCGCGTCGGCGGCGTCGAGATCGAGGGCTTCGACTGGGCGGGCCTGGACGTGCAATACCCGTGGGAGTCGTGCCCGCGCCGGCACCATCGCCGCCGCATGACGCTGGCCACGTTCCACATCGACCGCCATCCGGTAACCAATGCGCAGTTCGCGCGGTTCCTGGCCGAGAGCGGCTACGCGCCGCGCGATGCGCACAACTTCCTGCGGCACTGGGTCGACGGCGCGCCGCGCCCGGGCTGGGAGAACAAGCCGGTGACCTGGGTGTCGCTGGAGGACGCGCGCGCCTACGCGCAATGGGCCGGCAAGCGCCTGCCGCGCGAATGGGAATGGCAGTACGCCGCGCAAGGCCACGACGGCCGCCGGTATCCCTGGGGCGACACCTGGCACGACAGCTGCGTGCCGCGGGTCAACCGCGGCCGCCGTCTGCTGCCGCCGGCCGATGTCGGCGCGCATCCGCAGGGCGCCTCGCCGTTCGGCGTCGAGGACCTGATCGGCCACGTCTGGCAATGGACCGACGAATACATCGACACGCACACGCGTGCGGCGATCCTGCGCGGTGGCAGCAGTTACCAGCCGCAGACCTCGCATTGGTACTTCCCGCAGGCCTATCGGCTCGATCAGCACGGCAAGTATCTGCTGATGGCGCCGGGCAAGGACCGCTCGGGCACGGTGGGCTTCCGCTGTGTGGTCGATGCGGAGCGCGCACATGGCTGAGTCGTTGGACATCGCCGCCGGCGACGCGCAGCGCCCGCCCGCACCTGACCAGGTGCGGTTGCGCGGCTTGCTGGGCGAGGCGCTGGACGCCAATCGCCGCGGGCGCCTGTCGCACTTCGTCACCGGGCCCGACAGCCCAGCAATCGCGATCTTCGATCCGGCGCACCGCGCCGGCAACGAAGAGGGCGACTGGTACGGCGAGCACGCCGGCAAGTGGCTGGCGGCCGCGGCTAAGGCCGCCGCGCGCAGCGGCGATGCCGCGCTGGAAGACAGCGTGCGTGCCGTCGCCGCGTATCTGGCCAAGGTGCAGGAGGACGACGGGTACCTGGGCACCTACGCGCCGCATCGACGCTTCATGGTGCCGCAGCCGCCCAAGCCCGAAAGCTGGAACGGCGAGCCGGCGCTGCGGACCTGGGACGTGTGGACCCATGCCTATCTGCTGCTGGGTCTGCTCGAAGTGCACCGGCGGTTCCCGCAGGCGGGCGCGCTGGAGACCGCGCGCCGGATCGGCGTGCTGTGCTGGCGCACGTTCTGCATCGAAGGCCTGGACATCACCACAGTCGGCAACCACCACGGCATGTCGGCGACGGTGCTGCTCGATCCGGTCATGGACCTGCATGCTGCGACCGGCGATGCGCGCTTCCTCGAACTGGCCCGGCGCATCCTCGCCCAGGCCGATGCCAATCCGCGGCTGGCGTTGCTCGAGCGCGCGCTGGCCGGCGCCGATCCGTCGGAGATCGCCACCGGCAAGGCCTACCAGCTGTGCTGGAACCTGGTCGGACTGGCGAAGCTGGCGCGCGCGAGCGGCGATCCGCGCCATCGCCAGGCGCTCGATGCGCAGTGGCAGGCGATCCGCGACCACCACCTGAGCCTGGGCGGCGGCCCGTTCGGCGGCATCGGCCACCGCTCGCGCGAGGTGTTCAATCCTGCGTTCGTGTTCGACCCCCAGGCCTATGTCGAGACCTGCTCGATCCTGGCTTGGCTGCAGCTCAACCGCGAACTGCTGGCGATCACCGGGCAGGCGCGCTATGCCGAGGAGATCGAGCGCACCGCCTATAACGACCTGCTCGGCGCGCAGGCACCCGACGGCGAGGGCTGGTGCTACTACTCCTACGCCAACGGCCGCCGCATCCACACCAACTATTGGCGCTGCTGCAAGTCGAGCGGCGCGATGGCGATCGAGGAACTGCCGGCGATCGCATATGCGACCGATGCCGACGGTCTCGTCGTCAACCTGCTCGGGCCGGGCGAGGCGACGTGCACGCTGCCCGGCGCGGGGGAGGTGACGGTCGTGCAGGACACGCGCTATCCGTTCGACGGCGACATCGGCCTGCAACTGCGCCTGGCGCAGCCGGCGCATTTCGCGCTGCGCGTGCGCATCCCTGCCTGGGCACAGGATGCGACGCTCACCGTCGCCGGCACGCCGTGGCCCGAGCCCGTGGTCGCTGGCGACTATGTGCGCATCGAGCGGAGCTGGGCCGATGGCGACGCGGTTGCGCTGACGTTGCAGCTGCGTCCGCACATCCACCGCCGCGTCTACCGCAACGTGCAGGAATCGCGTGCGCCCGATGGCTCGCCGGTCCGCCAGCAGGTGCTGCGCCAGGACTACATCGCTTTCAGCCGTGGCCCGCTGGTCTACGCGACCGGCTTGATCGACGGCTATCGCACCGCCGAGACCGTGCGCCTGCCCGACGACGATGCGCAGATCCGGATCGAGGAACTGCCGCCCGCGGGCGACGGCGACGCGGCCGCGGTGGGCCTGCGCCTGCACCTGGCCGAGCGGGCACCGATCGATTTCGCGCCCTACTACGGCATCGGGGAGCGCCGCGATCGCATCTGGCGCACCACTTGGCTCGGGCTGGCGCCGTCGCACGACGGTGCCGACGCTGGCGATTGCGGCGCGCTCTGAACGATGCGAGCGATGCGCAAGCAAGTTTCTGTGGCGGGAGAACATAGGCCGAGCGCATGGCTCGCGGCGCACGCGTCGCGCAGACTGCTCCGGCCCTGCGCTGTCGCGTTGAATGGATATCGGACGAGATGACGGATTCCCCTTTCGCCCATGGTCGCGCTGGCGCGCCCGGCCCGTTGAGCGGCGTTCGCGTGCTCGATCTGAGCGCCTACATCGCCGGCCCCTACGGCTGTGCATTGCTGGCCGACCAGGGCGCGGACGTGATCAAGGTCGAGCCGCCGGACGGCGACAACCTGCGCAACTACCCCTCCACGCTGGCCGCCGAGAGCCGGGCGTTCCTGGGCATCAACCGCAGCAAGCGCGGCGTCACCCTCAACCTCAAGGCCGAAGACGACCGCGCGGTGCTCTACCGGCTGGTGCGCGAGGCCGACGTGCTGGTGCACAACTTCCGACCCGGTGTACCCGAGCGGTTGGCGATCGATTTCCCGACGCTGTCGGCGATGAATCCGCGGCTGATCTACTGCGCGGTCACCGGCTACGGCGAGACCGGGCCGCTGAAGGACAAGGCCGGCTACGACCAGGTACTGCAGACGATGACCGGCATCTGCACGCTGCAGGGCAAGCGCGGCGGTCCGCCGGAGCTGGTCTACGGCTCGGTGGTGGACTACTACGCGGCCGCGCTGCTGGCGGCCGGGGTGTCGTCGGCGCTGTACGAGCGCGAGCGCAGCGGTGAAGGCCAGTTCGTCGGCGTCTCACTGCTGCGCAGCGCGCTGGCGATGCAGTCCGCGCGCATGGTCTGGGCCGAGGGCGAGGCGCTCGACATTGGCCGCGACATGCGCTCGGGCGGGGTGACCGGGCTGCATCCCACGCGTGCGGGCTGGCTCTACATTTCGGCCAATACACCGCGGTTCTGGCAGGCGCTGTGTGCGCTGACCGGGCTCGAGGCGCTGGCCGCCGATCCGCGCTACGACACTGTGCGCAAGCGTGCCGAGCATGCGGACGACATCCTGCCGCAGTTGCACGCGGCGCTGGCCGCGCGCGATGCGCTGGACTGGGAGGCGCATTTCGGCGATGCCGTGCCGTGCGCGGCCGCGCGTGCGGTCGAGGACATGTTCGAGCATCCCCAGGTGCTGGCCGAGGGCATCGTCAGCACGATCGCGCATCCGACCCTGGGCAGCTACCGCGGCGTCGCCCAGACGATCCGCTTCGGCCGCACGCCGGGGCCTGCCCCGTTCGCCGCGCCCACGCTGGGTCAGCATTCCGAGGCGGTCAGGGTGGCCCTGGGCGCCGTGGGACGCGACAATGGCGATTCCGCCTGAGCGGCGGTCCACGTCCCAACCCGAGGTGTTCATGTCCGCTGCCGCATCCAAGCTCGACCAACTGCGCACGATGTCCGTCGTCGTCGCCGATACCGGCGATGCCGACGCGATCGCGCGGCTCAAGCCGGTCGATTGCACGACCAACCCGACGCTGGTGCGCAAGGCGCTGGACCTGCCGATCTATGCCGAGCTGATCGAGCATGAACTCGAGCGCGCACGCGGGCTCGATGGCGATGCCGACGCGGTGGTCCGGCAGGTCGTCGACCGACTGACGATCGGCGTCGGCCGCAAGCTCGCCGGCCTGGTGCCGGGCCGGGTCTCGACCGAGGTTGATGCCGACCTGTCGCACGACACCGAGGCCACGCTCGCCAAGGCGCGCCAGTTCATCGACATGTACGAGGATGCCGGCGTCGGCCGCGAGCGCGTGCTGATCAAGATCGCTGCGACCTGGGAAGGCATCCGCGCCGCGCAGCAGCTGCAGCGCGAGGACATCGACTGCAACCTCACGCTGATCTTCAACCGCAGCCAGGCGATCGCCTGCGCCGAGGCGGGCGTGTTCCTGATCTCGCCGTTCGTCGGCCGCATCCTCGACTGGCACGTCGCCCGCGGCGAGGTGCCGGCAACGATCGACGACGATCCGGGCGTGCGCTTCGTGCGCGACGTCTACACCGAGTTCAAGCGTCGCGGCTCGCCGACCGTGGTCATGGGCGCTTCGTTCCGCTCGACCGCGCAGATCGAAGCGCTGGCCGGCTGCGACCGGCTGACGATCTCGCCCGACCTGCTCGAAGCGCTGGATGCCGAGCACGGCCCGCTGGCGCGCGCGCTGACGCCGGGCAAGGGCGACGGCCGGATCGACCCGCCGGTCGACGCCGCGCAGTTCGCGCGTGACCTCAAAGCCGATGCGATGGCCGACGAAAAGCTGCGCGACGGCATCGCCGCGTTCGCCAAGGATCTCGCCGCGCTGCGCCAGACGATCGCCCAGCGCCTGCAGGCCGGCTGAGATGCGCGTCCGGCACGCCGTGGGCGTGCTGGCGGCGCTGCTGGTCGCCGGGTGCGCCGGCGGCCCGCGCTCCACCGCGGCCGCACCGGTCGTCGTGCCCGAGCAGCGCCCGGGCGTCAGTGTCGGTTACCTCGATGCGCCCGGCTTCGACAGCCGGGCCCTGTTGCCCGCACCGCCCGCGCCGGAGTCGGCCGCGCGGGCCCTCGATGAGGCCATCGCCGCTCGCGCGCTGGCGCTGCGCGAAACCCCACGCTGGCAGCAGGCGGCGATCGATGCCGACCTCGACTTCCCGCAGGCTGCCGACCTCTACGCCTGCGCGCTCGGCGTGCCGATCGACACGACCCACACCCCGCACCTGGTGCGACTGCTGCGGCGCAGCCTCGCCGACGCCGCGATCGATGGCCGCGCCGCCAAGCTGCACTGGCAGCGCCGCCGGCCATTCCTGGCCAACGGCGCGCCGGTCTGCACGCCGGACGATGTCGAACAGCTGCGCGACAGCGGCTCGTACCCGTCGGGCCACGCCGCGATTGGCTGGACCTGGGCGCTGGCGCTGACCGCCATCGCGCCCGACCGCGCCGATCCGCTGCTGCAGCGCGGGCGCAGCTTCGGCGAGAGCCGACTGGTCTGCAATGTGCACTGGTACAGCGACATCGTGCAGGGCCAAGTCGTGGGCGCGGCGACGTTCGCACGGCTGCAGGCCGAACCGGCGTACCTCGCCGATCTGGCGGCGGCGCGCGAAGAAGTCGCCGCCCAGCGCGCGCGCGGCGCGCAGCCCGAGGGCTGCGACGCGCAGACTGCCGCGCTGCGCCTGTCGCCATTGCCGGCCGCCGACGACCGCTGAAGCCGGCGTGCTGCGCGACAATGGCCGAGCAATGACCACGACGCCTGCCCCCGATCCCGATCCGCGGCCCGAGCCGCCCGAAGCGCCGCTGCCGAGCGACTGCTGCGACAGCGGCTGCCCGATCTGCGTCTACGATCTGCACGCCGACGCGATGGCCGACTACCGTGCCCGCCTGGCCGCGTGGCGTGCGCGGCATCCGGGCGCCGACTGAGGTCGGTCTTTGCCAGGATTGGCTTGAAGAAAGGAGACGCTGGCCGGTCGCGCCGAGCCTGGAGGAGAGAATCGAGCAATGCATTCTCGACATGGACGAACTGTGGTGTTGGCTCTCGTGGCTGCAATGCTCGCATCGGCGTGCGCGAGCGGCCTGAGTCGCGATGTTCTGTCCCACACGCCGAGCGTTGGGGCGACGATGGTCGCTGGTTGGGAGGCAGGGCCGCTGGCGGGGACGACGTCGTTCGGCTATCTGCCTGGCGAGCGGCGCTGGTCGCGTGCGTTCCGTCACAGGCAGTGCGATCGGAACGGATTGGAGATCCGAATCGCGTCGGATGCCGAGGTCGACGACGATGCGCTCTGTGAGGCCGCAGCTTCAGCCGCCCGCTTTGTCGCACGCCTCTATCCACAGATCGCGTTGCGGTGGCGGATCGATGTCGTGCCCAGCGGCTGGCGCTATCGGATGACCAAGCGTTGGATCGGCGTTGGCGCGCCGCGCGTGGCGCTCGCTGTGCCGTTGTTTGACGACGGCGCCAGGACAGTGGCAAACCTGGTCGATCTCATCGCTCACGAGGGATTCCACGTGGCGGGATTCTTCTCCGGAGATATTGCAACTGCTGGAGATGAGCGAAAGGCGTACTACGCAGGCCTGTGCGCACAGTTGGCCGTGAGGGGCGAGATTCCTATGAATTCGCTGCCCGGTGCGGTCATCGAAGGCGTGGACGATCCGATGGCCAAGGCATCGTCGGAGGCGGCCTATCGGGTGAGGCGGGAGTTCGCAAAATTCTTTGAAGATGACAAGCTCGTCGCGCAGTCCGAGGCCGGCGTCGCGGTGATCGAACGTTGCGAGACCGTCCTCGGTCTCAACTGGAGCAGCTGACGTCGTCAGGGCCGCGGACTGACGCGCGGCTGCGTTTATGCGACTGCGGTGAAGCGCGCGGCGTGCCGGGCCAGGAACGCGTCGGCCTCCGCGCGCAGCCAGGCGCCGACGGCGGCGACGGCCGGTGTGTGCGTGGTACCTGGCGCGGCCAGCAGACGGAAGTCGTGGCCGTCGAGCGCGGGGCCGAACGGGACCCGCAGCACGCCGTCTTCCAGTGCGTCGGCCACCAGGGCGACGCTCGCCAGTGCGATGCCTTGGCCGGCGATCGCGGCCTGGATGGCATGCGCTTCGTCGGAGAAGCCGAGTTCGCCGCCGTGCGCGTCCGGCAGGCCGGCGCTCTGGCACCAGCGCGGCCAGTCGGGGGTGTGGGCGTCCTGCAGCCGCCAGACGTAGCGCAGCCGCGGCAGGGTCGCCAGCGCACTGATGCCGGCCAGCGCCAGGCCGGGGGCGCAGACCGGAATGAAACGTCCAGGCAGCAGCGGCCAGCTTTCGACCTGTGGGCCCGGTGCGGGGCCGTAGCGGATCGCCAGCTCCGTGCCGCCCGCGGCCAGCCGGACCGGGTCGTCGGCCGCGTGCAGGTGCAGATCGACTTCGGGCGCGGCCGCAGCGAGCGCCGGCAGGCGCGGCAACAGCCAGCGGGCGGCGAAGCCCCGGGTCGTGCTCAGCGTCACCGCGGGCCGGCGCGTCTGCCGTTGCAGGTCGGCGACGGCGGTGGCGATGCCATCGAAGCCGCCGCGCACGCTCGGGTACAGCCGTTGCCCGGCCTCGGTCAGCCGCACCTGGCGCACTTGGCGTGCGAACAGCCGCAGGCCGAGCCAGTCCTCGAGCTGGCGGATGCGGTGGCTGACCGCGGTGGGCGTGAGCGACAGCTCTTCGGCTGCGGCCTTGAAGCTCTGGCGTCGGGCGGCGGCCTCGAACGCGCGCAGCGCGCTCAGCGGAGGCAGGCGGGCGGGGCGATCGTGCATGAGCGCAATTCATCCATCGGACGAGAAAACATCGTTTGTCGGGCACTCGGCTGGCGCCAATCATGCCGGAGCGCCGCAGTGCGCATTCTCTCCCAGGTTCGACAGGTGAATGATGCTCAGCTTGCTCCATCTCGACGGCAGTGCCCGCCCCGGTTGTTCGGGCGAGGTCCCGCACGGCTCCCATACCCGCCGGCTCGGCGCCCGTTTCGTCGCGCGCTGGCAACGCCGGCGCCCCGGCGATCGCATCGTCTATCGGGATCTTGCTCTGACACCGCCGGCGCATGTCGACGGCCGCTGGATCCATGCCGCGTTCACGCCGCCGGCGCAGCGCACGCCGTGGATGATCGAGCGGCTGGCCGAAAGCGATGCGCTGATCGAAGAACTGCTCGGCAGCCCGCTCGTGGTGATGGGGGTGCCGATGTACAACTTCGGCATGCCCGCGCCGGTCAAGGCCTGGATCGACAACATCGTGCGCGTGGGCCGCACCTTCGGTTTCGATCGCGCGCGCACCGGTGCGCCGTACTGGCCGATGCTGGCCGGTCAGGGCCGCCGCGCCGTGCTGCTGGGTGCGCGCGGCGATCACGACTACGACCCCGGTGGTCGCAACGCCGGCGACAACCTGGTCGAGCAGGGCGTGATGACGCCGCTGCGCTACATGGGCATCACCGACGTCGACCGGGTCGCGGTGGAATACGACGAGTTCGCCGATGCCCGGCTTGCGGCCTCGATCGCGCGCGCCGAGGCCGCGGTCGATGCGCTGGTCGATCGCCTGGCCGACGAGGCCGATGCGCGGGAGCGGGCCGCCGCGGCCACGCCCGCTTGACCGCCCGTGCGCCCAGGGCTACCGTGTCGCCGCCAAGGTTCATCTCTTCATGCGAATGAAGCGATGATTAAAAGGGAAGCCGGTGCGCCGCATGGCGGCAATTCCGGCGCTGCCCCGCAGCGGTAACTGGAAACGACCCCCGTCAACGCACTGGCGCCCGTCCGGGCCGGGAAGCGACGGGCAGTAGGCCCACCACCTCGCAGGTGGCCCGTCCGTGAGCCCGAAGACCTGCCTTGGCCGTGCGCACCGACAGGCGCGCACGTACGACCTGGGGCCTCCGCGGGGAGGTGCACGGGCATCGCGCCGCGCTCGTCGCGGCCGGTCCCGCACGTCCGCACGCAGGCCCCGGTTCGCCCGAGGGGGCGAAGGTCGGCCGTGTGGCAGGCGGGCGCGCGCAGGCGCGGTGCACGCCATGCGGGCCCTTCGTTCCTCAATCCCACGCATTGAGGACGCATCCACCATGACCGGCATCACCAATCTCGGCTTTCCCCGCATCGGCCGCAAACGCGAGCTCAAGCGCGCGGTCGAACGTCACTGGCGCGGCGAGGCCGACGCCGCGCAGTTGCAGGCAGTGGCGCGCGAGCTGCGCCTGCGCCATTGGCGCCTGCAGCGCGAGGCCGGCGTCGCCACGCCACCGAGCAACGACTTCTCGCTCTACGACCAGGTGCTCGATGCCGCCTTCGGCGTCGACGCGATCCCCGAGCGCTACCGCGCGCTGGCCGATGCCGATCCGCTGGCCGGTTACTTCGCGCTCGCGCGGGGTCATCAACAGGACGGGGTCGACCTGCATGCGCTGGAGATGACCAAGTGGTTCGACACCAACTACCACTACCTGGTGCCCGAACTGCAGGCCGGCCAGCGCTTCGCGCTGCGCGACGACAAGCCGGTGCGCGAATATCTGGAAGCCAAGGCCGAGGGCATCGAGACCCGGCCGGTGCTGCTCGGGCCGGTCACGCTGTTGTGGCTGTCGAAGACCGTCGACGGCAGCGATCGCTTCGCGCTGCTCGATACGCTGCTGCCGGTGTACGCCGAGTTGCTGGCGCGGCTGCAGGCCGCCGGCGCGGCCTGGGTGCAGATCGACGAACCGGCGCTGGTGCTCGACCTCGACCCTGCGGTGCGTGCGGCCTACGGCCGGGCCTACGCCGCGCTCGCCCAGGGCGCGCGACCGAAGCTGCTGCTGACGACCTACTTCGGCGCGCTCGACGACAACCTGGCGCTGGCCGCGTCCTTGCCGGTCGACGGCCTGCATGTCGATCTGGTGCGCGGGCGCGAACAGCTCGATGCGGTGCTCGGTGCGCTGCCGGCCGGGCGCACGTTGTCGCTGGGGCTCGTCGACGGCCGCAACATCTGGCGCACGCGGCTGGACGATGCGCTGGTGCTGGCGCGCTATGCGATCAGCGCGCGCGGCGGCGATCCGGTGTGGCTGGCGCCGTCGTGTTCGTTGCTGCACGTGCCGGTCGACCTGGCGGACGAGACCGCGCTGGATGACGAGCTGCGCAGCTGGCTGGCTTTCGCCCGGCAGAAACTCGACGAACTGCGCCTGCTGGCCGACGCCCTGGCCGACCCTGACGCCGCCGAGCCGGCACTGGCTCAGGCGCGCGACGCGATCGCCGCGCGGCGCGCCTCGCCCCGCGTCCAGCGGCCGGCGGTCGCCGCGCGGGTGGCCGCACTCGATGCGTCCGCGTCGCGTCGCGCGACGCCCTATGCCGCGCGTCGGGCCGCGCAGGATGCGTTGCGCCCGCTGCCGCTGTGGCCCACGACCACGATTGGCTCGTTCCCGCAGACGCTCGAGGTGCGGCAGGCGCGTGCGGCGCACAAGTCCGGCAAGCTGAGCCAGGCCGACTACGATGCGTTCATCGCCGACCAGATCGCGCACTGCGTGCACGTGCAGGAAGACCTCGGGCTGGATGTGCTGGTGCACGGCGAGTTCGAGCGTAACGACATGGTCGAGTACTTCGGCGAGCAGCTCGATGGCTTCGCGTTCACCAAGAACGGTTGGGTGCAGAGCTACGGCTCGCGCTGCGTGAAGCCGCCGGTGATCTACGGCGATGTCGCCCGTCCGGCGCCGATGACCGTGCGCTGGTCGCAGTACGCGCAGTCGCTGACCGCGCGGCCGATGAAGGGCATGCTGACCGGCCCGGTGACAGTGCTGCAATGGTCGTTCGTGCGCGACGACCAGTCGCGCGCCGACACCTGCCGGCAGATCGCGCTGGCCTTGCGCGACGAGGTGACCGACCTGGAGGCGGCCGGCATCGGCGTGATCCAGATCGACGAACCGGCGCTGCGCGAGGGCCTGCCGCTGCGGCGCGCCGATTGGGCGGCGTATCTGGACTGGGCGGTCGAGAGCTTCCGCATCAGCGCGTCGGGCGTGGCCGACACCACCCAGATCCACACCCACATGTGCTACTCGGAGTTCAACGACATCATCGAGGCGGTCGCGGCGATGGACGCCGACGTGATCTCGATCGAGACCTCGCGCTCGCGCATGGAACTGCTCGAGGCCTTCGTGCGGTTCCGCTATCCCAACGGCATCGGCCCGGGTGTCTACGACATCCATTCTCCGCGTGTGCCCGATGTCGAGGAGATGACCGCATTGCTGTGCCGAGCAGCCGAGTCGATCCCGGTCGCCCAGCTGTGGGTCAATCCCGATTGCGGGCTCAAGACGCGCGGTTGGCCGGAAACGCGCGCGGCGCTGGCGGCGCTGGTGGCGGCCGCGCGCGCCTTGCGTGCGCAGGCGCAGCGCAGTCAGGCCGAGCCGGTTGCGGCCGTACCCGCTTAGCGCGCGGGTCGAGGTCGGGCGCCGCGCGCGTCGTCGTCAGTGCTTGGCGACGGTGCGACGCCCGGTCTGGGCGGGGGCGTGGCTCGCATGGCGGTCCGGGTCGTGGCGCAGGCGCAGGCGGCCTGGCGTGCTGGCGTCGGCCACGATCGGATAGGCCTCGCACAGCGCACCAACGAAGGCCAACGGCGCATCGCTGCGGAACACACCGGTCACGCGCAGTTGTGTCAGCGACGCGTCTTCGATGACGATGCGCTCGTGGCTGTAGCGGTTGAACTCGGCCACGACCTCGGCCAGCGTCGCGTCCTCGAACACCAGCCGGCCCGACAGCCAGGCCGGCGCGGCGGGCTTGCGCAGGGTGCCAATCTGCGGTGTGTCGAGATCGCGGCTGAGCCGCGCGGTCTGGCCGGCGACCAGGCCCAGCAACGGGGCGGGGCGGTCGTCGCGGCCGTCATCGAGCGGCAGCAGCACGACCTCGCCTTCGATCAGGGCGACGTCCAGCGCATCGGCGCGCCGATTCAGTTCGAACTCGGTGCCGACCACGCGCAGTCCGCCGTGCGCGGTATGCACGGTCAGCGGCCGGCGTTCGCGGGCGACGCGGAAGAACGCGCGGCCGCGGTCAAGGACCACTGTGCGCGTGCGCGGCCCGAAGGCGACGTGCAGCCGGCTGTCGGTGTCCAGGGTGATGCGGGTGCCGTCCTCGAGCGCCAGCTCGCGCCGCTCGCCGACGCCGGTGGCGTAGACACGCTCGGTCGGCGCGGCCGGCACCAGCAGCTGCCAGGCGCCGAGCAGCGCCAGGGCGAGAGTGGCCGCCAGGCCCGCGGCGACTGGCCAGCGACGACGGGGACGCGTGCGCTCGCTGCGATCGGCCGGCGCGACCGCGTCCAGGCGGCGCGCGATCTCCGGATCCGGTGCATGCGTGCCCAGCCCGGTCCACAGCCGCTCCAGGCGTTCGTAGGCGGCGCGATGGCGGGGATCGGCGTCGATCCAGTCCTGCCAGGCGCGCAGGTCGGCGCCGCTCACGTCGTCAGCGCGCAGGCGTGCGAACCACGCGGCTGCGCGGCGCCGGATCGGGTCGCCGCCTTCGATCAGCTCGAGCTCAGGCTTCATGCCTCGTCCAGGGTCGCATCCAAGTGCATCAGGGCCCGCATCATGTGCTTCTCCACCGCGCTCACGCTAATGCCAAGCCGCTTGGCGACGGCGCTGTAGGTCAGCCCATCATATCGCTGCAGCAAGAAGACCTCGCGGCAGCGCGGCGGCAAGGCATCGAGCGCCTGCAGGAACCGCTGCAGACGCGCCTTGTCTGCGTAGACGCACTCGCAGGACGGTTCCTCACTCTGCCAGGCCGCGGCGACCGCCTCGATCGGCACGTGGTCGGATGCGCGGTGGCTGCGGTCGCGGCGGAAGCGGTCGCGCAGCAGGTTGGAGGCGATGCGCATCAGGAAGGCTTCGACGTTCGCCAACCCGGCCAGGCGATGGCCCGGCTGCTGGCTCAGGCGCGCCAGCGTGTCCTGGGTCAGGTCCTCGGCGTCTTCCGCGCTCGTCAGGTGCCGCGAGAAATAGCGCAGCAGCGCCGGCCGGTAGTGCTGGGCCAGACGGGTGACGTTCCGCTCGTCGGGCTGCGACAGGGCAGCCTCGGACGCCTTGCCGGGGGCGGGCGCAGTCATCGGGTGTGGGAGGAGGGCAGACGAATGTCGTCTTCGAACCCTATGTGACCGGCCCGTGATGAGCAAGCTGAGGAATTGTGGCGCTCGTGCGTCTACATCGAGGACAGGGGCGTCATGACCATTCGTCATGGACGGGCGGGGACCGATCACGACTTTCGAGGGGATTTCATGGCAAAGAGTTTGAAGGCACGCCGCGCGCGTCGCCATTCGTTGCATCCGCTGGTGCCGGCACTGGCGATCGCGCTGGGGTGCATGGTCGGTGTCGTCGTCCCGGCGTCGGCGCAGGAGGCGCAGCGCGAGTACGCGGTGCAGAGTCAGCCGCTGGGCGCGGCGCTCAACCAATTGGCGCTCAGCGCCGAGCGCGAGATCATCGTGGCGCCGGACCTGGTCCGCGGCCTGACCGCGCCTGCGGTCTCCGGGCGCCACAGCCTGAGCGAAGCATTGGACCTGATGCTCGCCGGCACCGGGCTCACCTATCGCGAGAGCGATGGCCGGGTGATCATCGTCGCCGACGAGAACGCGCCGCGCGCGGCAGCGTCGCCGGCGGCGTCCGGTGCGCGCACGGCGGTCGGGGGGCCGTCGGGCGATGCGGTCAGCCTGGACACCGTCCGCGTGTCGGCCTCGCGTATCGACCGGCCCGATTTCGTCTCCCCGACGCCGATCCTGCCGATCAGCGCCGAAGAGTTGAACCTGGACATGCGCACCAATATTGGTGCCGCGCTCAACGACCTGCCGCAGTTCCGCGCGACCAGTTCGCCGCAGACCACCGGCTCCAACACCGGCGCCGGCAACGCCCCGGTCGACCTGCGCGGCCTGGGCATCAGCCGGACCCTGGTGCTGCTCGACGGTCGCCGGGTCTCGGGTGACAACGACCTCAACACCGTGCCTTCGGTGCTGGTGAAGTACGTGGACGTGGTGACCGGCGGTGCGTCGGCGGCCTGGGGCTCGGGCGCGGTTGGCGGTGTGGTCAACATCACCCTCGATCACGACTTCGAGGGCGTGAAGTTCGGCGCGCAGGCCGGGCGTTCGACCTATTCGGATGGCGACGAAAAGCGCTTCGAGGGCGCTTGGGGTACGCGCTTTGCGGGCGATCGCGGTCACCTGCTGGTCGGCGGCGAGTTTCTCGACAACGACGGCATCGTGCCGCGCAGTGCCCGGCCGCGAGCCGGCCGCTGGTCGACGCTGCGGATCGACGGCCAGCCGACGCTGATGCCCGACGTGGGCTTCGCCGATGCCGCGATCGGCGGCCTGATCGTTGGCGCCCGCGATGCGAGCGGCAATGCGGTGCGTGGCTTCTCGCTGACCGGCCAGGCCTTCAACCCCGACGGGTCGTTGCGCCCCTTCGATTACGGCACCGTGGTCGGCGCGCTGATGAGCGGCGGCGAAGGCCCGTCGAACGACGACTACAGCCCGCTGAGCGCGCCACAGAAGCGCTATTCGACGCTGGCCAGCGTGCGCTACGACCTCACCGACACCGTCCGGATGAGCGCCGACGTGCGTCACTCGCGCATGTACAACCACTACATCTGGTTCGGCGACCACAACCGCGGCAACCTGTCGATCGGTCTGGACAACGCGTTCCTGCCGGATGCCGTGCGCGAGGAGATGCTCGCCGCCGGTGCCAGCACGCTGACGCTGGGCCGGTTCAACAATGACATCAACTATCCGCGGATCGACTTCGAGCGCCGCACCACTCAGGCCACGCTGGCGTTCGACGGCTATGCCGGCGACTGGCGCTGGAGCACCTACTACTCGCATGGTGAGGCGGAGCAGAACTTCGACACGCCCGGCTTCGTGCTGCGGCAGGAGTGGGCGAACGCGATCGACTCTGTCATCGACCCGGTGACCGGTGCCCCGGTGTGCCGGGTCACGCTCGCCGATCCCAGCGTCGCCTGCGTGCCGATCAACGTGTTCGGCGAAGGCGCGCCATCACAGGCGGCGGCCGACTACGTGACCGGCACGCCCAGCCAGCGCTCGACGGTCAAGCTCGACACCTTTGGTGCGAGCCTGCGCGGCGAACCGTTCCAGATGCCGGCTGGCGCCGCGTCGGTGGCGGTGGGCGTGGAAGCGCGGCGCGAGTCGATCGACCAGCGCGTCGGCGCGCTCGATGCGGCGAAAGCCTTCCGCTCCTTCAGCTTCAACCCGATGCAGGGCAGCTTCACGGTCAAGGAGCTGTTCGGCGAGGTGCTGCTGCCGATCGCCAAGGACCGCGGTCTGCTGCACGACTTCGGCGTCAACGCTGCCGCGCGCGTGTCCGACTATTCCACCACCGGGGCGATCTGGTCCTGGAAGCTGGGCGCGACCAATGAGTTCTTTCCGGGCTTTCGCGGCCGCATCGCGCGCTCGCGCGACATCCGCTCGGCCAACCTGAGCGAGCTGTACACCACCAGCACCACCGGCTGGAGCACCGTGCTCGATCCGGTCACCGGCCAGACGGTGTATGCGCTGAGCAATGGCGGCGGCAATCCGGCGCTGACGCCCGAGACCGCCGACACGCTCACGGTCGGCCTGACCTGGTCGCCGCAGTCGGTCGAGGGGCTGGACCTGTCGGTCGACTACTTCGACATCCAGATCGAGGACGTCATCACCACGGTGGGCTTGCAGGACATCCTCAATCGCTGCGCGGCAGGGAACCCAGCGATGTGCGCACGGGTGGAGCGCGATGCCGGCGGCAACATCACCCGCATCGTCTCCACCTACACCAACCTGTCGCAGTACAAGACCGACGGCGTGGACATCGAGCTGGCCTACAAGCGGCCGACGACGCTGTTCGGTGTGGGCGGCACACTGACCACGCGCACCCTGGCCAGCTGGATCAACAGCCTGACCACCGACGATGGCATCAGCAACATCGAGTACGTCGGCTCGCAGGGGTATGCGTTCGGCCTGGGCGTGCCGCGCTGGCGCGCGGTCAGCAGCCTGACGTTCAACAGCGACCGGTTCTCGGCCAACGTCCGTGCCCGTTACATCTCGTCGGGGCAGTACGACCGCAACCAGGCGATCGTCAACGGTGCGATCGGCAGCTACCTCTACTACGACCTGGGCGCGAGCACGCGCTTGGGCGAGGGCGGGCAGCTGGAGCTGTACGGCGCGATCAATAACGTCACCAACAAGCAGGCGCCGATCGGATCGACGTTCTCGCCGTACTACGACGTGATGGGCCGCTACTACACCGCCGGCGTTCGTCTGAAGTTCTGAGCGTCCCGCTCCCCGACACGAAGGTATGACCTCCATGAAGACCGCACACCAGGCGCTCCTGGGTCTCACATTGCTGGTGGCAGCGACGGTCGCATCCGCGACCGTCGCCGTGCCGCCGGCGGTGCTGGCCGATGGCGTTCCCGAGATTCCCGACGACACCGCAACGCGTACGCGGCCCTACCTGGAGTTCCGCAGCGCGCAGTTCCTGGGCTGGAACACCGCCGATCGTTCGATGCTGATCAAGACCCGCTTCGGCAGCACCGATCAGCTGTTCGAGGTCGCCCGGCCCGACGGCGCGCGTCGGCAGATCAGCTTCGAGGCTGAGCCGACCCCGTTCGCGACCCATGCACCGGCCGGCGCGCCGGCGCTGGTGGTACAGAAGGACGTCGGCGGCGATGAGTTCTTCCAGCTCTACCGGCTCGACGAAGGCCGGCTGACGCTGCTCACCGACGGCAAGAGCCGCAATGCATTTGGCGCCTGGAGCCGCGACGGCCGCTGGGTCGGCTATTCGTCGACCCGCCGCAACGGCACCGACGCCGATCTGTATGTGATCGATCCGCGCGATCCGTCGACCGATCATCGGGTGGCGACGGTCACCGGCGGCGGCTGGAACATCAGCGACTTCTCCGCCGATGGCCGTAACGCCCTGGCGATCAACCGCTTGTCGATCAACCAGGCGGTGATCGCCGAGATCGACCTGCGCAGTGGCCGCATGACCTCGCTGACCGACGCGGCGCAGGCCGCCTCGTATGCGGACGCACGTTACGCGGCCGATGGCAGCATCTGGGCGCTGTCGAACCGCGATGCGGACGTGGTGCGCCTGGGCAAGCTCGATCGTCGCAGCGGCGCGTTCACGGCATTGAGCCCGGAAACGCCATGGGATGTGACCGATTACGCGGTCGCCGACGATGAGCGCTTCGTCGTCTATGCGATCAACGATGCCGGCGTGTCGCGGCTGCGCGTGCTCGATCCGGCCAGCGGACAGGTTCGCAACGTCGACGGTCTGCCCGACGGGGTGCTGCACTGGAGCTTCGGGCACCTGCTGCAGATCGCGCCCTGGGGTGAAATCGGCCTGAGCCTGTCGGCCTTCGACGTGCCGGGCGATGCATTCTCGATCGATCCCGACACGCTCGCGGTTCGCCGCTGGACCCGCAGCGAGGCGGGCGGGCTGGATCTGGCGCGCAACCGGGCGCCGGAGCGGGTCGAGATCCGCAGCTTCGACGGCGAGGCGATGTCGGGCTTCCTGTATCGCCCTGACCCGGCGAAGTTCCCCGGCAAGCGACCGTTGATCATCGACATTCACGGGGGGCCCGAGGGCCAGAGCCGCCCGGGGTTCCTGGGCACCGACAACTATCTGGTCAATGAGCTGGGCATCGCGATCTTCCTGCCCAACGTGCGCGGTTCGTCCGGCTTCGGGCGGCGCTTCCTCGATCTCGACAACGGGCCGTGGAAGCGCGAGGACTCGGTGCGCGACATCGGCGCGTTCCTCGATGCGCTCGAGCAGGATGCGGCGCTGGATTCGACGCGCTTCGCGGTCTACGGATTCTCCTACGGCGGTTACATGTGCTACGCCTCGGCGGTGCATTACAGCGACCGCCTGCGCGCGGCCAGCTGTGCGGTGGCGATCTCCGATTTCGTGACGTTCCTGGAGAACACCCAGTCCTATCGCCAAGACCTGCGGCGCGTCGAGTACGGTGACGAACGCATTGCCGAACAGCGCGCCAAGCTCGCCGAGATCTCGCCGCTGCGCAACGTCGATCGCATCCGCGTGCCGCTGATGGTGGCCACTGGCGGCAATGACCCGCGCGTGCCGCCATCGGAGGCCGAACAGATCGTCGCCGCCGTGCGCGCCAACGGCGGCCGCGCCTGGCACGTCCTCGCCCGCAACGAAGGCCACGGCTTCCACAAGCGCGAGAACCGCGACTACATCTTCTGGGCCGGCGTCACCTTCTGGCAGGACACCCTGCTCGACGACTGAAACCAGGGTCAGAGTGCATTTCCCCCGTTCTAGAACCGGGGTCAGAGTGCAGTTTCCCCACATGACGGCGAGCGGCGCCCCGATGGCGTCGCTCCCGTCGCACGGGCATCGTCGCTCGCACGCCGAACGCAATCCGCTGCGCGCGCATGGTCGACGATGCAGCCGAGTATGCGTGGTCCAGTCATCGCGGCACCATCGGCGCCGTGGACGATCCGCTGCTCAGTGCGCATCCGGCCTGGCAAGGCTTGGCGTCGAGCCCGGCGCTGCGCCACCAGGCGTGGCGCGCGCTGGTCGCGGAGGCGGTCGATTCGAAAGGAGATGGCCCTCGTCGCTAAATTGCCCGGCCGAAAATGCGGATGCCCGCCTGGGTGATCCTATATTTCGACCGTGCCGACGGGTCCAGCACGTCGGTTACCTGCACCGTCCAGGTTCCTCGTGCGTCTTCGTCGAGGAAGGCATTGCTCGAAGCCAGGCTGATTTCAAATCCGTCCGGCGTCGGGACCAGGAAAGCCAGGCCCGTCAGTACGGTGCTGACGGTGCCGGATGGGGATACGACCGTTACCCGAAGATTGCTCGGCGTCGGGTGGGTCGTCTTCAGACGGATATGTACCGTCTCGATTTTCAGGCGCGAACGCGCAGTGACTCTTACGCGTCCTGACGTGTTGCGATAGCCGACCGGGACCGGCGTGCCTGCATAGGTGATCCAACAGCTGTCCCTGATCTCCGGCAACGGGGAGAAATGCCGGGCCGCCGCGACCGCTCGGGTCGCATCCACCAGCCCGAAGCCATAAGCATTGCTGAAATAATGACCCGCGGCATTCCTTACCCATCCCTTCTCGAGCAGGGTGCCGTGATAGAGCACATCCGGTCGATTCCGATCGATCCGTCTGGCCGTCGTCGCGAGAATGTACTTGATCTCTCGCCAGGTCAGTTTCGGGTTGACCTGCAGCATCAGCGCAGTCACGCCCGTCACCATCGGCGCCGCCGAAGACGTGCCATTCATCCGGGCGGTGAAGAGACAGCGCGGATTGAGAGCGGATGGCTTGCCGCGGTTGTCGAAGAAGTTATCGCCCGCCGTCTTCATGCCCCGATCGCAGCCCACCCGGTCGGTCGTCACGATAGCCGGTGAAAACATGTAAGCCGGCATGCCGTTGATCTTCCCGGCGTCACCGACGCTGCGCAGATAGTTCCGCTGCATGCCGTACTCACCACCTGGCGCCGACACCCATATGACCGATCCGGTGCTCGAGTACGATGACTTCACGCCATTTGCGTTGACGGCACCCACTGCCAGCGCGTTGGGGAGGGAGCCGAGCATGTTGGTGGCTCCAGGCAGGCAGCTCACGCCGCTGCCGCGGGTTATTTCGGCGCAGACCTCTTGTGAGATGCCATCGGCCCCAAGGAACTCGTTCCCCGCTGATACGACCAGCAGGCTCTTGTCCCTGTCGTCCAAGCGATCATCCGCATCCTGCTCGTCCGCTTGTGGGAGAAATATCGGTGCCGTACCTCCTGCGCTCACGTTCACGACCCGGGGCATCGCCCTTCCCTTTGCCTCGGGAACGTGGAGATCGAGGATCCGGACGTCCGGGGCTATGCCGCGACCGCCGATGCCGTTATGCGCACGCGCACCGATGATTCCAGCCACCGCGGTGGAATGACCTGCTGCCGCGATGGCGTGAGCTCCGGTCGAACCACTGAGATATGCACTGTCCGGCTGCACCGTCTTGATGATCAGATTGTCGGCCAGATCGGGATTCGTCGGATCGATGGGCGCACCTTCGTTCACCCCGACGATGACCCCTTTTCCGGTCACGCCCTGTTCGTACAGCCTCCCCATGTTCAGGTCTACGCCGGCGGTCGGAAGGACGTCGCCGATGGCGCGCTGCCCCACATTTTTCAGATGCCACTGATATCTATACAAAGGGTCGTCGGTATCGCTGGCGCTGCTGTCCTCATGAAATGCCAACAGTGGCAATAACAGAAGCGTAAAAGTGCGGCGTGCCCAGATATTCATGTGCGACCTCGTAGCCGAAGATTTATGAACGGAGCGGACATGGAGAAATTCAAGTCGGCACGTGTCAAGTTCTCTGTTATCTCGTGAATAGTGAGTAACTTGAATGATTCGATCGAGATTCGGTTCATGACGTCAAGCAGGATCATGATCACGACACGCTTTGACGCACTGGTCCGGGCCTTCCACGCGCATCCCGACAAGCAGGAACGTCGACCTGGTGCTGGTGACGCCTGTGTACACGCAGATACGCAAGCGCGTTTAGGCTTCCGATGGAGTCTGGTGTCGCGACGCTGGGCTATTGCGAAGCCTTTGTGACCTCGACGGTCGGCAGATCAGGCACCGGGAAACGACCGGGCATGCAGCAAACTGGGAAACGCACGCTGCTCGCAATCCTCGCGTTCGCAGGTGAGACAGCCCGGGCCGATCGGTACCGCGTCGTCGATCGCCTTGAGATCCCAGCCGCGCGCATAGATCAGCTGGTCGGCATGGCGCAGGTCGCAGCCGACGGTCAGCGCGAATCGCAGGGGCATCGTCGCTCGCACGCCGCCGCAAGATGCGAGCATGCCCCGACGTCCCCGGATCGACCTGCCCGAGACCAAGGCCTTTGCCGCGCCTGTGCTGCGCGGGCGCTTAGGCGTGGCTGCAAACAACGCAGATCGACCCCGGTTTAGAGGGGTGGCAGGCGCAGGGGCGGGAAGGCGCGTTGGACGCAGTCGGTGCGTTCGCAGACTTTGCAGCCCGGGCCGATCGGGGTGGCGGTGGCGAGGTCGTCGAGGTCGAGGCCGCGCGAGTAGGTCAGGCGGCCGGCGTGGCGCAGGTCGCAGCCCAGGCTGACGGCGAAGGTCTTGCGCTGGCGGCCGTAGCCGGTCGGGCCGCTCTCGACCTGGCGCGCCAGCCAGAAGTGGCGGCGGCCGTCGGGCATGCGCGCGACCTGGGTCAGGATGCGGCCCGGCTGGTTGAAGGCCTCGTAGACGATCCACAGCGGGCAGGCGCCGCCGACGTGGGAGAAGTGGAAGTCCGTCGCCGAATGGCGCTTGGAGATATTGCCGGCGCGGTCGACGCGCACGAAGAAGAACGGCAGGCCCGGCCGGCCAGGGCGGGCGAGCGTGCTCAGGCGATGGCAGACGGCCTCGAAGCCGACACCGAAGCGGTGGGCGAGGCGGTCGATGTCGTAGCGCTCGGCCTGGGCGGCGTCGAGGAAGGCGCCATAGGGCATCACAAGCGCGCCGGCGTAGTAGTTCGACAGGCCAATGCGGGCCTGCGCGGCGCGTTCGGGATCGGCGAAGCCGGCCTGGGCGACCAGCGTGTCGATCAGCGCGCCGTGCTCGCGCAGCGCGAGCTCGGCCGCCATCTGGAATGCCTGCTGGCCGGGCTGCAGCCAGTCCGACAGCCACAGCGTGCGGGTGCCCGGGTCGAAGCGGCGCTTGTCGTCGAACCCGTCGCCCAGCGCCACGGTGATGCTGTGGGCCTCGCGCAGCCGCTGGCGCAGCCGCGGGGCGACTTGGCCGGCGACCAGCCCGTGCGCGCCGAACGCGGCTTCGGCGATGTCGTCGAGCTCGGCGACGTGATTGCGGCGGCGGTTGAAGTAATCGCGCACCGGGTCGCCGTCGGGCCCGGCGAGCTCGACCTCGCCCAGTTGCGCGGCGAGCACGTCGGCGCGTTCGCGGATCGCGCGCTGACGGCGGTGCAGGTCCAGCAGCACGCGGGCGATGCCGGGCAGGTCGCCGGCCAGGGTCTCCAGTTCCTCGGGCGTGGCCGCGGTCTCGCCGAGGTCGGCCAGCGCCTCGCGCAGTTCGCCGACCAGGGCGGCCGGGCCGGCATCGTCGAACAGTGTCGGCTGCGGGCCGAGCAGCGCTTCGAGCCGCGCTTGCACCGCAGGGGTGAGCGGGCGCTGGTCGCGCTCGATCTGGTTGAGGTAGCTCGGCGACAGCGCCAGCGCCTGGGCCAGCGCGGCCTGGGCCAGGCCGTGTTGCTGGCGCAGGCGGCGCAGCCGGGCGCCGACGAAGCGCTTGGGACGGGCCATGAGGGTTCGCAACCTTCGCAGGAATGTCGGCGATGTTCGCACGATACGCGGGCGTGAACAGGCGCCGGGCGGTGCGATCCTGCGAATAATGCGAATCCCGTCCCGCCCGCAGGCCTGTCCCATGTCGAATGCCCCGCACTCCGTCCCGCTGCTGATCGATGGCGAGTTCGTCCAGTCCCAGACCCGCGAATGGCGCGATGTGGTCAACCCGGCCACGCAGGCGGTGCTGGCGCGCGTGCCGTTCGCCACCGCGGCCGAGGTCGACGCGGCCGTCGCCGCCGCGCAGAGGGCGTTCCAGACTTGGCGCAAGACCCCGATCGGCACGCGTGCGCGGATCTTTCTGAAGTACCAGCAGCTGATCCGCGAGCACATGAGCGAGCTGGCCGCGATCCTGACCAGCGAGCAGGGCAAGACCCTGCCCGACGCCGAGGGCGACGTGTTCCGCGGTCTGGAGGTGGTCGAGCACGCCGCGGCGATCGGCAACCTGCAGCTGGGCGAGCTGGCCAACAATGTCGCCAACGGCGTCGACACCTACACGCTGTTGCAGCCGCTGGGCGTGTGCGCCGGCATCACCCCGTTCAACTTCCCGGCGATGATCCCGCTGTGGATGTTCCCGATGGCGATTGCCACCGGCAACACCTTCGTGCTCAAGCCCTCCGAGCAGGACCCGCTGGTGACGATGCGCCTGGTCGAGCTCGCGCTCGAAGCCGGCATTCCCAAGGGCGTGCTCAATGTCGTGCACGGCGGCCCGGATGTGGTCAACGCGATCTGCGACCACGCCGACATCAAGGCGGTCTCGTTCGTCGGTTCGACCAAGGTCGGCACCCACGTCTACAACCGCGCCTCGCTCGCCGGCAAGCGCGTGCAATGCATGATGGGCGCGAAGAACCACGCGATCCTGCTGCCCGACGCGAACAAGGAGCAGACCCTCAACGCGATGGCCGGCGCCGCCTTCGGCGCGGCCGGCCAGCGCTGCATGGCCGCCAGTACCGCGGTGCTGGTCGGCGAGGCGCAGGCCTGGATTCCCGACCTGGTCGCCAAGGCCAAGACGCTGAAGGTCGGCGGCGGCACCGAGGCCGGCACCGATGTCGGTCCGGTGATCTCGTGCGCGGCGCGCGAGCGGATCGAAGCGCTGATCGCCTCGGGCATCGAGGAGGGCGCGACGCTGGAACTCGACGGCCGCAATCCCCAGCTGGGCGGCGACTACGCCAAGGGCAATTTCGTCGGCCCGACGATCTTCTCCGGGGTCAAGCCCGGCATGCGCATCTACGACGAAGAGATCTTCGGGCCGGTGCTGGTGATCCTGGCGGCCGAGTCGCTGGACGAGGCGATCGCGATCGTCAACGCCAACCCCAATGGCAATGGCGTGGCGGTATTCACCCAGTCGGGTGCGGCCGCGCGCAAGTTCCAGGAGGAGATCGATGTCGGCCAGGTCGGCATCAATGTGCCGATCCCAGTGCCGGTGCCGCTGTTCTCGTTCACCGGCTCGCGCGCGTCCAAGCTCGGTGACCTCGGTCCGTACGGCAAGCAGGTGGTGACGTTCTACACCCAGACCAAGACGGTGACCGCGCGCTGGTTCGACGACGAGACGCTGGGCCACGGCGTCAACACCACGATCAGCCTGAAGTGATGATGGACGTCTCCGTCACCACCGGCGCCGATTTCGGCCTGACCGAAGAGCAGACCGCGTTCCGCGAGGCCGCGCGCGATTTCGCCGCCGCGCAACTCGCGCCGCAGGCCGCGCACTGGGATGCGCAGGGCATCTTCCCGCGCGACGTGATTGCCGGCGCCGGCGCGCTCGGCTTCTGCGGCATCTACACGCCCGAGGATGCCGGCGGCATCGGCCTGTCGCGGCTGGATGCGGCGCTGATCTTCGAGGAACTGTCGGCGGCCGACCCCTCGACCGCGGCCTACATCAGCATCCACAACATGGCGACCTGGATGCTCGCATCCTGGGCCGGGGCACGGGTGCGCGGCGAATGGGCCGCGGCGATGGCCAGCGGCGACAAGCTCGGCTCCTACTGCCTGACCGAGCCCGGCGCGGGTTCCGATGCCGCCTCGCTCAAGACCCGCGCAGTGCGCGAAGGCGACGACTACGTCATCGATGGCAGCAAGGCCTTCATCTCCGGCGCCGGTGCCACCGACATGCTGATCGTGATGGCCCGCACCGGTGGCGAGGGCGCGCGCGGGATCAGCGCGTTCGCGGTGCCGGCCGACCTGCCGGGCATCGAGTACGGCAAGAAGGAAGAGAAGATGGGCTGGAACAGCCAGCCCACCCGCACGATCAGCTTCACCGGCGTGCGTGTGCCGGCCGACCATCTGCTCGGCGCGGAAGGCGAGGGCTTCAAGATCGCGATGAAGGGCCTGGACGGCGGCCGCATCAACATCGCGGCCTGCTCGCTGGGCGCCGCCCAAGGTGCGCTCGACGCCGCGCGCGGGTACCTGCGCGAGCGCAAGCAGTTCGGCAAGGCGATCGGCGAGTTCCAGGCGCTGCAGTTCAAGCTCGCCGACATGGCCACGCAGTTGGTCGCCGCCCGGCAGATGGTGCACACCGCCGCGCGCAAGCTCGATGCCGGCAGCGGCGATGCCACGGTGTGGTGCGCGATGGCCAAGCGTTTCGCGACCGATGCCGGCTTTGCCGTGTGCAACGATGCGCTGCAGTTGCACGGCGGCTACGGCTACATCCGCGAGTACCCGGTCGAGCGCCTGTTGCGCGACAGCCGCGTGCACCAGATCCTGGAAGGCACCAACGAGATCATGCGCGTGATCGTCGCGCGCCATCTGCTCAACACCGAGGAGGACCTGCGATGAGCCACACCGCCCACGACTACCGCACGCGCGACTGGACCGGGCTGGGACTGGAGATCGACGGCCACACTGCGATCGTCACGCTGCGCAATCCGCCCGCCAACACCTGGACCGTGCACAGTCTGGCGGCGCTGCGTGACCTGGTCGCCGCGCTCGACGGCGACCGCGACATCTATGCGCTGGTGATCACCGGCGAGGGCGAGAAGTTCTTCTCGGCCGGCGCTGACCTCAAGCAGTTCGCGTCCGGCGACAAGGCCGCCGCACGCGAGGCCGCGCGCCGCTTCGGCGAGGCCTTCGAGGCGCTGAGCGCGTTCCGCGGCGTGTCGATCGCCGCGATCAACGGGTATGCGATGGGCGGCGGGCTCGAGTGCGCGTTGGCCTGCGACCTGCGCATCGCCGAGGCGCAGGCGCAGCTCGCGCTGCCCGAAGCGACCGTGGGTCTGTTGCCATGCGCGGGCGGCACCCAGAACCTCACCCGCCTGGCCGGCGAGGGCTGGGCCAAGCGCATGATCCTGCTCGGCGAGCGCATCGACGCGGCGACCGCGCTGCGCATCGGTGTGGTCGAGGAGGTCGTGGAGCGCGGCGAGGCGAAGGCGCGCGCACTGGACTGGGCGGCCAAGGCCGCCAAGCAGTCGCCGACCAGCGTCGCAGCGTGCAAGCGACTGGTGCAGACCACACGCAGCCAGCCCGCGGTCGCCGGCCTGATCGCCGAGCGCGAACTGTTCGTCGACCTGTTCGACACCGCCGATCAGAAGGAAGGCGTCGCCGCGTTCCTGGAGAAGCGCAGCCCCGTGTGGACCAACGCATGAGCGCGGCCGATCCCGCTGCGGTGCTGTTCGAAGAGCGCGCCGCGGCCGGCGGCCGCCGCGTGGGCATTGCCACGCTAAACCGGCCCAAGACCCTCAACGGCCTGTCGCTGGAGATGGCGCGGCTGCTCGATGCGCAACTCGTGGCCTGGGCGCAGGACGAGGCGATCGCCCTGGTCGTGCTGCAGGGCGCCGGCGAGAAAGCGTTCTGCGCCGGTGGCGACCTGCATGCGCTGTACGAGAGCATGACCGCGTATCGCGCGGCGGGCGCCACCGACGTGCGCGACAACGCCTACGCCGCCGAGTTCTTTGAGGTCGAGTACCGGCTCGACCACCGCATCCACACCTACCCCAAGCCGGTGCTGTGCTGGGGTCATGGCATCGTCATGGGCGGCGGCATCGGCTTGATGGCCGGCGCCAGCCACCGTGTGGTGACCGAGCGCTCGAAGCTGGCGTTCCCGGAAATCACCGTCGGTCTGTTCCCGGATGTGGGCGGCAGTTGGCTGCTGGCCCGCGTGCCCGACCGTGCAGGCCTGTTCCTCGCACTGACCGGCGCGCTGCTGGGGCCGGGCGATGCGATCCACGCGCAGTTGGCGGACGTGCACCTGGCGGAGGCCGATCGCGAGGCGGTGTACGACGCCATCGCTGCCGAGCCCTGGGCACACGACGACCGCGACAACCATGCGCGGCTGGATGCGCTGCTGCAGCGCTTCGTCGTCCCGGTCGAAGTCGGCCCGCTGCAGTTGCACGCACAGACCGTCGCGGCGGTCTGCGCCCACGCGCGGCTGGAGGACATCGTCGAGGCGATCGCCGCACTCGACGCCGGCGACGACGCCTGGCTCGCCGCGGCGCAGAAGACGTTTGCCGCCGGTTCGCCGGGATCGGCGCGGCTGGGGTTCGAGCTGCAGCGTCGCGCGGCCGACCTGTCGCTGGCCGACGTGTTCCGCATGGAGTACGTCGCCGCGCTGCATTGCGCCGCGCATGGCGATTTCGCCGAGGGTATCCGTGCGCTGCTGATCGACAAGGACCGCACCCCGCGCTGGGCGCCGGCCACGCTGGCTGCCACGACACCGGCCTGGGCGCAGACGTTCCTCGTCGAACCCGACTGGCCGGGCGGTGTGCATCCACTCGCCGACCTGGCCTCGCCGCGCGCCGCATGACCTGTCGGCCGGCGAAGACTGCACGCCCCATCCGCATCGTCACCTGGAGAATCACATGACTCGCATCGCCTTCATCGGACTGGGCAACATGGGCGGGCCGATGGCCGCCAACCTCGCCAAGGCCGGCCACGCCGTGCGTGCCTTCGACCTCAATACGGACGCGCTTGCCCCGGTCGTGCAGGCGGGCGCGAGCGCCGCTGCCAGCGCTGCCGATGCGGTGGTCGAGGCGGAGGTCGTGATCTCGATGTTGCCGGCCAGCCGCCACGTCGAAGGCCTCTACCTGGGCGACGACGGCCTGATGGCGACGCTGCCCGACGGCGCGCTGGTCATCGACTGCAGCACGATCGCACCGGCCTCCGCGCAGAAGGTCGCCGCTGCGGCGAAGGCGCGTGGTCTGCAGATGATCGACGCCCCGGTCTCCGGCGGTACCGCCGGTGCCCAGGCCGGCACGCTGACCTTCATCGTCGGCGGCAGCGCGGACGCGCTTGAACGCGCCCGGCCGGTGCTCGAGGCGATGGGCAAGAACATCTTCCACATGGGCGATGCCGGCGCCGGTCAGGTCGCCAAGCTGTGCAACAACATGGCGCTGGGCGTGATCATGGCCGCGACCGGCGAGGCGATCGCGCTCGGCGCCGCGCATGGCCTGGACCCGAAGGTGCTGTCGCAGATGATGGCGGTCAGCACCAGCCGCAGTTGGGCGACCGAGGTCTGCAATCCGTGGCCCGGCGTGCTCGAGAATGCGCCGGCATCGCGCGGCTATACCGGCGGCTTCGGCAACGACCTGATGCTCAAGGATCTGGGCCTGGCCGCGGAGGCCGCGATGGGCACGGGCGCGGCGGTGCCGCTGGGCGAGTTGGCGCGCAACCTCTATGCGATGAACAGCCAGGCCGGTAACGGCGGGCTGGATTTCTCCAGCGTGGTGACGCTGCTGCAGCGACGCTGATCTGAACACCCGCCCGGTATCGCCGGGCGGGTGACCGTGCGGGACCGCCGCGGGCAGCGCTCGGGGGCATCGAGGGACGCGGCTGCCGTTGCGTCGGACCTGCCGTGCGTCCGCTCTCCCGGCGCCGCGCGCGCCGTGTCTGGCGAGCTGGCGGAGGCGCGGCGATCCCGCATGACTGCATGAGAATGCGACAGCGGGCACATGGGCGCAGGCTCGCGCATGACTTCCGGCGCCTGTGCGACGTTCGCCCGCCGCTTAAGCTCGCGGACTGGGTCGCCCGTGTGGCGACGCGTCTGTCTGGGGACTCCTGATGACTTCACCGTCGCTGCGCGCGCGGGCCCTGCGCCTGCGATCCTGGTGCCTGCTGCCGTTGCTCGGCCTGCTGCTGTGCGGGCCGGCGTCGGCGGTGACCGGCTATTACCGCGATCCCGCTCTGCACGGTGCGCATCTGGTGTTCGCCTCTGAAGGCGACCTGTGGCTGGCGGGCATCGACGGTGGCCAGGCCCGGCGCCTGACCAGCCATCCGGCCAACGAGACCCAGCCCTCGATCTCCGCGGACGGCACCCGGCTGGCCTATGCGGCCGACTACGACGGCGCCACCGAGGCCTATGTGATGCCGCTGGCCGGTGGCGTGCCCAAGCGCCTGAGCTTCGAGGGCGGGCGCGTGCTGGTGCAGGGCTGGACGCCGCAAGGCGAGGTGCTCTACGCCACTGACCAACGCGTGGGGCCGACCTGGTCGTGGACCTTGCATGCGGTGCATCCCGACACGCTGGCCCGGCGCGAATTGCCGCTGGCCGATGCGCGCGAGGCGACGTACGACGACCAGGGGCGGCTGTACTTCATCCGTTTCGGCCTGGCCGTAACCCAGGACAACGCGCGCGAGTACCGCGGTGGCGCCCGCGGCCAGCTGTGGCGCTTCGATCCCGGCGCCCGCGAAGCCGTGCGCCTGGCCGCCGACCACGTCGGCACGCTGGCGCGGCCGATGTGGTGGCAGGGCCGCCTGTACGTCATCAGCGATGCCGACGGCGTGCCCAATCTGTGGTCCTTCGATGCCGATGGCGGCGATCCGCGCCAGCTCACCGCGCATCGCGATTTCGAGGTGCGCGGTGCGCAACTGCGCGATGGGCGCATCGTCTACCAGCGCGGTGCCGACATCGCCCGCTACGACCTCGCCAGCGGCGACGATCGTGTGCTCGCGCTGACACTGGCGACCGACACCGCATCGCGGCGCACGCGCTGGCTGGACCGGCCGCTGGCCTTCCTCGACAGTGCGCGCGTGTCCGCAGACGGCAGCCGGGTCGCGCTGACCGCACGCGGGCGCGTGGCGCTCGCCGGCACCGGCGCGCTTCGCCGGATCGAGCCGGCGCTGCCGGAAGGCAGCCGGGCGCGCAATGCGGTTGTCAGTCCCGACGGGCGCTGGCTCTACGCCATCGGCGATGCCACCGGCGAGCACGAGATCTGGCGCTTTCCCGCCGACGGCAGCGGCCCCGGCGAGGCGCTGACCCGCGACGGCCGCACCCAGCGCTTCGATCTGGCGCCCTCGCCCGATGGCCGTTGGCTGGCCCACAGCGATTTCAGCGGTGCGCTGTGGCTGCTGGACCTGCGCAGTGGGCAGAACCGCCGGATCGACCAGAGCCCGGTGCGCGCGTACGAAGGCGTCGTCTGGGCGCCCGACAGTCGCGCGCTGGCCGTGGTGCGACCGGACACGAGCTATCAGCGCGAGCAGATCGTGCTCTACACCGTCGCCGACGGACAGCGCCATGTGCTGACCAGCGACCGCTACAACAGCCATTCGCCCGCGTTCACCGCCGACGGCCGCTGGCTGTACTTCCTGTCCGAGCGCGAGTTCCGGGCGACGCCGGGTGCGCCCTGGGGCGACCGCAACATGGGGCCGATGTTCGACCGGCGCACCCGCCTCTATGCGCTGGCGCTGCAGCCGGACAACCGCTTCGCGTTCCAGCCGCCTACCGAACTGCGCGCGGTCGATCCGGCGATCGACGCCGACACCCCGAGCGCGAGGCCGAGAAGGCCGAGGACGCAAAAGAGGCCGCGTCCGGCGCGCTGCCGCGGATCGTCACCGCCGGGCTGTCGTCGCGGCTGTACGAGGTGCCGGTGGAGGCCGGCAACTATCGCGCGCTGGCTGCCGGCCAGAAACACCTGTTCGTGCTCGACCAGCCTTCGCAGGCCGAGGCCACGCCGGTGTTGCGCAGCATCGCCTACCGCGCCGAGCGCGCGCGCATCGAGACCTTCGCCGAGCATGTCGCCGAGTTCGGCCTGTCGGCCGACGGCAAGACGCTGTTCTACCGCACCGCCGAACGCGATGGGCCGGGGGCGATGTACCTCGTCCCGGTCGCCGACAAGCTGCCCGACGACCTCGAGCCGTACCAGGTCCGGATCGGCGACTGGCGCCTGGCGGTCGAGCCGGCGCGCGAATGGGCACAGATGTTCGACGATGCCTGGCGCATGCAGCGCGACTACCTGTTCGATCCCGGCCTGCGCGGGCAGGATTGGGTGGCGATCGGCAACAAGTACCGCCCATTGCTGCCGCGCGTGGGCGAACGCACCGAACTCGACGACCTGTTGCGGCAGATGGTGGCCGAGCTGGGCGTGCTGCACTCGCAGGTGCGCGGTGGCGAGTACCGCCAGGACCCCGAGCGTCCGGTGCCGGCCTCGCTCGGCGGTGTGTACGAGGCCCATGCCGACGGCGTGCGCCTGCGCCATGTCTATCGCAGCGATCCGGAACTGCCGGATGCGCGCGCGCCGCTGGCCCGGCCCGGCACCGCGCTGCGCGCCGGTGACGTGATCACCGCGATCAATGGCCAGCCGGTGCGCACACCCGCCGACGTCGCCTTGCGCCTCGAGCACCAGGCCGGACAGCAGGTGCGGCTCGACTACCGCCGCGACGGCGCTGCGCGCAGTACCGTCACGGTACCGGTGACGATGGAGCGCGATGCGCAGCTGCGCTACGACGACTGGGTACAGTCGCGCCGCGAGCACGTCGAGCAGGCGACCGACGGCCGGATCGGCTATCTGCACCTGTACGCGATGGGCGCCAACGACATCGCCGCCTTTGCGCGCGAGTTCTACGCCAACATCGACCGCGAAGGCCTGGTCATCGACGTGCGCCGCAACCGCGGCGGCAACATCGACAGCTGGGTGCTGGGCACGCTGTTGCGCCGCGCCTGGGCGTTCTGGGCGCCGCCGGGCTCGGCGCCGTACTGGAACATGCAGCAGAGCTTCCGCGGCCACTTGGTGGTGCTGGCCGATGCGCTGACCTATTCCGACGGCGAGACCTTCTCCGCCGGTGTGCAGGCGCTGGGGCTGGGGCCGGTGATCGGCCAGCGCACGGCCGGTGCCGGGGTGTGGCTGAGCGACAGCAACCGGCTGGTCGATCGCGGGGTGATGCGCGCGGCGCAGAATGCGCAGTTCGACCGCGACGGCCGCTGGTTGATCGAGGGGCGCGGTGTCGATCCGGACATCGCGGTCGACAACCTGCCGCACGCGGCGTGGCGCGGTGAGGACGCGCAGCTCGACCGTGGCATCAGCGAACTGCTGCGCCGGCTGGAGGAGGCCCCGGTGCCGCGGCCGCAGCCGCAGCCGTTCCCGATCCGTGGCCGCTTCGACGACGGGCAGCCGCCCGCCGTCGATACTGCGCCGGGCGCGGACATGCCCGCGCCGTAACGGCCCCGCGTCTTCCGACGCAGGGCCTGTCGCGCTGGACGCACGCGCGCAGCACAGCCGCACCCTGTGCCGTCCACGCAATGCCGAGGACTGCGACGCGCGGCGGCGCGCGGCTGCCGCGATACGTTACTGTCGCCGATCACCCGAAGGAGACCCGCCATGCGCCTCGTCCTGGCCGCCTGCGCCGCCCTGGCCATCGCGTTGCCCGCCGCCGCCGCCGACCGCATCACCGGCCGTGCGTTCGCGACCCGCAGCGAAGTGCTCGCACCGCACGCGATGGCTGCGACCTCGCACCCGCTGGCGACCCAGATCGCACTCGACACGATGCGCGCCGGAGGCTCGGCGGTCGATGCCGCGATCGCCGCCAACGCCGCGCTCGGGCTGATGGAGCCGACCGGCAACGGCATCGGCGGCGACCTGTTCGCGATCGTCTGGGACCCGAAGACGCGGCGGCTGTACGGCTACGACGGCTCCGGCCGGTCGCCGCAGTCGCTGACCCTGGCCGAGTTCGCGCGTCGCGGGCTGACCGACATCCCGTCGCACGGTCCGCTGCCGGTCACCGTGCCCGGCGCGGTCGATGGCTGGTTCGCGCTGCATGGTCGCTTCGGTCGGCGCGCGATGGCCGACAACCTCGCGCCGGCGATCCGCTACGCGCGCGAGGGCCACCCCGTGCATGAAGTCATCGCCTACTACTGGGACCGGTCGGTGCCGCGGCTGTCGCAGTGGCCGGGCTTCACCGAGCAGTTCACGATCGATGGCCGTGCGCCGCGCAAGGGCGAGACCTGGCGCAACCCCAATCTCGCCAATACCTTGCAGGCGATCGCCGACGGCGGCCGCGATGCGTTCTACAAGGGGCAGATCGCGCGCACGATCAGCGACTACTTCGCCGCCAACGACGGCTTCCTGTCGTACGAGGACATGGCCGCGCACACTGGCAACTGGGTCGAGCCGGTGTCGACCAACTACCGCGGCGTCGATGTCTGGGAGCTGCCGCCCAGTGGGCAGGGCATCGCGGCGCTGCAGATCCTCAACCTGCTCGAACCCTACGACCTCGCGTCCTACGGTTTCGGCAGTCCCGAACACGTGCACCTGTTCACCGAGGCCAAGAAACTCGCGTTCGCCGATCGCGCCCGCTGGTATGCCGATCCGGCGTTCCATCCGGCACCGGTCGCACGGCTGATCTCCAAGGACTACGCGCGTGAGCGCGGGCAGCTGATCTCGATGGACCGCGCGCTGCGCGAGGTGCAGCCCGGCACGCCGCGCCAACTCGACGAAGGCGACACGATCTACCTGACCACCGCCGATGCCGACGGCATGATGGTCTCGCTGATCCAGTCCAACTACCGCGGCATGGGCAGTGGCATGGCCCCGCCAGGCCTGGGCTTCATCCTGCAGGACCGCGGCGAGCAGTTCGTGCTCAAGGCCGACCATCCCAACGGCTACGCGCCGGGCAAGCGGCCGTTCCACACGATCATCCCCGCGTTCGCGACCCGCGACGGTGAGCCGTGGCTGAGCTTCGGCGTGATGGGCGGTGCGATGCAGCCGCAGGGCCATGTGCAGATCCTGATCAACATGATCGACTTCGGCATGAACCTGCAGGAGGCCGGCGATGCGCCGCGGATCCAGCACGACGGCTCGACCGAACCGACCGGGCAGAACACCGCGATGACCGACGGCGGCGAACTCGACCTGGAAAGCGGTTTCTCGTACGACACCGTGCGCGCGCTGATGATGAAAGGCCATTCGGTGCGCTTCTCGCACGGCCCCTACGGCGGCTACCAGGCGATCATGAAGAACCCGCACGGCGGCTGGATCGGCGCCAGCGAATCGCGCAAGGACGGCCAGGCGGCCGGCTACTGACCCCAGGCGCGCGTCGCGCGCCCGCGCTCGCCGCAGCGCTCGACACGCCACCTCCCCCGCTTGCGGGGCGAGGTCGACGCGCACAGCGCGGCGGGTGGGGGGCGGGCTTTTCCCGGCATCCAAACGACGTTCCCTCGTGGCCGATCGCCCCCACCCCAACCCTCCACCCGTGAAGGGCGCAATGCCCGCACGCGGGGGAGGGAGCACAGTGCTGCGGCGTTGCAGTGCCGAAGATCGCGACACCTCCCCCGCTCGCGGGGAGGTCGACGCGCGCAGCGCGGCGGGTGGGGGGCGGGCTTTTCCCGACATCCAAACGACGTTCCCTCGTGGCCGATCGCCCCCACCCCAACCCTCCCCGCACGCGGGGAGGGAGCACGGCGCTGCAATGCCGAAGATCGTGGCACCGCCCTGCGCGCGGAAGAGAGGGCCGCGTTGCAGTGCCGAAGATCGCGACACCTCCCCCGCTCGCGGGGGAGGTCGGCGCCGCAGGCGCCGGGTGGGGGCATCCCGCGATCCCCACCGCGTATCCTGCACCGATGACCGACATCCGGAAGTCCTCGATGCGCCCCATGCTGCTCGCCGTGCTGATCGCAACGTTCGCGATTCCCGCCGCCCAGGCGCAGGCGCCGTACACGCGCTTCGACGAGGCGCCGCAGACCGACGCGCCGTCGCAGGCCGAACAGCGCGCCTGGACCGACTGGCTGCAGCGCAGCGCCGCCGCCCTCGCCGACCACGGACAGCCGCGCGATCTCGCCCTGGCGGCGATGCTGCGCTCGGCGACCACGATGGCGGGCTACGGGCCGCGCGATGACGACGCGCCGTCGTCGGCGGCGCCCGCCGACGCGCAAGCCGACGCCTGGCGGCGCAGCGCGGCGGACAAGGCCGGTGACGATGCGCTCGCCAATGCGCTGCTGATGGCCGGCGGCGATGCCCCGCTTCGTCTGCGCGCGGCGCAGCGCTGGCTCGGCAGCGACCCGGAGAACCTCGCGCCGCTGCTGTATCGGGGCGGCCGTGTCGACACGCTGCTGGCCGATGCGCGCGCCGCGCGCCGCTTCGACCTGGGCATGCTCGAGCAGGTCCGCTGGATCCAGGCTGCGCTGCTGCGCCACCCGCCGACCGCGACCGAACGCGCGGCGCTCGCCGATGCGGGCGACTACATCGCCGACGAACACGCGGCGACGATCGCGATGACGCTGTGGGCCGCGTTCCCACCGCCGGGCCTGGCGCCGATGCTGCAGGCCTGCACGCCAGACGCGCTGCGCGGCGACGCCGACCGCCTGCGCGATTGCCGCCATATCGGCACGCTGATGGCCGAGACCGCCGACACCCAACTGGGTCGCATGCTCGGTCTCGAACTGCTGGCGCGCACCGCGGCCACCGCGGCCGAGCGGCGCGACGCGCAATCGCGCCAGCGCACGCTCGACTGGCAGATGCTCGAGTGGGGGCGCATCGCCGGGTCGCAGCCACGCGATGGCGCCGCGCAACTCGTGCGCCTGCTCGCCGAGCCGTCGATCCGCAGCGAAGTCGCACTGGTCGAGCGCGTGCTGCAGGAGGCGGGCGTGTCGCTGACGCCGCCGGCGGACTGGCAACCGATGCGTTGATCCGTCGCGTCGCGTGCGCGTGGTCAGTCGCGTTTGATCGCACGCCCGCGCACGGTGTGCGCGTCGAACACGAACGCGTAGGTCAGACGCACGGGCACGGCCATCACGACCGTGTCGTCGCCGCGACACTCCGGATCGGCGTCGGCGGCCGCCGCGTCGGGAAACGTACAGATCGCTGCAGCGACGAACGACCAGCGCGCCAATGGCGGGATCAGATGGCCTCGATCCGGAAATGGGACATCGCGTCGCCGATCACATCGATCAGCGCACCGTGTTCGGCGTCGAGCCAGAACTCGACGGCGGCATGCATCGCCGACATGACCAGCGCTGCGGCCAGGCGCGGGGCCAGGCTGACGGCCGGATCGGCACCGATGCGCTGGCCGATTGCCGCGGCGATCGCCTGTTCGATGTCCCGATCCGCCTTGGCCGCTTCGGCGAACAGCGAAGGCTCTTTGCGGATCAGCCGGCCCCGGGCGATCCAGTCGCGATCGGGTTCTTCCTCGAACAGTGTCAACGCCGTTGCGCGCAGCGCGTCGTGTAGAGACCGGTCGACCGGCTGCTTGGCGAGGATCTCGCAGAAGTGCTCCGCGCGGATCGTGACGCTGCCGACGATGGCCGCTTCCTTGCTGGAGAAATAGTTGTTGAAGGTCCGGGTCGAGACGTCGGCCTCGGCGGCGATGTCTTCCACGCGCACGTGCGCGACCCCGCGTTCGAGCGCGTGGGCCAGTGCGATCGCGCTCAGGTTTGCGCGCAACGCACGCTTCTTGCGTTCACGAAGGCCCACGACGGGGGACGCTGTACTCATCGAATCGAGCTTTCCGGGACGGATGGACGGGCGGGCCTGCTGTCAGCGGCCGTCTTCGAGCGTGCTCGAGCATCGGTAAGTATCAGTCAGGCCATCCGCCGCATCCAACCGTCGGGAATCGAGCCGTCGCGACGGGTGGACCCGAGCCGTGTCGTCTTGCCAATAAATTTGCTTAACAAGAAAAATTGCGCAAGGAGAAATAATTAGCTATCGTGCATCGGCACGGGAGGCCGACCCCTGTCTTTCCGGCAGGTCGGGCGACCGCGATGCACGCCAGGCGCCGCGCACCGCCGTCACGGTCTCGCCGTTGCACCTTTCTTATCGACGGAGCAAACGCAGTGACGATCGAATTCAGCCATTGGCCGGAGCACTACGGAAAGTCGTTCCAGGTGACGAAGATCCTGGGGCTCGCCTCGCTCGGATTTGCCGATGCCACGGAAATCTTCGAGGCGTGCAAGCACATCGATCCCGACAACGACGAAACGTGGGTGCGGGAGTGGCTGACAACGGCGGAGGCCGTCGAGCGGCACGCGCAGCGCGCCGAGGCGCTCGGGAACTGGTACGCGGCGAGAGCGGCCTATGCGCGCGCCTGCAACTACGCACGCACCGCCGAGTTCATGGTCAAGAACGATGAGGCCGAGAAGGTCCGTCTGATCCGCAAGTCGACCGCGCTGTTCGAGGCGGCCGGCCAGTACTTCGACGTCAAACCGGAGAAGGTCCAGGTTGCGTACGAGGATGTCCAACTGGACGGCTACTTCTTCTCGCCCGACTGGATCGAGGGCCCGAAGCCGACCTTGTTCGCGCTCAACGGCGGCGAAGAGCATTCGTCGGAGAACTATTTCAACCTCGGACCGGCCTTCATCGAAAGCGGATACAACTTCTTCGTCTACGACCAGCCGGGAACGGGACTGTCGCTGTATGAGAAGGGCAAGACGCGGCGCGCCGATAGCGAGGCGTTCCACTCCAGGGCCGTCGACTTTCTGCTGACCCGGCCGGAGGTGGATCCCGATCGCATCATCGTGTTCGGCGAAAGCTTCGCCGGCTACGATGCGCTGCGTTTCGCCGCATTCGATCAGCGCATTGCCGCGGTGATCTCGGACGGCGGCACGCACAAGTTCGACTGGGCCGCCATGCTCAAGTGGATGCCGCCGAGCCTGGCCGCTCACGGCCTTCGCATCCTCGGCGCGAAAAGCCTGGAGGACTTCGCCAACGACCCGCAGTTCGCCTACGACCTCGAGGGTATCCTGCATCAGATCCAATGCCCGTTACTGGTGGTCCACGGCGCAGAGGAGGCGCTGGTGCAGCCTGATCCGCTCAGACAAGCGCTGACCAACTACGAGCAGGCCGGTTCGAAGCACAAGACATTCCTGCCGATCGAGGATCGCCGGCTCGGTGGACTCGAGCACTGCCAGGTCGACAACAAACACGTCGCGCGCGAAGTGGTGTTGAACTGGTTGTGCTCGATCGGCCTGGGGCCGTCTGCGCCGCGGTCCGCGCGTCCTCAGGCGGCGTGATCGATCGGGCGGCCGTCGCGGGATGGCGGTGTAGGGGCGTCGGACGTGCACCCGTCGCAAGGCCGCACCGGTACCGGGGCAGGTTCGCGGGCGATGCGCGGGCCATGGCCCCGCGCATCGCCCACTGTCGCGGCCACCGTTACAGCCGCTGCGCCTTGCCGGCGGCCAGCGCGTCATCGAGCAGGCGCGGCAGGGCCGCTTCGACCTGGCGGCTGGCTTCGGCCTGGCGCTTGCCGAGCGCGCCCTGTTGGCGGCCCAGTTCGGCCTGCTGTCGGCCCAGCGCACGTTGACGGTCGCCGAGCTCGCGCTGGCGCGCCGCGATCTCGTCGAGGTCGCGCTGTTCGCTGGCCGGGACGTTGCCGTTGCCGGCCAGTGCGCGCTGCGCGGCGGCGGTGGCCAGGCGGGCCTGTCGCTGGCTCAGAACGCCCTGCTCGGCGCCGAGCCGGCCTTGCTCCCCGCCCAGCCGACCTTGCTGCGTGCCCAGCTCGCCCTGCTCGCGGCCCAGGCGGGCGACGGGTTCGAAGAGCGTGTCGAAGCGGCGCAGGGTGGCGGGGTCGCGGATCAGATAGCGGTCGTTGCCACGTCGCAGCCACAGCGCATCGCCGCTGCCGGTCTGGCGCTTGGCTTCCTCGAAATCCTCCGTCGACCCGCTCATGGCGAAATCGGCGCCGCCGCGGCTCCGCACATAGGCTTGGGACGTCCGGCCGGAGATCTGGACCTGACGGGTGCCGACCGTCGTCGCCGAGGCGAGCGACGACGCGATTGCGGGTGCGGCGGCGGCCAGGGCTTCGGACGTGGCGGCGGCCGTGATCGCGGCGATGTCGACCGACCTGATCGCGGCCTCGGCCTCTTGCGCCGCGGCGGCGGCGATCTTGGCAACCTCTTCTGCGCTGAGCGCGGCGGCCACCGCCGCGGTGATTGCCGGGCGTGCAGGGGCGGCAGGCGCTGCCGGCGTTGCCGGTGCCACTGGCAGCACCGGGCGCGTGGGGGTCGCGGCAGCGGCTGGCACCGGCGGCACCGCGGCGGCGGGCGCTGCGACCAGCCGCAGCGGCAGCACGCCGGCGACGGCGACCCCGAGCAGCAGCACAGAGGCGCCCAGGCGCGAGGAGGAATGCGTGGTCTGCAGCATGGTCAGTCTCCGCTTGAGGCTCAGGAAGGTCGGTGAGGCACTGGCCAGGCACGCGGGCCGGCCGGGCGTGACGCCCAGGCGCACCAGCAATCGACCGTAGCCGTGCCGGCAGCGGTGGTCGCCGGCGACCACCGCAGCGTCGCAGGCGGCCTCGCGGGCGATGCCGTACTCGCGCACGGCCAGATGCACCAGGGGGTGGAAGAACAGCAGGTGGCGCGCCAGCGTCGGGACCCAGCCCAGCCACAGGTCGCCGCGGCGCAGATGCACCAGCTCATGCGTCAGCGCCATGTCCAGCTCGTCGCTGTCGAGCGCGGTCTGCTCGGGCAGCAGCAATGTCGGGCGCAGGGCACCGACCAGTTGCGGCGAGGCGATCCGGGCGGAGATCCGCAGTGTCGGCACCCGCCGCAGGCCGTGGGCCTCGCAGGCCAGCGCCAGCGCCTGGGTCAGCGAGGCGTCGGTGCAGGGACGCGCGCTGCGGACGACGGCGCGGGCCTCGCGCCAACCGCGCAGCGTGCCGGCAGCCATCACCAGGACGCCGGCGGCCCACAGCGCCGCGATCGCGACCGGCCACAACGGCGCGGCGACCTGCGGCGCCTGCACGGCGACGATCGCGACGTCGCTGGCGGGCAGCGCCAGTGCCGGCATCGGCGGCGGGGCGGTGGCCGGCAGCCACGGCAGTTCCAGCGGGCCGACGGTCAGGCCCAGCACGGCCTGCAGACCCACCAGCCACCACAGCCAGCACTGGCTGGCGGCGGACAGCCGCGGCAGCCAGCGACACAGGCCCCAGACCACGGCGGCGAGCACCAGGGTGTGCAGGCTGGTCGTGGCCAGGCGTTCGAGCAGCATCGCGATCGTGGTGTCCATGCTCAATCCTCCCCGCGCTCGGATTGCAGGCGTGCGACCAGCGCCTCGAGTTCGGCCAGCTCGTCGTCGCTGACCTTGCCGCGCTTGGACATGAAGGCCACGAACGGGCTCACCGAGCCCTGCAGGGTCTTCTCGACGAAGGCCGCGACCGCGCCCTGCACCACGTCGTCCTCGCCGCGCGTGGCGGCATAGCGGTAGACACCGTCGACGCGGTGGCGGCGCAGATAGCCTTTGGCGCGCAGGCGCTCCATCATCGTGAGCACCGTCGAGCGCGCCAGGCCGCGCGCCTCGCCGAAGTCGGCGGCGACTTCGCCGACCGTCGCGTCGCCTTGCTGTCCGATCGACTGGAGCAAGGCGAGCTCCTGGTCTCCGATCGTGGATCTGGCCATGCTGGTATTCCCGGTTGACTACAGATGTCGTCAGGCTAGGCGTGACGACAGTTGTCGTCAACCATGACCGATGGCATGGGTGTACCGGGCGACGTGCCGCAATCGACCGATTTCGGCTTGTCCGGGACTCCACACACGCCTGTCCGCTCGCCGGTGTACGCTGGCCGCGACCGGACCTGCGGAAGACTTCGATGAAGACCGTGTTGGTGGCCAGTTCCAAGGGCGGCGTCGGCAAGACCACGATCGCCACCCATCTCGCTGCGCATGCGGCGCTGGCGGGCGAGTCGACCGTGCTGGTCGATGCCGACCCGCAGCACTCCTCCACCCGCTGGGCCGAGCGCCGCGCCGGACTCGACAGCGCGGTGCTGCCGATCGACGGCAGTGCGCGGCACCGCAAGGTGCTGGCGGCGGTCCCCGAGGGCACGACGCGGTTGATCATCGACGCCGCCGCCGGTGCGATGGCCGACGATCTGGACGCCTATCTGGAAGCCGCCGATGCGATCGTGGTGCCGGTGCTGCCGTCGGCGCTCGACATCGATGCGACGGTGGGCTTTCTGAACACGCTGGCCCGTCATCCGCATGTGCGTCGCGGCAGCACCCGCGTGGGCCTGGTCGCCAATCGGTTGCGGCCGTGGACCAATGCCTCGCAGCAGGCGCTCGATCTGCTCGCGCAATGGCCGTACCCGGTGGTCGCGCAGCTGCGCGACAGCCAGGCCTACGTCATGCTCGTGGGGCTGGGCCGCAGCCTGTTCGACTACCATTCGGCGCAGGTGCGCGAGCATCAGGACGATTGGACGCCGCTGCTGAAGTGGCTGAAGAAGTAACCGCGCACCCGATCCCGACCCGACGACGAGACCGCCACGCCCATGCGCGAACTGATCCTGCTCCGCCACGCCCACGCCGACCCTGCGCTGCCCGGACAGGCGGACATCGACCGTCCGCTGTCGGCCGAGGGCCTGGCCGAGGCCGAGGCCGCCGGGCGCTGGTTGCGCGACAAGGCGCTGATCCCCGACTGCGTGCTCTGCTCGCCGGCCAGGCGCACGCGCGAGACGCTCGAGGCGGTGCTGGGCGTGGTCGGCTACGTCGATCAGCGCCTGGAACCTGCGATCTACGAAGCCACGCCCGGCACGCTGGCCGGCCTGGTCGACGACCATCGCGAGGTCGGGCGGTTGCTGCTGGTCGGCCACAACCCCGGCCTTGAGCGGCTCGCGGCGCTGCTGCACAGCGGCCAGTCGGGCGACTACCGCGGCATGCCGCCCGGCGGCATCGCGGTGTTGAGCCTGCGCGACGATGCCGCGGTCGAGCCGGGCGTCGCCGACCTGTCGGCGTTCTGGTGGCCCTGAGCGTCACGTTCGGGACGATGCCAACGACGCGGGGGCGCATTGCGCATGCGGGCAGCAGGCCTTCGCCTGTCGCCGCGTGGCTGCTGGTGGCAAGCCTGTGGCTGGCGGCGATCACGGCTGCGCCGGTGCTGGCGAGCGAGACCCGTGCGCTGGTGCTCGACACCGCGCGCTCGGACATCGGCTTCCAGTTGCGCACGCGCTGGGGCCAGCAGCTCGAAGGCCGGTTCGAGGATTGGCGCGGTGAGATCGTGGTGCTGCCCGACGGGCGGCATCAGGTGCACTTGACGCTGCCCACCGGCGGCGTGGAGATCGTCGGCAGTCGCAGCTACACCCGCATCACCCGGGGCGCCGGCTTCTTCGATGTCGAGCGCCATCCCGAAGTGCGGTTCGTGTCCGATCCCTATCCGCCGACGCTCGCGCGCGAGGGCGGTGCGATGACCGGCGTGCTGAGCATCCGCGGCATCGCCCAGCGCGAGACATTCCGGATCGCGCAGGCGCAGTGCGCGCGTCCGGCCGTGGATTGTGACGTCGTGGGCGAGGGCGATGTCCGCAGAAGTCGTTATGCGATGGACCGTTGGGGCTACGCCTTGTCCGACCAGGTCCGCTTCACGCTGCGGATCCGGGCGGTGGAGCCGCACTGATGCGCTGGATCGGACGTGCCCTGCTGCTGGCGGCCACGCTGGCCACCGGCGCCTGTACAACGCTCACGTCCGCGCAGCGCGAACGTGCGGCGCAGATCGCGATTGAGGCGCGCGACACCACCATCGTGTGCGAGCGTGCCGACGCCTGCGCGACGCCGTCGCCGTTGCGCGAACTGGGCGTGCGCGCCTTCGCACGCAGCGCGCCCGAGGCGCCGCGTCACTCGGCATTGTTGCTCGAGTACGGACAGGATGCGTTGATCGCGCGGCTGGACCTGATCCGCGGCGCGCAGCACACCCTCGATGTGCAGACCTACATCTTCGACGAGGACGATTCGGGCCATCTGGTGCTCGAGGAACTGTTGGCCGCCGCCCGCCGCGGCGTGCGCGTGCGGCTGCTGGTCGACCAGCTCTCGGCGCTGCGCACCGTCGAGACCCTCACCGCGCTGGCCGGTGCGCATGTCGGTTTCGAGCTGCGCATCTACAACCCAGTGCTCGGCCGCGCACGCATCAGCTATCCGCGCTACGCACTGGCCGCGGCGTGTTGCTGGCGCCGGCTCAATCAGCGCATGCACAGCAAGGCGCTGCTGGTCGACGGCCTGGTCGGCATCACCGGCGGCCGCAACTACCAGGACGACTATTTCGACTGGAACGACAGCTTCAACTTCCGCGACCGCGATGTTCTGGTCGCCGGCCCGGTGGTGGCCGACATGGCCGCGAACTTCGAGGCGTTCTGGCAGTCGTCGCTGAGCACGCCGGTCGAGCAACTCACCGACGTCGGCCAGCATCTGCTGCGCGGCGGTGTGCCCGATGTGTCGTTCCTGGACTATGCGCGGCCCGAGCGCGTGGCCTCGGTCTCGGCCGACGCCAGCGATGCGGTGCTGGTGCAGCAGCGTCTGGCCGCGGCCGCGCTCGAGGTGGGCCACGTGGAGTTCATCGGCGACCTGCCGGCCAAGCACAAGCGCGACCACGAGCGCGCGCAGGACGCGACCGCCGCTACACCGCGACTGCGCGAATTGATCGAGTCGGCCGACCACGATGTGCTGCTGCAGACCCCGTACCTGGTGCTGTCCAAGCCGGCCGAGCAGATGTTCGAGACGCTGCGCGAACGGCCCGATCCGCCCCAGGTCACGGTGTCGACCAACAGCCTGGCGGCGACCGATTCGTTCATCACCTACGCGCTGTCCTACAAGTACAAGCGCCGGCATCTGCGCGATTTCGGCTTCCATATCTACGAATACAAGCCGTTTCCCGAGGACGCGCCGATCGATCTGGAGGCGACCGGCGCAGTCGGCATCTCCTGGAATGCCGACGGCAGCGTCAACATCGAGGAGAGCGGTGCAGAGGGCGTGGCGACGACGCGGGAGGCCGCGCTCGCGGCCAGGCCCGAAAGCGCACCGCCGCTCACGCGCGAGTACTCGGCGCTGCGCTACGCCGGTATCGGCGTGAACCGGCGCGTGCCGCTCAACCGCGCCGGCGTGCGCGTCGGGCTGCATGCCAAGTCGATGGTGATCGACGACCGGGTCGGCGTCGTCGGCACGCACAACTTCGATCCGCGCGGCGACACGCTCAACACCGAAAGTGCGATCGTCATCGCCGACCCTGCCTTCGCACGCCGGTTGGCGGCGAGCATCCATCGCGACATCGCGCCGGCGAACTCGTGGACCATTGCCCGGCGCGACAAGCCGCCGTTCTTCTCCGGCATCGACTACACGATGGCGAAGATCTCCGAGCGATTGCCGGTGTTCGACCTGTGGCCCACGCGCTATGCGACCAGCTATGAGTTCCGGCCCGGGCCCGATTGCCCGGAACCGCTGTCGCCCGACGATCCCGGCTTTCGTGCCTGTTACGTGCCTGTCGGTGACTTCCCCGAAGTCAGCCTCGGTTGGCGCAGCCTGCTGACCCGGATTTCGACCGCCTTCGGGGCAGGCCTGGTGCCGATCCTGTAGCGAGCGCCGGCGACGGCGCGCTGTGGGGGGCGTCTCAGGCTGGCGAGGGACGTGACGTGCGTGCTCCCCCGGTCGTGTCAGGAGCGCCCGCTTCCCGCGTACGCGTGCATTTTCGCTCTTCGAGGGAGGCGGGAAGGGCACTTAGTGGGGAAAGCCCGTGCCCCCACCCGGCGCGCTGCACGCGCCGGCCTCCCCCGCAGGCGGAGGAGGCACTCACGCGCGGTCCCCACTCCTTGCGGCGTCCCTCACGCGCGCGCGGTCCTGCTTTCTTCTCCTTCCCCCGCCTGCGGGGCATTGCGTCCGGTGCGGCCCGGATCGATCAAGTCGGGCAAATCCCCCAATCGGCGCGGAGCGGCCTCTTGGCTCAAAAATAAACAAAAGCTGAACAATCACGGGTTCGGGCACCGATATGACCTCCGGCACATGGTGTTCTCGAACGGTGGTGTTGTAGTCTACCAACACACCGAATCACAGCCACACCGGAGCACGACCATGCAGACCCAGACCGCCCCCGCCCAGACCGCCCCCAACGCTGCCTATGTCCGTCCGTTCGGCGTCGGCTACGGCCGCAGCAGTGGCTACGGCACGCCGCGCAGCTACAGCCAGTCGTCGGTGCCCAGCCGCTTCCGTGTCGCCTGATCGTCCCTCCACGCCCTCGCCCCGGACCTTCGCCATGACCCGCATGCTCGCCATCGTTCACGCTGCCGCCCGTCTCGCCCCGATGTCTTCGCTGCCGCGCGATCCCGTCCGCGCGCAGGCCGCCCGCCGTCGGACCGGCGTCGGTGCCCGCGGTCGCGATGCCGGGTCGCTGCCGCAGCGGTTTCGCTTCGCCTGATCGGCCGGACCAGCCCCAACGTGCAGGGCCGCGCGACGCCGACCCGTCGCTGACCGCCCGGCCGCACCGCAACGCACCGGTGCATGCGCCACGTCGAGGAACGGCCTAAGCTGGCGCGTTCCCGCCCGGAGTTCCGCGCCGCATGTTCCGCAGCGACACCACGGTCGAGCAGCTCAACGCGCTGTCGGCCAATACCGCGATCGCCACGCTCGGCATCGTCTTCACCGAGATCGGCCCCGATTACGTGCGCGCGACCATGCCGGTCGATGCGCGGACCCACCAGCCCTACGGGCTGCTGCACGGCGGCGCGTCTGCGCTGCTGGCCGAGACGATCGGCAGCACCGCCGGCGGTCTGGCCGCGCCCGAGGGCTGCGGCGTCGTCGGCATCGAGATCAACGCCAACCACCTGCGCGGCGTGCGCAGCGGCACGGTCACCGGCACCGCGCGCGCGCTGCACGTGGGCCGCAGCACGCAGGTCTGGGACATCCGCATCGAGGATGCCGGCGGTCGGCTGGTTTGCGCCTCGCGGCTGACGCTGGCGGTGATCCCCAAGCCGTGAGCGCACCCTCGTCAGGCAGTGGCGCGCGTGTGATCGGTTTGGGTATGGTGCGCGCATGACGTCCTCCCCCATTCATGCCAGCACCGGCGGCCCGCCGGTGCGCGCCTTGCGCTATGCGTATCGCGTGCCGATGCTGTTGTGGCACGTCTTCGTGCACCTGCCGCTGGTGCTGTTGTCGATGGTGCCGCCGATCGGCGCGCGCACGCTGCCCAGCGGCGAGCGAATCGACCACCGGATGATCCGCTGGTGGCAGGGCGGCCTGATGCGGGTGTTCGGTTTCCGGATGCGCCGGATCGGTACGCCGTTGCCCGGCGCGACGCTGTTCGTCGCCAACCATGTGAGCTGGGTCGATATCGTCGCGCTGCACAGCCAGCGGATGATGGGCTTCGTCGCCAAGCGGGAGATCGCCGGCTGGCCGGTGGTGGGCTGGCTGGCCGCGCGCGGGGAGACGATCTTCCACCAGCGCGGCAGCCAGGAATCGCTGGGCGGGGTGCTGCAGGAAATGCTCGCGCGGCTGCGCGCCGGGCGCCCGGTCGCGGTGTTTCCCGAAGGACGCACGCGCGGCGGCACGCATGTCGGGCCGTTCCATGCGCGCATCTTCCTGGCCGCGGTCGAGGCCAATGTCGCGGTGCAGCCGGTCGCCCTGCGCTACGGCGTCGGCGGCGCGGCGCAGACGATCGTGGCGTTCCGCGAGCGCGAGTCGTTCTTCGCCAACTTTCTGCGCTTGCTCGGCGAGGCGCCGCGGCAGGCCGACGTGATCTTCCTCGAGCCGATCCTGCCGGGCGAGGGCGAAGGCCGGCGCCGGATCGCCGATGTCTCGCGCGAGCGCATCGTCGCGGCGCTGGAGGCGGCGGGATGACCGCGGCGCATCCGTCGGCGACGGCGGATGCCCACCGGCTGCCGGGCGCCGATGGCGGCCTGCGCGGCAGCGACTACATGCCGCCAGCCTGGCTGCGCAGCCCGCATGTGCAGACCGTGCTCGGCAGCAGCCCCTGGCGACGCCGACGCGGCGCGCGGCTGCTCGCGGCGACCGGTGCGGTGACCACCGAGCATCTGATCGACGGCGGGGAGGGCGTTCGCCTGCACGGCCTGCATTCGGTGGTGCCCGGGACTGCGTCGCGCGGGCTGGCCCTGCTGTTGCACGGGTGGGAAGGCAGCACCGAATCGAGCTACATGCGCTTGACCGCGGCGCGGATGCTCGAGCGCGGCTACGAGGTGTTCCGGCTGAACTTCCGCGATCACGGCGGCAGTCATCACCTCAACGAGGCGATCTTCCACTCCAACCGGATCGACGAGGTCGTGCACGCCGCGCTCGACGTGGCGCGGCGCTTTCCGGCCCGGCCGATGGTCGCCGCCGGGTATTCGCTCGGCGGCAACTTCGTGCTGCGTCTGGCGCTGCGCGCGCCGGCGGTCGGCCTGCAACTGGCGGGCGTGGCCTCGGTGTGCCCGGTGGTCGATCCGGCGCGCACGATGGTGTACATGGAGCGTGGGCACCGGCTGTACCTGCGGCACTTCGAACGCACCTGGCGCGCGTCGCTGCGGCGCAAGCGCGACCTGTTTCCCGATCGCCACGCCTTCGACGATGCGACCCTGCGCCTGGGCATGCGCGAGCTGACCGAATGGCTGGTCCAGACCCACACCGACTTCGGCACGCTCGACAACTATTTCGATGGCTACTCGGTCGCCGGCGACCGCCTGGCCGGCCTGCAGGTGCCGACCGACATCCTGATGGCGGCCGACGACCCGGTGATCCCGCTCGACGCATTCCACACCCTGGCACTGCCGGCGCATGCGCGCATCGAGCTCAGCCGCTGGGGCGGGCACTGTGGATTCCTGCTCGACGCCCACCTCGACGGGTTCGCCGAACGCTGGGTGGCCGCGCGGCTCGACGCGCATGCCGACGCGGCACGCGAGGCGGGCATGCGGACCCGGCTGGCCAATGCGATCGGCAGCGACCTGGCACCCGGCGCCGGCTGAGCAGAGCCGCACAGCGCGGCGGGTGGGGCACGCGCGCCGGCCGTCAGCAGATGGCCCGCTACAATGGCCGGCCCAGCCAGACGGACGGCGTTACGCCGGCACCAGCATGCAGCAACAGATCCTCGATGCCCTGCGCCGCGGCGCCCATGACGACGCCGCCGCGCTCGCGCGCCAGGCCCTGGCCGATACGCCCCGCGATGTCGGCCTGCTGCGCGCCGCCGCACTCGCGCTGCGCACGGCCGGCGATCGCGACGGTGCGCTGGCCGCGATCGATGCCGCGCTCGCCGATGCGCCCGATGAGGCCGAGCTGCACTTCCTGCGTGCGGGCATGCTGCTCGACGCGCGTGATCTGGAGGCCGCGCAGGCGGCGTTGTCGCAGACCGTCGCGCTCGATCCCAACCAGTTCGGCGCCTATGTGATGCGCGCGCAGATGGCGATCGGCCGCGGCGATCTCGACGAAGCCGAGCAGCAGCAGAAGCTGGCCGAGCGCGTGGCGCCCGAGCACCCGTGGACGACGATGCTTGCCGGCGCGATCGCCTCGCGTCGCGGCGACCACGACCGCGCCCTGGGCCTGCTGTCGCACGCCTCCAGCCAAGCGCCCGAGGACCTGCAGGTGCTGCACGCGCTGGCCTTCGGCTATCTCGCGGCCGGCCACTTGGCGTTCGCCGAGCAGGCGTTCCGCCGCGTGATCGAGCAGACCGGCCAGGCGCCGCTGCGTGGGTTGCTGGCGCAGATCGTGCTGCAGCAGGGCCGTCCTGCCGATGCCGCCGACGTGATCGCCGAGATCCTGGCCGATCCGGCGCAGGTCACCCCGGCGTGGCAGACGCTCGGCGGCGAGCTCGAACTGGAGGCCGGGCGTCCCGAACGCGCCGCGCCGTTGCTGCATGCCGCATTCGCCGCGCATCCCGAGTCGCGCCGCGCGACCAATGCGCTGGTCCAGTTGTGGAGCCGGACCGACGCTGCGGACGACGCCCGCAGCACGCTCGATGCCGCGCTCGCAGCCGGCCCCGAGCACGATCATCTGTGGCTTGCGCGGTTGGCGTTCGAGCCGTTCGCCGGCGAAGCCGCGCGCGGCATCGTCGAGCGCTGGAACGCCCGCCGTCCCGATCACCTGCCGGCGCTGCAGACACGCCTGTCGCTGGAGACCGGCGCGGGTGATATGGAGGCGGCCGAAGCGGTCGCGCGCGCGGTCACCGCGCTGCAGCCCGGTCATGCCGCGGCCAACGAATTCCTGTTCAACCAGTTGCTCGCGCGCGACCCGGACGCGGCGGTGACCTTTGCCGAAGGCCTGCAGGCGACCGCACACGACGCTGCGCGCCTGATGCTGCGCCGCTGGGTCGGCCTGGCCCAGGACGCCGCCGGCCGCCACGCCGATGCGGTCGCGACCTGGACCGCGGTCAGCGTCGATACCAGCGCTGCGGCGAGCGCACCGCCAGAGCCAACCGCCGCACCGGCGCAGTGGCCGCCGGTCGCCGAGTCTCTGGCACCGCAACCGCCGGCGGTGTTCCTCTACGGACCGCCCGGCGCCCAGGTCGATCGTGTCGCCGGCCTGCTGCGGCAGGCGGTGCGGCAGTTCCGCGCCGACCGCTTCGCCGGCCCGGTCGCCGACGCCTTCCAGGACACGCGCGTGCCGGCCCGGCTCGCCGCGGGCGAGTTCACCGCGCGCCAGATCGTCGACAGCTGGCGCACCCAGCTACCGGCACGCGATGCCGGCGACGGCGCGATCGTCGACTGGCTGCCGTGGTGGGACAACGCCTGGCTGCTGGCGCTGCGGCCCGAGCTGCCGCAGGCGCGCTTGCTGCTGGCGCTGCGCGATCCGCGCGACATGCTGCTCGAATGGCTGGCGTTCGGCACTGCGTTGACCATGCGGGTGGACGACGCCCAGGGCGCGGCGGACTGGTTGGCCCGCCATCTGGCGCAGTTCGCCGACCTCATCGAGCAGCAGCTGATGCCGGTCACGATCGTGCGCACCGACGCACCGGCCGCCGATCCGATGGCGGTGTCCGCCGCGCTCGGCGAGGCCCTGGCGCTCGATGGTTTCCCGGTGCCGCCGCCGCAGGCGCTCGGCCCCGATCGCCTGCCTGCCGGACGCTGGCGTGCGTACACCGACGCGCTGGCCGGCCCGATCGCCGCCTTGACCCCGGTCGCAGTGCGCCTGGGCTATCCGCAGGCCTGACCGCCGCCCCGATTCCGCCACGCAGGAGACGACACCATGCGCATCCACAGCGACAGCTTCGCGCCCGGCCAACCGATTCCGGCGGCGTTCGCCGCGGGCACGCCCGACGGCTTCGGCGGCAACCGCAATCCGCACCTGGCTTGGGACGAGGTCCCGGCCGGTACGCGTTCGTTCGCGCTGCTGTGCCTGGATCCCGATGCACCGACCGACCCGTCGCTGGCCGGTCGCGACGATGTCGAGATTCCGGTCGCGCATCCGCGCGGCACGTTCGTGCACTGGGCGGTCGTCGACCTGCCGGCCGAACTGCGCGCGATCGAGGCAGGCAGCGCCAGCGAAGGCGTGACCCCGGGCGGCAAGCGGCGACCGCCGGGACCGGCCGGTGCGCGTCAGGGTCTGAACGACTACACCGGCTGGTTCGCAGGCGACGCCGACATGGCCGGCGACTGGTTCGGCTACGACGGTCCGTACCCGCCGCCCAACGACCTGCGCACGCATCGCTATTTCTTCCGCCTGTTCGCGCTCGACGTCGACCGTCTCGACGTGCCCGAGCGCTTCACCGCCGGCGATGTGCAGCGTGCGATCCAGGGCCATGTGTTGGCCGAGGCGACCGTGTGGGGCAGCTACGCACTGCATCCGGGCGCCACGCCGGCCTGAGGCCCGCGCGGCACCCCGGCCTCAGGCGGAGATCGGCGTATCGGGGCGCGCGTCGTTGCGCACGCCCCGATACCGTCGCGCTCAGCGCGCGACGGTCTCCGATTCGACCACCATGTCGAGCACATACGCCTGCGCCGGCGCATCGGCCGGTGGGTCGGTCACATCGAAGCGTTGCACCCGCACGACGTTGCGCGTGCCGTCTTCGTGGGTGAAGCCCTCGATCTCCTGGTACAGCGGCATCCACGGCGCGTCGCCAGGCACACGTACGCCGTCGGCGTCATAGCGCACCTCGCGCACCTGCAGGCAGCGGTGATCGGGGATCAGCGGATGACTGCAGGCCACGCGTTCGGGCGCGATCTCCAGGAACACCTGCTCGCCGGCGCTGCCGTAGCGCGTGGCGGGCGTGGGCGTGCCTTCGAACGTCAGCACATCGCCGCCGTCGGTCTGCAGCGTCAGCCGCGGGGTTTCGCCCCCTGCGATGGTGATGCGATGGGTGCCGGGCAGGCGCTGGCCGATCTCGCGCTCGAGCGTCTGCAGCCGTGCGTCCTGGCAGGCCATCATGGTCGAGATCACTTGGTCGACGGTCATGCGGTCGTCGTCGAGCGCCACGTTCGCGCTCATGTTGTTGCAGGCGTTGCGGACCTGGACGCCGCCATCGCGGAAATCCAGCTGCAGTGGCTCGCCACCTTCCGCGAGCAATCCGTCGATCCGGGCCCCCGTGCCCGAACGCGCGTCCACCAGACGCCAGTGATAGGCCCGAGCGTGGCTGTGTGGTCGGCCGGCGCAGCATCCGGCAGGTCGGCGGCCGCCGCCTGCGCATCCGGCGTCGCGGCGCCATCGGGCGGCGAGGTGGCCGGCGAGCAGGCGATCAGGGCGAACGGCAGCAGCAGCGGCAGTGCACGACGCATCGGGAGTCTCCTTGTCGGACGAACGGATGTGCGCAAGCTTAACCGGCTCGCCTGAACGCGCTGCGTGGACGCCGGTCTGCGCCGGCGATGTCCGCCACGCCAGATCGCGCCTATCGCCTTCCCCGCCTGCGGGAGAACCAAATCGCGCGTACCACCTCCCCCGCCCGAGGGAGCACCAAATCGCACGTACCACCTCCCCGCCTGCGGGGGAGGTCGGCGCGCTCCGCGCGCCGGGTGGGGGCACGGGCCCTCCCGAAAGCCCCGCTTCAGACCCCCGACGGCATCAACAGCAGCAGGCCCAGGCCGAGCGCGATGCGGTAGAGCGCAAAGCCGGTGAAGCGATGACGTTTGATGTAGCCGAGCAACCACTTGACCACGATGAAGCCGGTCACCATCGCGGCGACGAAGGCGATCGCGACATCGCCCCAGGCTTCCTCGCCCAGGCCCTGGTCCAGCCACAACTCCAGGAACGCATAGCCGCTGGCCGCGAACATCGTCGGGATGCCGACCAGGAACACGAACTCCGTCGCCGCCGAGCGCCGACTCAGGCCGGCCAGCATCGCGATGAAGATCGCCGCCGCCGAGCGCGAGGTACCGGGAAACACGCCGGCCAGAACCTGCGCCAGGCCCACCAGCACCGCGACCGTCCAGGTGACATCGCTGCGGTCGGGCCTGCGTTCGGCCAGGCGCTCGGCAACGATCATCCACAGCCCACCGATCACCAGCGCCCAAGCCACCGGCGTGACGGTCTCGGGCAGCTCCCAGCCGGCCATGCGCACGGGCAGGCCGACCAGCGCGGTGACCAGGAACGCCAGCGCCAGCTTCATCGCATAGTCGCGGTTGGCGCGTTCGCCAAGGCCGGTGGTCAGGCTCCAGATGCGCTGGCGGAACACCAGCGTGATCGCGACGATCGCGCCGGCCTGGATGATGATGTTGAAGAAATCCGAGCGCGCGCCGAGCCAGTGCTGGGCGATCAGCAGGTGGCCGGTGCTGGAGATGGGCAGGAACTCGCTGAGCCCCTCGATGATGCCGAGCAGCAGGGCGGAAATCGGGTCGGACACAGGGACTCACGGTGCAGCGGTGGGGGCGGGCAGCATACGCGCCCGATCCGGGCGGGGCCAAACCCGCGCCGCGCGCGCATGTCACCTTTCTCGCCTGTGCGGGACATCGGCGCGTCCGGCCTGGTCCCTCCCCGCTCGCGGGGAGCTCGGCGCCACCGGCGCCGGGTGGGGGCGCGGGCTTTCACGCATCGCCTTGCGCGTACATGCCCCGAACCGCTTCCCCCACCCAACCCGCCGCGCTGCGGAGGAGGGCTCAAAGCTCCGCGCAAGGACATGAGCATGAGGTCGACGCTACACGCGCGCATCGTTGTGTGCGGGACGATCGCAGCGCGGGACGCTTGAGCAAAGCACACCTCCCCGCTCGCGGGGGAGGTCGGCGCGCTCGCGCGCCGGGTGGGGGCCAGCCCCGCGCTGCTAGTCCCGCACCGCCGGTTGCTTGAGCTCGCGATAGCGGGCCAGCGCCGCGCGCAGATCGCCGCCGAGCGCGGCCTGGTCGGCCAATTGCTGCTCGAGCACTGCGGTCTGGCGCTCCAGATCCGCGCGCTGGGCGCGGATGCCGGCGATCAGTGTCGCGTCGACCGGCGCATCGCGCAGTTCCAGATCGGCGGCCTGGCGCAGCAGCGACAGCAGGCTCGCGCGCAGGTTGGCGATGCCCAGGTGCGAGGTCTTGATCGCTTCTTCGACCAGCACGATGCGCTCGCCGTAGGCGCGCCGCAGGTCGGCTTCGGTCGCGTAGGCCTCCACCATCGCCAGTTCCCGCCGCTGCAGCACCCCGCGTGCTTCGGCCTCGCGCTGCGCCTGTACCTGCGCGGCTTCGGCCGCACTGCGCTCCTCATCGGTGAGCGCGCGGCCGATCTCGGCGGTGCGCACGCCGCTGCGCGCGTCGATCTCGGTGCGCGCGGCATTCACCGCCGAGGCGGGCAGGGCATCGCCGCAGACCCGGCGACCGCCTTCGTCCCAGCAGTACACCTTGCGGTCGGGCGCGGCGGTTTGCGCCCCGGCGGCCGCGGCGGCGAGCGACAGTGCGGCGGCCAGAAGTCCCTGCAACGTCATCGTGTCCCTCCCCCGGGGCGCTGGCGGGCCATCAGCGCGCCGGGCCACTTCCGTATCGCGACCGGTAAGCCAGCAGGCGGTCGCGCTCGGCATCCAGTGTCGCGTTTTCGCCCGCGAACGCAAGCAGGTCCGACAGCCCGGCGATCGACACCACCGGCACGCCCTGTTCGTCGGCCACCCGCTGGGCGGCCGAGCGCGGATCGTCGTCGGTCAGGCGCTCCTGGCGGTCGAGCGCGATCGCAATGCCCGCGACCCGTCCGCCGGCCGTGTCGATCAGCCCCAGCGCTTCGCGGATCGCGGTGCCGGCGGTGATCACATCGTCGACGATCAGCACCCGGCGGCCGTCGAGCGATGCACCGATCAAGGTGCCGCCCTCGCCGTGGGTCTTGGCCTCCTTGCGGTTGAAGGTGATGGGCAGGTCGCGCCCGCGGCGTGCGTACTCCACGCCCAGCGCGCTCGCCAGCGGAATGCCCTTGTAGGCCGGCCCGAACAGCAGGTCGAAGTCGAGCCCGGCCGCATCGAGTGCATCGGCGTAGCAGCGTGTCAGCGTCGCCAGGGCCGCGCCCGAGTCGAAGCGACCGGCATTGAAGAAATACGGGCTGACACGGCCGGACTTGAGCGTGAACTCGCCAAAGCGCAGCGCCTGCACGTCGAAGGCGAGTTGCAGGAAGCGGGTGCGGTGGTCGGACATCGGCGGCCTGGCGAAAGGGACGGAAAGCCGAAATGGTAAGGCAACACGCGCGGTCGCATCGGTGCGCCGTTGCGCGCGATCAATGCCGACGATGGCGATGCCGCGCATTCTCGACGCGTCATGGAAATGGAGCGGGACGATGCGGACGGGATGGGTGGTAGGCGTGGCGGCTGCGGTCGCCCTCGCGCTGGGCGCAGGCAGCGCCGCACTGGCGCAACGCGACGACGACGACGGCTTGCGCGCCACCGCGGCGGCCCTGTTCGGCACAGTGGGGGTGGTGCCGGCGCAGGTGCGCGGTGTCGCGATCACCGAGGAACGGCTTGAGCTGGGCCGCATGCTGTTCTTCGAGCCGCGGCTCTCGCGCAGCCACATCATCAGTTGCAACACCTGCCACAACATCGGCACCGGCGGCGCCGACAATGTGCCGGTCTCGATCGGCCACGGCTGGCAGCGCGGGCCGCGCAACTCGCCGACGGTCTTCAATGCGGTGTTCAATGCCGCGCAATTCTGGGACGGCCGCGCCGCCGATCTCGCCGAGCAGGCGAAGGGGCCGGTGCAGGCGAGCGTGGAGATGAACAACACGCCCGAGCGCGTGGTCGAGACCCTGCTGAGCATGCCGCGCTATGTCGCGCTGTTCGCCGCGGCGTTTCCCGGCGACGCCGCGCCGGTGAGCTTCGACAACATGGCGCTTGCACTGGAAGCCTTCGAAGCCACGCTGGTGACCCCGCACGCACGCTTCGACCGCTGGCTCGGTGGCGAAGACGCGGCCCTCGATGCCACCGAACGACGCGGCCTGCGGTTGTTCGTCGACAGTGGCTGCGCGGCATGCCACAACGGCGCGAATTTCGGTGGCCAAGCGTACTTCCCATTCGGCGTCATCGCCCGGCCCGGCGCGGAGATTCTGCCCGAGGGCGACAAGGGGCGCTTCGCGGTCACCCAGACCGCCAGCGACGAATACGTGTTCCGCGCCGCGCCGCTGCGCAATGTCGAGCTGACCGCGCCGTACTTCCACAGCGGCCAGGTCTGGGATCTGGAGCAGGCAGTCGCGATCATGGGCACCAGTCAGCTTGGCCGCGAACTGGCGACCGCCGAAGTGGCCGCGATCGCCGCATTCCTGCGCACCCTGACCGGCCAGCAGCCCGACATCGCCTATCCGCTGCTGCCGCCGAGCACGGCGACGACGCCGCGCCCGGAATAGGCCGCGCGCCCCCACCCGACGCGCTGCGCGCGTCGACCTCCCCGCGTGCGGGGGAGGTGCGTGTGGTGCGCCTCGCGTCGTCCGTCCTCGCTTGTGGAAAAGCCCGCGTGCTGTGTCTTGCGCCTTCCCCGCTTGGGGGCATTGCGCCCTTCACAGGTGGAAGGTTGGGATGGGGGCGGGGGCCGGCTGCGCAGGGCCCGTGCCCCCACCCGATGCGCTGCGCGCATCGACCTCCTCCGCGTGCGGAGGAGGTGGCGACCGCGCGGACTGCGGGCCGCGTGTCGGTTACCCTTCGCGCCATGAGAATCATCAGTTTCAACGCCAATGGCCTGCGCTCGGCCGCCCGCAAGGGGTTCTTCGACTGGTTCGCTGCCCAGGACGCCGATGTGCTGTGCGTGCAGGAGACCAAGGCCCAGGAGCACCAGCTCGCCGGCCCCGAGTTTCTGCCGGCCGGCTACAAGGCCTGGTTTCGCGATGCGACCACCAAGAAGGGCTACAGCGGAGTCGCGATCTATGCCAGGCGCGAGCCTGACGAGGTGCGCACCGCGCTGGGTTGGGCGCCGTTCGACGAGGAAGGCCGCTACATCGAGGCGCGCTTTGGCAACCTGAGCGTGGTCTCGTTCTACATCCCGTCCGGCTCGTCGGGCGATCTGCGCCAGGGCTTCAAGTTCGAGGTCATGGCCTGGTTGCGGCCGATCCTCGACGAATGGCTCGCCAGTGGCCGCGACTACGTGCTGTGCGGCGACTGGAACATCGTGCGCAGCCGCAACGACATCCGCAACTGGACGAGCAACCAGAAGAACTCCGGCTGCACGCCGCCCGAGCGCGCCTGGCTCAACGGCATGATTGCCGATGCCTGCGGCGATGGCCTCTGCGATCCGCCGGCGACCGGCTGGCTCGACGCGCTGCGCGTGCTGCGGCCCGAAGCCGCCGAGTACACGTGGTGGAGCAACCGCGGCGCGGCGCGGGCCAACAATGTGGGATGGCGCATCGACTACCAGTTCGTCACGCCCTCGCTGCGCGATCGCATCCAGGCCGCCGCCGTCCACGCCGAACCGCGCTTCTCCGACCACGCGCCGCTCGTCGTGGACTATCGCGCGTGAGCGCCGCTGCGCCGGCGCGCGCCGGCAAGCCATCGATCTGGCAGGCCTTCACCCAGCCCGCGGCGCGGACGATGTTCCTGTTCGGCTTCGCGTCGGGCCTGCCGTTTCTGCTCGTCGCCGGCACGCTTGCCTACTGGTTGCGCGAAGGCGGCATGGAGTTGCGCGACATCACGATGATTGCCAGCGCCGGCATGGCGTATTCATTCAAGTTCCTGTGGGCACCGCTGGTCGATCGCTGGCGGTTGCCGCTGCTCGGGCGCCTGGGCCAGCGGCGCGGCTGGCTGTTGCTGGCGATGTTGGCAGTGATGGCCGGGCTGCTGGGCATGGCGGCCGTCGGCACCGGGCCGCTGGCGTTGTTCGTCGCGCTGACGCTGCTGGTCGCGTTCTCGGGCGCGACGCTCGACATCGCGGTCGACGCCTATCGCGTCGAGATCGCGCCAGCCAATGCGCAGGGCGCGCTCGTGGCGACCTATTCGCTGGGCTATCGCATCGCGCTGATCGTGACCGGCGCGCTGGCGCTGGTGCTGGCCGACCATGTCGCCTGGCCCATGGTCTACCGCGCGATGGCGGCCTGTATGGTGTTACCGATCATCGCCTGCCTGCTCGCACGCGAGCCCGACGTGGTGCGCGTGCGTGCGCAGAACTGGGCGCAGGGGCTGCGCGAAGGCGTGGTCGAGCCGTTCGCGGATTTCTTCCGCCGTTTCGGCGGCAAGGTCGCGCTGGCGATCCTGTTGTTCATCCTGGCGATGAAGATCTCCGACCAGGCGCTGATCGGCGGCATCATCGGCCCGTTCTATCTCGACCAGGGGTTCACCAAGACCGAGATTGCGGCGGTCACCAAGGTGTATGGCATCTGGATCGGCATCGCCGGTGCGTTCCTGGGCGGCGTCGCGGTCGCGCGCTGGGGCGTGCAGTGGCCGCTGTTCGTGGCCATCGTGCTGGGTGCGGCAAGCAACCTGCTGTATCTGGCGCTGATCGGCGCCGACGGCGACCTGACCCGGCTCACGATCGTGATCTCCGGCGAGAATCTGGCGCAGGGCTTCCTCGGCACGGTGGCGGTCGCGTACATGTCGGCGCTGGTCAATCAGCGCTACACCGCCACGCAGTACGCGTTGTTTTCGTCGCTGATCATGCTGCCCGGCAAGCTGCTGGGGTTCTTTTCGGGCTGGATTGTCGAAGTCACCGAGGGCTACGCGGTCTACTTCGTGATCACCGCGGTCGTTGCGGCGCCGGCGCTGCTGCTGTTCTTCTGGCTCAAGCCGCGCGTGCGGCTCGGCGATGACGCCGCGGCCGGTACGCAGGGCGACGCCGGCCCCTAGGACCGGTGTCGCTGCGTGGTGGCTCAGCCCTGCACGTCGGCGAGTGCGCCGTCGGTTGCCGGAGGGGTATGCAGGCAGGCATCCGGGTCGCCATCGAGCCCGGCCGGCATCTGGCAGGTGCGCGGTGCGAAGTCGAGCGTGCTCTGCCAGCCGATTCGGCGGTCCGGACGCAGACCCACCTGCACGTCCACGTCGCGGATCACGACGCGCGCGGTCTGCGGGGCGCCGCCGGCGACCGCCCAGCCGTCGAGCTGGTGGGCGAGCGTCGGGTCGAGCAGGCGATTGTCCTCCAGCAGGCCGCGCACCTGATTCAACGCGGCGGTGTGCTCGCCGCCGGCGCCGCTGGGCTCGATGTTGACGCTGGCGAGCATGCCATCCTGCTGGCGGAACGCGACCCGCTCGGCTGGCACCGTCAACTGCCGGCCGTCGGGCAGCCGCAACGTGACCTGGCGCGCCTGTGCGATCGTGTGTTCGCTGGCAAGCGCGCCGTCGCGCTGCGGCCAGGCCAGGTCCACCTGCTCGGCGACGGGCGCCGACAGGTCGATGTGCAACGGCTTGACCAACGTGGGCGGTGTGTCGATCTTCGCGCAGCCCGCGGCGAGCAGGCCCGCGAGAAGCAGGGCGGTCGCGCCGTGGCGCAGGTGGGGTCGGGTCGTGAAACGCATGGCAAACATCCTGTGGAGGGAGACAGCGGGGACCTGGCCGGACCCGTCTGTGCGGACTTCGGCCGTCGTCGTGACAAGGCAGGGCCGACGACAGGCGCGTTGCGCCCGCGTGGCGTTGCCGATGATCCCCGCGGCGGATCAGACCAGCGCTGGAGTTAAGAGCGCGTCGATAATGCGTTGGCATCGCCGGACGGCCGCGCGTTCCTTGCCGGGTCACAGCATCGGCCGCCATTGCAGCGACAGGCACGTCCAGGTTGCAGGATCGTAGATCGCGTCGTAGCTCGGCATGGCCGGCCTGCGGTGAATGGGATGCATCCAGATCGCGAACACCTTCAGGACGACGTGTCCGCCGTCGCAGCGGATGTCCTCGAACCAAAAATCGGCCTGCGGGTGAGCGTCGGGCAGCTGCGGATAGGGGTTCTCGATCCTGCGCAACGGCGTGCCGCATGGCGACAGCACGAGGACGTTATCGGGTCCGTGGGCACGGTAATCCTGCAACACCACCAGCGACGCCCCATCCGGTGCGCGGATCATCCACTGTGTCTGCGCATCACAGGCGCGTGTGTGGCGATGGCCCTGCGCATACCACTCGAACGCGACGACGGCGTACTCGGACGATGTCGCCTGCGCCATCAGCGGCACGTCGGACAGGGGGCGCTGCGGCGAGCGGCGCCGCCCGTTGTGCAGCACCACCTGCAGGTCCTCGATCATGCCGTGCTCGGACGCGCGTGCCATCTCGGATGGATCATCCCGCGCGCTGGCTCAGCAGTTCGCGCAGCGTCTGCTTGCCGGCGGCATCGAGCGCGCCCTCGCGCTGGCGGGCCAGCAGATCGTCGATGCGCTGCTGCAGCACCTGCCGGTCGAGCTGGGCAACGACGTCGCGCAACTCGATCTCCCAGGTCGCCTCGTCGCCCGGCAGCGACTGACTGGCAAGTTTCTGCAGCGCCGTCGCCTCGTCGCGGCCGTCGAAGTGGGCGAGCAGCGAGCCGGTGCTTATGTCCGGGCGCACGCTGGCCACCGCGATCAGCTCGGTCAGCAGATCGATGCCCGGCTGCTGCAGCGCGACGAACGGGTACGGCGGCGGCAGTGTCGCGGCCATGGCCGGCTTCTGCAGCAACAGCGCGATCGCGTGGCGCACCAGGCTGCGTCGTGGCGCCGGCACCGCGCGTCCACCGCGCGGCATGCGGGTCGGCATTATGGGCGCCGATGCCGCAGGCCGGCCCAGTCCGGTCAACTCGGTCAGCCGTTGGCGCATCAGATCGGCGAAGGCGCCGTCGGGAATCTGCGCCAGCATCGGTTTGGCGCGCTCGGCCAGTCGGGCCTTGCCGTCGAGCGTCGACAGCGCGATGCCATCGCCGATGGTGTCGAAGAAGAACGTCGACAACGGTGTGGCCTGCGCCAGTCGCGCCTCGAAGCCCTGCACGCCCTCCTGGCGCACGATGGTGTCCGGGTCCTCGCCGTCGGGCAGGAACAGGAAGAACGCCTGGCGGCCGTCGCGCATGCGCGGCAGCACCGATTCCATCGCGCGCGTTGCTGCGCGCCGGCCGGCGGCGTCGCCGTCGAAGCAGAAGTACACATCGGCCGCGTTGCGGAACAGCAGCTCGGCGTGGTCGGGTGTGGTCGCCGTGCCCAAGGTGGCGACCGCCTGCGGCAGGCCGTGCTGGAACAGCGCGACCACGTCCATGTAGCCCTCCACGACCACGAGCCGCTCGATCTTCTGGTTGGCCTGGCGCACCTGCCACAGACCATAGAGCTCGCGGCCCTTGTGGAACAGCGGCGTCTCGGGCGAGTTGAGGTACTTGGGCGAGTCCTCGGCCGCCAGCACCCGGCCGCCGAACGCGATCGGCCGGCCACGGCGATCATGGATCGGAAAGATCACCCGGTCGCGGAACTTGTCGTAGCTGTGGCCGCGTTCGTTCTTCGACAGCAGGCCGACTTTCTCGAGCACCGTGATGCGGCGTGCATCGTCCTTGCCCAGCGCGTCCTTGAGCGCCGAGAAGCCGTCCGGCGCATAGCCGATTGCGAACTGCTCGCGTGTCGCCTCGTCGACGCCGCGGCGGTCGAGGTAGTCGCGCGCCTTGTCGCTGCCGGCCAACTGCCGCCGGAAGAACCGGGTCGCGGCCTCGAGCGCCTCGTACATCGGCGCGCTGTCGGGCCGCGCCTCGCGCTGGGTCGTCTCGCGCGGGATCTCCATGCCGGCGCGCTTGGCCAACTCGTCCACCGCATCGAGGAACTCGAGGCGGTCGTAGTTCATCAGGAACGAGATCGCAGTGCCGTGCGCCCCGCAGCCGAAGCAGTGGTAGAACTGCTTGGTCGGCGAGACGGTGAAGCTGGCCGAGCGTTCGTCGTGGAACGGGCAGCGCGCCGAATACTCCTTGCCCTGCCGCTTGAGCGGCACGCGCGCATTGATCACCTCGACGATGTCCGTCCGGGCGAGCAGGTCGTCGATGAAAGCGTCAGGGATGCGGGCCATGTCAGGAGCGCATCATGTCAGGAGCGCATCAAGCGTTCGAGCAGCAGCGTCTGCAGGTCGCGGCGGCTGTCCAGGACCGCAACGACATGCACTGCATCGATGCCCGGCAGATAGAGGACCCGCCACGGCTTGACCACCAGCTCCCGGTACTGCGAGAGACCGGCGTCGCCGAGCTCGGGCACGATGCGTCCCCGCTCGCTGTGGTTTTCCAGGGAGGCGGCGTGCTGCTGCAGTGTGTCCAGCACCGCCAGCGCCGCCTGCGGATCTTCGGCGGCGATGTAGTCGACGATGGCGGACAGATCGTGTTTGGCGGTCTGCGTCCAGCGGACCGCACGGTCAGCCATGCCGGGCGTCCAGCCGGGCGCGGAGCTCGGCGAAGACCTCGTCCTGCGGCTGGGTGCGACCTGTGCGGAGGTCGGCTTCGCCCTGCGCGACCAGCTTCATCATCAATAGGCTCTGCTGCTGGCGCTGATAGCTCTCGTAGCTCTGGACCACGGCGGCGCCGCGCCCGTTCTGCGTCAGGATCACGGCCTGCCGGTCCTCCTGCAGCTGCTTGAGCCATTGGCTGGCCTCGGACTTGAAGTCGCTCAGGCTGATGACGGATTCGGTCATGGCGATCGTCCTCGAGGACTGAATTTGGTCCAAGTATAGTCCGATCGCGTCTCGACTGGCGTGTGCCCTTCAGCCCGCGTTGACCCCTGTTCCAGCCGCCTGCCGCTCGGCGCGCTTGCGCAGCGCGCGGTCGACCGACGCCCGGCGCAGGCGCTCGTCGACGACTGCGGTGATCAGCGCGCCGACGAAGAAGATCGTCGCCGCGTAGTACATCCAGATCAGCAGGATCACCAGGGTCCCGAACGAGCCGTAGGCGCTGCCTGGTGCGGCGTGGGTGATGTACAGCCCGATGGCCCAGCGTCCGAACACGAACAGCACCGAGGTGATGAGGCCGCCGAACAGCGCCTGGCGCCAGCGCACGCGCCGGTCGGGCAGGTAGTGATAGAGCAATGCGAACGCCAGCGAGTAGAGCACCAGCATCAGCGAATTGCCGATCAGCGGCAGCACCGTCGGCACGTTGGCGAAGATCACCTCGACCGCGGTGGTCAGCAGGGTCGAGGCCAGCACCAGGAAGCCGAGCGCGAACACCACGCCCGCTGAGAACACGCGCTTGCGCAGGAACGCCTTCAACCCACCGGGAATGTGGCCGCTGTCGGTCTTGAAGATCAGGTTCAGCGTGCCCTGCAACTGCGCGAACACCACCGTCGCGCCGACGAACAGCAGCAGCGTGCTCCACAGGCCCGCGAGCGAGCCGACATCGGGCTGCTCGTTGGCGTTCTGGATCACCGTGCCGGCCACGGTCCGTGCGCCCTCGCCGGCGAGCTCGCCGATCTGATCGAGCAGGGCGTCCTGCGCCGGGGGATACAGCGATGCGGTGATCCACAGCACCAGCACCAGCAGCGGTGCCAGCGAGATCAGCGTGTAGAACGACAGCGACGCAGCCTGGGTCAGCAGGTCGGCATCGATGAAGCGCTTGACCAGCGTGGCCGGCACGCTGTCCTCCACGCGTTCGACTGTCCTGTCCAGACGCCGGCGCGCACGCGACCAGCGCGTATGGGGCACGGGTGCGGCGTCGGTGGTGTCGGGCGAAGAAGACGGCGGTGGGATGGGTGCGTTCATGCGGTCGGTCGTGATCGGGGCTGGACGACGGGCTGCGCGAGGCGCCCTTCCGGCGTGGCCGTCACTCTAGTCATGCCGGCGTAGGGAGGCGTGATGAACGCGCTTTGTTTCAATGGCCGCGGGGGTGTCGCAAGTGCGTACCCCACCCGACGCGCGATGCGCGTCGACCGCCCCCGCAAGCGAGGGCGGTGCACAGATGCGCGCGCATGGTGTGCCATGCGTACGGCTTCGCACGCGGTCGTGCTCAGCCGATCACGCGCTCGAACGGCGGCAGCGCGTCGAGGATGCGCTTGCCGTAGCGGCGGGTCAGCAGTCGCGAGTCGAGAATCACCACACGGCCGGTGTCGCTCGAGGTGCGGATCAGGCGGCCGGCGAACTGGGTCAACGTACGCAGCGCGTGCGGCACCGCGATCAGGTTGAACGGATTCAGGCCACGGGCCTCGAGCCATTCGCCGAGCGTCGCGGTCTGCGGATCGGTCGGCACCGCGAACGGCACCTGGGTGATCACGACCGTCGTGCAGGCCTCGCCGGGCAGGTCGAGGCCCTCGCCGAACGAGTTGAGCCCGAACAGCACCGAGCCCTTACCGGCGGCGACACGCTCCAGGTGCGCGGCGACGACCTGCGACTTGTTGCCTGCGCTCTGCAGCTGGATCGCGCCGCGGCGCGAGGCGGGCATCAGTTCAGCGACCTTTTCCATCTTCCAGCGCGAAGTGAACAGCACCATGCTGCCCTTCTTCCAGTCCAGCTCGCGCGCCAGCCACTCGGCGACCGCCTTGGGATGGCCCTCGCGGTCGTCGGGTGGCACCGGGAACGGCGGCACCACCAGTTGCGCCTGGCGCGGTAGATCGAACGGGGAGGGCAGCGATGCAGTCTCGGCGTGATCGGGCAGGCCGGTGTCGATCGCGAACGACTGCAAGTCGCCGCCGCCGGTCAGCGTGGCCGAGGTCATCACGACCGAATCGACCTCCTTCCAAAGCAGTGTGCGCAGCACATGCGCGGCCGAGACCGGCGAGCAGTGCAGTGCCAGATCGCCTTCGCGCGTCGCGGTGACCCAGCGCGCCATCGGCGGTGTGCCGTCGCGGTCTTCTCGGCGCCAGCCAGCCCACAGGTCGTGCTGCTGCTCGACCATCTCCAGTGCCATGCCCAGGCTGCGCTGCAGCTTCTCGCGCGCCGGATCGTCCTGCTTGGCGCGCGCGACCGCCTGCTGCGCGGCATGCACCCAGTTGAGCAGTGCGCGGGTGTCCTCGGCCAGTGTCTCGATCGCTGGTGCCCAGTCGTCCGGCAGCCGACCCAGCGGCGCGCGCCACATCGGCTCGCGCTCGCCCGGCTCGGGCTGCCAGACCCGATCCACCTCCAGTTGGAAGGCCTTGAGCGCCTTCGACACCCGCACCGCCAGTTCGATCGCCTCGTTGGGCAGCAACGTGCCGATCTTCTCCTTGTCGACCAGCCGGTAACTGCCCGCGATCAGGATCTGCATGCGACCGGTGCGCTTGGCCATGTCGGCCAGCGGCAGGCGCGCGGCGCCCTGGTCGATCGCGACGTTGGCCACGTGATGGCCCTCGTCGAGCACCAGCAGCATCTCGCTCGGCGGTGCCAGTAGTGGCTGGCCGTTCTCGACATCGCCCATCGCCAGCGACGACAGCAGCAGCGCGTGGTTGGTGACTACGATCTGCGCATCGCGCACGGTGGTGCGCGCACGCAGCACCGGGCATTGTTGGGCAAAGCTGCAGCGACGCCCTGCGCAGCCCGAGGCCGGTGTGGTGATGCGCGCGCGCAGCGCAGGCGACACCGGCTCGGGCGCGGCATCGAGGTCGCCGTCCCACAGCCGGTCGGCGTGCGCTTCGAGCAGACGGTGCGCGGCATCGACTTCGTGCGGCGCCAGCGGGCGGTCATAGAGCTGGCGCTCGAAGTCGCCGCCCTCATCGGGACCGGCGTCGCCCGGCAGCAACGTGCCCTGGCTGTGCTCGGCGTGCAGTTCGGCCGCGTTGCGGGTGCACAGGTAGCGGGTGCGGCCCTTCGCCAGCGCGACCTTCGCTTCCAGTCCGGTGGCGGCGAGGAACGCGGGAATGTCGCGCTCGACCAACTGCGACTGCAATGCGACCGTCCCGGTGCTCACGACCAGCTTTTTCTTTGTCGCCAGCGCGATCGGCACGCCGGCGGTCAGGTAGGCGAGCGACTTGCCGACGCCGGTCGGTGCCTCGGCCACGCCGATGCCGCCCGAGGTCGCGAGCGCGCGCGAGACCAGCCCGATCATCGCGCTCTGCGAGCGACGCGTGCTGAAGCCGGGCGTGTTGGCCTGGAGCTTCGCGTACGCGGCGCGGATGTCGGCCTTCAGCGCCTCGGTGAGGACGCGCGGCGGCGCGTCGGCCGCGGGCCGGGCCGGCGGCTGGAGTTCGGGTTCGCCCATGCGCGCATTGTCCCACGGCCGGTCGCACCGATTGAGCGCAGTACCGCGCCGGTGGACCTGAACGGCTGCGTCGGTAGCCTGCTAGAGTGCCGCCGGCAACTGCGGACGAGGACCGCGATGGCATCGAACCCGACATTGGACGCCTGCGTGCGTGACGCGCTGGCGCGCGGCGCGACCCGCATGCAGACCGCGGAGGCACTGGCGGCCGCCGGTTGGCCGCAGGCGCAGATCGACGGTGCGCTGCGCGCCTGGGCCACGGTGCCGTTCGTCGTGCCGGTGCCGCGGCCGCAGCCGTCGCTGTCGGCGCGCGATGCGTTCTGGTATCTGCTGCTGTTCGCCACGCTTTACGTCTGGGTCTGGCAACTGGGCAGCCTGACGTTCGACCTGATCGCTTACGCGTTTCCCGATCCCACCGATCCTGAGTACCGGGTGCAGCGGATGGGCGCGTCGATGCGCAGCGCATCGGCCGCGCTGCTGATCGCCTTCCCTGCGTTCGCCTGGCTCGCCCACCGGCTCTCGCGCGAGTTGGCGCGCGATCCCCTCAAGCGGCTGTCGCCGGTGCGGCGCTGGCTGACCTACATGACACTGTTCCTGGCCGCGGCGGTACTGATTGGCGATGCGATCGCGCTTGTCTACAACGTGCTTGGCGGAGAGCTGACGGTGCGCTTCGTCCTGAAGGTCGCGGTGGTCGGCGCGATCGCCGGCGCGGTGTTCGCGTTCTACTTGCTCGACCTGCGCAGCGATGAGGCGGTGTCGTGAGCGCGCCGATACTGGGTCGGGTGCTGATCGTCGTTGGCGGGATGGCGAGCGTGGCCGCCGTTGCGACCGCGATGTTGCTGATCGGCTCGCCGTCCGCGCAGCGGCAGGCCCGCATGGATGCGGCGCGCGTGCACGATCTGCGGCGGATCGAGCAGGCGGCCACGCAACAACTCGAACGCGACGGTGTTCTGCCGGACACGCTCACTGCGATTGACGGGCCCGATCTGCGCCGCGTGGACCCGGGCACAGGGGCCCCCTACGACTATCGCGTGCTCGCGCCCGGTCGCATGGAACTGTGCGCGCACTTCGCCACCGACAACCGCGATCCGCTGCGCCAAGTCGAACCTGGGCTGCGCGCCGAGTGGCCGCACGGAGCCGGCCGGGCCTGCTTCGAACGGCGGGCCGGTCTGCCGGCGGCGCAGACCGCGCCTGCCGACTAGCGCTTCTGGGCGCTCAGTCGGTCTCGAACAGCGGTTGCCCGTTCGAGGCCGACACGCCGCCGTCCACCGGCAGGTTCACGCCGGTCACGAAACCGGCGTCGTCGCTGGCCAGAAACAGCACTGCGCGCGCGATGTCGACCGGCTCGCCAAGCCGACCGAGCGGAATACGGTCCAGGAACGCCTGCACAGTGGCCTCGTCCTGTTGCATGTCGGCGGTCATGCCGGTGCGCGTGAAGCTGGGGCAGACCGCGTTGACGCGCACGCCGTCGCGGCCGTGGTCGATCGCCAGCGCCCGGGTCAGGTTGACCACACCACCCTTGACCGCGTTGTAGGCCGCCATGCCGCGATCGCCGGCCAGGCCCGACACCGACGCGGTGTTGACGATGCAGCCCTTGCGTTGCTTGAGATGCGGGAGCGCGGCCTTTGCGCCCAGGAAGACGCCAGTCAGGTTCACCGCGACGATCCGGTTCCAGTCCTCCAGTGCAGTCGCGTCCGCGGTGCCCTCGACCAGGATGCCGGCGTTGTTGAACAGCACGTCGATGCCGCCGAAATGCGCCACCGCCGCTTCGACCATCGCGTCGACCTCGTCGGGGCGGGACACGTCGAGGCGATGGACCAGCGTGCGGTCCTGCGGCAGCGTGGCGGCGATCGTATCGAGCTCGTCCTGATCGAGGTCGGCCAGCACGACGTGAGCGCCGGCCTCGGAAAACGCGCGCGCGGTCGCCGCGCCGATGCCTGAGCCTGCACCGGTGACGATCACGACCTTGTCGTCGAATCGCATGGATGGTCTCCTGCGTGGGGTGGACGCGCACCGTAGCGCTGCCGCGGTCGAACCATGGTGAATCGCAACGGGGGGGGGAGCTACAGCCTGGATTGGCGATTCTGCGGGGTCGGGGCTCCTGGACGGTTTGGCGCCGCGCAGGCGATCGCGCGCGATCGTCGTGGCGTGGCGCGCTGGTCAATGACGCCGCCTTTGACCGCGTTGTAGGTGGCCGTGCTGCGGCCTCCCAGACCGGAGGCTGATGCGGTGCTGACGAGCCTTGCGCTGCTTGAGGTATTGCAGTGCTGTTCTGCGCCCAGGAAACATGCCTGTCGGTCGGACCGCAACGATCCCGATCCAATCCTCCAGAGCGTTGGCGCCCGCAGTGCCTTCGACCAGGATGCCGGCGTTGCTGAACCGCACCTCGATGTCGCCGAGATGCGCCAAAGCCGCCTCGACCAATGCCTCAACCTCCAAGGCACGATACGGCCACGGGACCGCCGCAATGCCTTGGCAGACAGGGTTTAGCAGCGGCTGGCGTTTACGGCAGGCATTCCGGATCGACCGGCCCTTCTGTACAAGCGGAGGGGTTGCTCGCGGTTTTTCTGCAGTACGCCATATCCAGGCGGGCCCGACAGTAGTGACTGCCCAGGCGCCGTTCGACGCTGGGGCGAGCGGTTCCACGCCAGGCTGGCAGGCGGGCAGTTCCGGCTGGAGTGTGCACCAGCGCGGGGACTGTTCCGTCATGGTGTACCCCGCGGCGAGCAGGCAACTCTCGGCCTCGGCCTGCTGGTTGGGTGTCCGCACATCGTTTGGGGGAAGCGAGGCGGTGTGTGGGTGCGGCATGCCACATTCCAGCAGGGCTTTCTTCGTATCGAGACGCGAAGCCCCCGGCTTCTGCCAGGCCTGAAAGGCCGCCAGCGGTGGCTGGAAGGGCAGTCTTCCAGTGCAGGCCGAGAGGCTGATCGTCGTCAGCAAGATCACGGCGGGCAGCGCTTTCATGCCGATGGCCTCGCTTCGACGTCGACAGGGTTGGGGTTGCCGCAAGCAACGTCGCCGGGTTTGCCGCCGCTGCCGCCGTCGCAGCTATGAACAGTGGTTGGGTCGCCGAACATGTTCCGCCATTTTCGATCTAGGTACTGCCAGGGGCAACCGGGTCGAACGCGGTGAGCCGGGGCGCATCGCCGTGTGTGGCGTGCTGCGTGCTCGCGCGGGATACTGCCCGGGCCATGTCGTCCCGCCGTCTGCCCTCGATGTTGCTGTTGGTCTGCCTGCTGCTGGTATCGCCGCTGCTGGCGGCGGCGCAGGATGCGCGCCTGGCGGCGGTGCTCGACGAGGCTGCGGCGTTGGCGCCGCTGCGTACGGTCATCGTCGCGCGAAACGGCACCGTGCTCGCCGAGCGCGGCTACCACGGCGCCTCGCCGGCGCGTCCGGCCAACATCAAGTCGGCGTCCAAGTCCGTGGTCTCGGCGCTGGTGGGCATCGCGATCGAGCGTGGTCTGCTCGAGGGCGTCGACCAGCCGATCGCGCCGCTGCTCGCCGATCGCCTGCCCGAGGCGCCGGATCCGCGGATGGCGCAGGTGACCATCGGCCATCTGCTGTCGATGCAGGCCGGGCTGCGGCCGACGTCCGGTCGCCAGTACGGCGCCTGGGTCGCGCAACGTGACTGGGTGCGCGCTGCGCTGGCGCAGCCGTTCGTGGATGTGCCTGGCGGCGGCATGCTGTATTCGACCGGATCGACGCATCTGCTGTCGGCGATCTTGGTGCAGGTGTCGGGCAAGCCGACGCTGCAGCTTGCCCGTGAGTGGCTGGAACCGCAGGCCGGCTTTTCGATCGCGTCCTGGGACCGCGATCCGCAAGGTATCCACTTCGGCGGCAACCAGATGGCGATGACGCCGCGCTCGCTGCTCGCCTTCGGCGAGCTCTACCGCAATCACGGGCGCAGCGCGGCCGGCGCGCAGTTGGTGCCGGGCACCTGGATCGCGCAGTCCTGGCAACCGCGCACGCGCTCGATCTACACCGGCGACGGTTACGGCTATGGCTGGTTCGCTCGGCGCGTCGGCGGGCACGAGGTGCGCTATGCCTGGGGCCATGGCGGGCAGATGCTGTTCATCGTGCCGACGCTGGCGCTGACCGTCGTCATGACCTCCGATGAGCGCACGCCGGCGGGATCCGGGCACCTGGCCGATCTGCTGGTGCTGCTCGAGCGCATCGTCGCGACGCAGGCGGCCTGACCGCCAGCGTTGCATGGCTGCGACGATGCGTCGTGGCACCGCCGCTTCCGCACGCCGTGGCCGACGCCCATCGTGAGAGGCGTTCTCTGCTTCTTGGTGCGTTCCATGGCCCCGCTGCCCGCGTTGTACGTCTCCCACGGCTCGCCGATGACCGCGCTGTCGCCCGGTCGGGTCGGCGTGCGGCTGGCCGAACTGGCGCGCGACCTGCCGCGGCCGCGCGCGATCGTCGTGGCGTCCGCGCACTGGCTGGCGGCGCGGCCGCAGGTCGGTGGCGCCGCGCAGCCACAGACCGTCCACGACTTCGGCGGCTTCCCGGAGGCGCTGTATGCCCTGCGTTATCCGGCGCCGGGGGACCCGGCGCTCGCGCAGGATATCGCTGCGCGCTTGGGCGCGGCCGGGCTGCCCGCGCAGGTCGATCCGCAGCGCGGGCTCGACCATGGCGTCTGGGTGCCGCTGCGCCTGCTCCATCCCGAGGCCGATATCCCGGTGGTGCCACTGTCGATCCAGCCCGCGCTCGGTCCGGCACATGCGCTCGCGCTCGGACGCGCGCTGGCGCCGCTGCGCGCGCAAGGCGTACTGGTGATCGGCTCGGGCAGCATCACCCACAACCTGCACGACTGGCGTGGCCGCGACGGCAGCGAAGCGCCGTACGTGCGGCCGTTCACTGACTGGATCGAAGCACGGCTGCGTGCCGATGACTTGCCGGCGCTGCTCGACTACCGCCGGCAGGCGCCTTTCGCGGCGCAGGCGCATCCGACCGATGAGCACCTGCTGCCGCTGTTCGTGGCCATGGGCGCAGCCGGTGGCGACCGGCTCGGCGCGCTGCGTATCGAGGCCGGCATCGACATGGGGTTTCTGGCGATGGACCTTTACCGCTTCGACGGCGACGGCGAGGCCTGAGACCCGCCGGCTCGCCAGGCGCGCCAGGCGGCGCGGTCGTCGAAGTGCGCGGCGTAGTGCGACTGCACGTGTTGGCTGATCCAGGTCGACAGCCCGCGGCCGGCCTGCGCAGCCGCGCACAGCGCCACGAAGTGCCGAGCGCCGATGTCGCGGCGCGTGTAGACATAGACCGGGCCGTGCCCGAACTCCACGGCGATCGCGTCGCCGTCGATCGCGTAGGCGGTGACGCCGCTGTCACCGTGCCGGTTCGCGTACCGCTGCAGCGCCGGTGCGGTCATCGTGCGATTGCGAGGTGGGACATGGGGGAGCTCATGGTGCGTGGAGATCGGAGCGATGGCCCCCACCCAACCCTCCCCCGTACACGGGGAGGGCTCGAGCGCATGCCGCGCGCGCATGGCGGCACGTGGTGCTTGTGTCCTTTCACCGCTGATGAGCGCGCCGGGCGCTTGTCTCCTTCCCCCGCTCGCGGGGAAGGCCGGGATGGGGGCAAGCTCATGGTGCGTGGAGATCGGAGCGATGGCCCCCACCCAACCCTCCCCCGTACACGGGGAGGGCACGAGCGCATGCCGCGCGCAAGCATGGCGGCACGTGGCGCCTGTGTCCTCCCAACGCCGATGGACGCGTCGTGCGCTTGTCTCCCTTCCCCCGCTGGCGGGGCATTGCGCCCCTTCACGGGTGGAAGGCTGGGATGGGGCGAGCCCGGCATGCGCGGCGATCAGAGCGATGGTCCCCCACCTAACCCGTCCTAACGAACGAGGGAGGGCAGCCTGGGCATGCTCGGACGTCAGTGGCCAGCTCATGCGCCCAGCGTGGCGCGGGCCGTGTCGAAGTCGCGTCGCTTGGCTTCACCCCTACGTGCGGCGCGTCGAATGCGCGCCGGCGGGTGGGCTCAGGCCACGGCCGACTGCAGCGATGCGGTCGCGGCCTCGACGCTGGCGACGAGCTCCTGCTGTCGAAACGGCTTGCCCAGGATCGTCAGACCGGGGTCGAACTCGGCCATGCTCGTGTAGCCCGAGACGATGACCACCGCGGTGCCCGGCAAGCGATCGCGTACGGTCCTTGCCAGCTCGGCGCCGGTCATGCCGGGCATCAGATGGTCGGTGACCAGCACATCGGGGGCCAGGCCGCCCTCGAGCGCGGCCAGCGCCTCTTCGGCCGAGCCGGCCTCGATCACGCGGTAGCCCATGTCGTCGAGCGCGTCGGCGGTGCACATGCGCACGGCGTCCTCGTCGTCGACCACGAGCGCGGTACCGCGGTGTTCGTCTGTCGTGTTCACGTGATCGTCCTCGTTGCTGTCTGCATTCGCGGCTGCGCGGCGGGTGCCCACCGGCAGCCAGAGTTCCATCGTGGTGCCCCGCTGCGGGGCGCTGTCGATCGCCAGCCGGCCGCCGAGCTGCGAGGCCAGGCCGTGCGCCATCGACAGGCCCAGGCCGGTGCCGCGGCCGATGCCCTTGGTCGAGAAGAACGGCTCGACGGCGCGCGCGCGCGTCGCCTCGTCCATGCCGTGACCGGTGTCGGCGACCGAGACGACGACGTAGTCGCCGGGCGGCAGGCCGTCGGCGCGCGTGTCGGCATCCATCCGCGCATTGCGTGCGCCGAGCGTGAGCACACCGCCATCGGGCATCGCGTCGCAGGCGTTGACGCTGAGGTTGAGCAGCGCCATCTCCAACTGGTTGGGGTCGGCGATCGCCGGTGCCAGGTCCTCGGCGATGTCGAGCACCAGTCGCACGCGCGGGCTACTGGAGCTTGCGATCAGTTCCGCCATGCCCGCGACCAGCGGACCGACCTCCACATCCACCGGTTGCAGCGGCTGCCGCCTTGCGAAGGCCAGCAGGCGCTGCACCAGTGTGGCCGCGCGTTCGGCCGAGCGCTGCGCGACCGCGATCATGCGCGCACGACGTTCAGGCCGGGCATCGGGGTCACCGGCAAGCTCGAGGGCGGTGAAGATCGGCGTGAGCAGGTTGTTGAAATCGTGCGCAACGCCACCGGTCAGCTGGCCCATCGCTTCGAGCTTTTGCGATTGACGCAGCGCTTCTTCGGCGTTGCGTCGCTCGGTGGTGTCGATCGCTTCGGGCACGACCGCAATGATTCGCCCGCCGGCGTCGCGGATCGGGCGGATCGACAGGTCGTGCACGCGCCGCCCGGACGCCAGCTCGACCTCGATCTCGGCGCGCGCGGTGCCGCCGCGGGTGGCTTCGTTGAACAGGCTGCGGATGCGCTCGGACATGCCCGGCGTGGTGCTGAACCAGGACGTCTCCCACAGCGGCCGGCCGACGATGGCCTCGAACTCGACCCCGATCGCATCGAGCACGGTCTGGTTCGCATCGGTCAGTGTGCCGTCGGGCGTGCACATCGCCTGCAGCTGGTAGCTGGTCTCAAACAGCGTACGCAGCTGCGCCTGCGATCGTGCCAATGCGTCGGCAGCGGCCTTGATGTCGGTGACGTCGCGCGCGCTGCAATAGAAACGACCGCCTTCGGGCGTGGCCACCCACGACAGCGTGCGCACGCCGCCAGCGCGCGTGCGCCAGCGGTTCTCGAAGCGCAGCACGGGTTTGCCGGCGCGCAACGTGTCGAGCACGCTACGGGTGACGTCGTGGTCGTCCGCATCGACGAATGCCCACCACGGCTGGCCTGCGAGTTCGTCGGCGCGCCAGCCCAGCATCTGCTCCCAGGCCGGGTTGGTCGTCTGCATGCAGCCGTCGGCGTCGACGACTGCGAGCAGGTCAGGCGTCACCTGCCAGGTCAGCGAGCGTTCGCGCGCACGGGCGACGACCTGGCGCTCCAGATCGCTGTTGAGCATGCGCAATTCCGCTTCGCGTTCACGCAAGGCCTCATCGGCCAGCGCGCGCGCCGTGACATCCACGCCCTGGACGAAGATCCCGATCACGCCGCGTTCGTCGGTGACCGGCTGATAGACGAAATCGAGGTAACGCTCGACCGATGGCCCGCCCGGGGTGGCCTGGACGACGAAGCGGGCACCGCTGGCCGAGAACGCGCGACCGGTCGCGTAGACATCGTCGAGCAGCGATTTGAAGCCCTGTTCGACCGCGTCGGGCAGGGCCTCGGCAACGCTGCGACCGATCAGGTCGCGATCGCCGACCAGGCGCCGGTAGCCGGGATTGGCCAGCTCGAAGCGATGCTCGGGCCCGCGCAGCATCGCCATGAAACTCGGCGCCTGGTCGAACAGCCGGCCCAGACGTTCGGCCTCGGCTTCAAGTCGCCGCTGCGCGAGGACTTTGTGCGTGGTCTCAGTGGTGATGTTCAGGAACCCCGGAATCCCTCCCTGTTCATCGCGCACGGGGGTGTAGGAGAACGTCCAATACGTCTCTTCCGGGTAGCCGTGGCGCAGCATCGTCAGCGGCATGTCCTCGTGCGAAGTCGACGTGCCGGACATCGCCTGCTCGATCAGCGGCAGGATGTCGTCCCAGACATCCGGCCAGATCCGTGCGATCGGCCGGCCCAGCGCGTCGGACTCCTTGGCGCCGAGCATCGGGGCATAGGCGTCGTTGTAGAGGAACGTCAGCTCCGGGCCCCAACTCAGGCACATCGCGAAGCGCGAATCGAGCATCAGCGCCACGGTGGTGCGCAGCGACTGCGGCCAGGCCTGCAGCGGCCCCAGCGGCGTCGTCGACCAGTCGAAGGCAGCAATACGGCCCGCCATCACGCCGTGTGCGGGCAGAAAATCAATGCTGGTGGGACAGGCAGCGGGCGGGTTCAACAGCGGGACGCGCAGCTCGGGACGGGCCGCATCCTGCCATAGGTCCCAGTGGTGGGGGATGATGACCGAGACCGGGCGTCGCACCGGGACCCGCGGCCTCACTTGCGTCGGCGTGCCCGCGGACCGGCATCGTTGGTCGGCCCCACCTGCAGGCGGTCCTGCAGCGCGGCCGCATTGCGAGTGGCATGGCCGGCGGCGGTGTTGTCGAACACGACCCAGTGATCGCTCGCCGGGTGCATGGCGATGGCCGCAGCCAGCGAATCGAGGGCTGCCGCATCGTAGGCGCTGCGGTAGATCTGCGGTGTGCCGTGCCAGCGCCAATAGGCCAGGGCCGGGTCGCCGCCGGGCTGGGCGTCGGCGCCATGCCGCGCCGGGTCCGCGGCCACGCGCGCTACCCTGTGCCGCTGCAGCAGCGCCTCGGCTCGCGGCGTCAGCCAGCTGGCATGCCGGACCTCGCAGGCCAGGCCGCCCGCCCAGCGGCGGCGCAGCATCGCCAGGAACGTCGCGGCGCTACGCGCATCGAACGCCAGACTCGGCGGCAACTGCGCCAGCAGGCAGCCGAGCCGGTCCCCCAGGCCGGTCGCCGCCTCCAGGAAGGCGTCGAGCAGTGGACCGCAGCTACGCAGGCGGTGCTCGTGGGTGATCGTACGCGGCAGCTTTGCGCTGAAGCGGAAGCCCGCCGGCACGCTGGCCGCCCAGCGCTCGTAGGTCGTCCGCCGGTGCGGCCGATAGAACGAAGAATTGATCTCGACCAGGTCGAACCGCGTGGCATAGCGCGACAGCATGCTGGCGCCGTCTTCGAACAGTGCGGCATCGCGCGAGGCGATCGACCAGCCGGCGCAGCCGATCCGCGGCGCAGGCTGGGGCGAACGGTCAGGAACCTGGGCCATGCCGATGTCGTAGCAGGCCGCGGCGCGCGGCGACGTGAGGCTGGGCGCATCCCCTGCAGGCGCGACGCGCAAGTCCGGGTGCGCGCTCACGGCGGCGCGGCGCCAGCGGCAGGAAGCTGCCTCCACCGAGTCGAGACCGAGACTGCAATGACCCGCAAAGATCCCCCTGACGACGCCCCGATCCCCAGCCAGCCGCGCAGCTATCCGCACGGCAGCGGCGACCGCAACGCCTGGTCGCCGGTCGGCGACGACCGCATGCCGCGACGCGGTGGCGGCGCGCAGCGCGTGCCCGATCCCGACCCCACCGGGCCCGATCACACCGATCCGGCGGCCGACGACGGGGCGAGCGACCGCTGAGCGGCGCCCATTGCGGCGGTCGCGTCAACGCTCGGGCTTGGGATAGGGCCGCTCGGCCAGCAGGCGCGCCAAGTGCGCGGCGTTGCTGGCGATGGTGCGGATGGTCTCGTCGACCTTGTCCGGGATCGTGTCGAGATCCTTGAAGTCGGTACTGCCCATCGCCTCGCCGACCCAGTACGGCGGCGAGACGGCCGGCAGCGTGAATCCCACATCCGCCAGGCCCTGGTAGAGCTGGGAATGGACGAAGTGGGCGCCGTCCTCGTTGCCGACGACCGCGGCGATGGCGACCTTGCCGAAGGTCGGATAGACGCCGTCGTCATCGATCTCACCGAGCACCGCGTCCAGGCGTTCGAGCACACGCTGGGCCAGGCTCGAGGGATGCCCCATCCAGATCGGCGTGGCGAGGACCAGGATCTGCGCCTCCATGATCCGGCGGCGCAGCTGCGGCCATTGGTCGCCGTCGCCCTCGTCGGCGGTCACGCCCGGGCGCACGTCGAAATCGGCCACGCGCGCACTGTCGGTGCGCACGTCGTGCCGCGCGAGTGCGGCCAGCACCGCGTCGAGCATCTTCTGCGTCGAGGAGGGCGTGGCGCCTGACTTGAGCGTGCAGTTGAGGCCAAAGGCGGACAGGGTCATGGCGTGACTCGCAAAGGGGACGGGAGCGCCAATGTCGGCATTCGGCCGTCCAGAGCGCGTCGTCGGCATGCGATCCGCATGAACGCGCACGCACCGTTGCAATACGCGGCATCCCAGATGCTTGCTGCGATGCAACATAATGCGCGGTCGTCCTTGCCGGAGACTTGCGATGGCCAGCGCCTCGCCCGCGTCGCTGCCCAGCCGCGCTGCCACGCCAATCCTGTTTGCGCTCGCCCTGGGCGGGTTTGCGATCGGCACCAGCGAATTCGCAATGATGGGCCTGATGCCCAATCTGGTGCGCGCGTTTGGCGTCAGCGAACCGGACGTCGGCCATCTGATCAGCAGCTATGCGCTCGGCGTGGTCGTTGGCGCGCCGTTGCTGGCGATCCTCGGCGCCCGTCTGCCGCGGCGCAGCTTGCTGCTGGCACTGATGGGCTTCTATGCAGTGGGCAACCTGGCCAGTGCGCTGGCGCCCAACTATGCGGCGATGCTGGTGGCGCGTTTCGTTGCCGGCCTGCCGCATGGCGCCTACTTCGGCACCGCGGTGCTGGTCGCCGCCTCGATCAGCCGGCCCGACCAGCGCGGCACGGCGGTCAGCCGCGTGCTGCTGGGGTTGTCGATCGCGATCCTGGTCGGCAATCCGCTGGCGACCTGGCTCGGTCAGCTGTCGAGCTGGCGCTGGACGTTCGCGCTGGTGGCGGCGATCGCGCTGGTCACCGTGGTCCTGGTGGCGCGCTTCCTCGCACCCGATCCCGTAGCGCCGGGCCAATCGCCGATGCGCGAGTTGCGCGCATTCAATCGGTCCCAGGTCTGGCTGGCGCTGGCGATCGGTGCGATCGGGTTCGCCGGCATGTTCTGCGTTTTCAGTTATCTCGCGCCGACGCTGATCGAGGTGACCGGCGTCGCCGAGACCTGGATCCCGGTGGCACTGGCGGCGTTCGGCGTCGGCGCGATCATCGGCAACGTGGCCGGCGGCTGGCTGTTCGACCGGCTGCAGTTCCGCGCCGCGGCAGTGATCCTGGCGTGGTCGCTGCTGGTGCTGCTGTTGTTTCCGCTGGCGGCGCAGGCAACGTGGTCGATCCTGCCGGCCGTGGTCGCGCTTGGCACGATGGGCGCACTGGCACCGGTGCTGCAGACCCGGTTGATGGACGTGGCCGGCGATGCGCAGACGCTTGCAGCCGCATCCAACCACGCCGCATTCAACACCGCCAATGCGCTCGGTCCCTGGCTGGGCGGACTGGCGATCAGTGCGGGGCTGGGTTGGACCTCGACCGGATGGGTGGGCGCGGCGACAGCGACGGCCGGCCTGCTGATCTACGCCTGGGCGCGCCGCGACGAGCGGCGGCAGCCGGTGCCGAGCGCAGGTTAGCGACGCGCGCGCTGCGTGCTGTCTTCACGTCCGCGGCGCTGGCCGACGTCGACACTCGACGCCGACCCTCGACACGCGGAGTACCCGATGGCATCGCCCAGCAAGGCCGAAGAAGACGCGGCGACGATCGCGTCGCTGATCGACGATATCGACATCACGATGTTCACCACTGTCGCCCGGGGTGGCGCGCTGGTCAGTCGGCCGCTGTCGACGCAGAAGGCGCAGTTCGACGGCGAGCGGATCTGGTTCTTCGTCGCCGCCGACAGTCCGAAGATCGACGAGATCGCGCGCAATCCCAACGTCAACCTGGCCTATGCCTCGCAGCGCCGCAACACCTATGTGTCGGTCTCGGGCCAGGCGCGGGTCAGCGACGATCGCGCCAAGGTGGTGGCGTTCTGGAACGACGCGCTCAAGGCCTATTTCCCGGGCGGCATCGACGATCCGAATCTCGCCCTGGTCGAGGTCGAAGCCCACACCGCCGAGTACTGGGATGCGCCCGGCACGCTGATCGGCAAGGCGATCGCATTCGCCACCGCGCGCGTGACCAAGCGCAAGGACGCGATGGGCGAGAACCGCATCGTCGACCTGCGCGGCGATCGCAAGACCTCGCGCCCGCCGCCCTCGCGCAAGACGCGCAGCCACCAGGCTCGGACAGCATCGAAGACGGCATCCACGACGCGAGCCGCGGCCGGCAAGTCCGCGACGAACACCAGCCCGACGACGAAGACGGCCACGAAGAAGACCGCGACGAAGAAAGCGGCCTCGAAGCAGGCCGCCACCAAGACGAAGACCGCCAGGACGAGCGCGAAGAAGGCGACGGCTAGCAAGACCACCGGCCGGACAGCCGCCGCCAGGGTGCCGGCGAAGAAGGCGGGCGGCACGTCCAAGCCTCGGACGCGCTGAGCGGCCATCCGGCACGGGGGCTGCAGCGCCGCCGCGACAGCGGCACACTGCACGCCCCCCATGCCGATCTGCCCGTCATGTCCCTGCCCGAGACCGAGTTCGACCCCGACGACAATTTCGCGTTTCTCGCCGATGGCCGTGCCGACGCCGAGGACGACCCGGACGCCGACCTCGAGGCGATCGCCTGGCAGTGGCTGTTGCTGATCAATCCCGGCGACGAGGAGGCGGCGCGCCAGCAGTTCCTCGCCTGGCAGGAGGCGTTGCCGCCCGATCCGGACGCCGATGCCGCGCGCGACGCGCTGGGACGCGTGACCGACTGGCAGTCGAGCTTCCGGATCGACGAGGACGATCGCGTCGCGCTGATCGAGGTGCTGGTCGAGCTGTCCGCGCGTTTCCGCGTCGAGATCGATTGGGCGTTGGAAGACCCCACCGATGCCGATGCCCTGGTCGATGTGCCGCCGTCGATGCTGCTCGGCACGGCGTATGACCAGCTGCGGGTCGCCGGCTACACGCTGTGGACTTGGGAGACCGGCGACGACACGTTCGCCGGCGCGATCGCGCTGCGCGACGACGACGATGGCGTGCGCACGATCGGCCACGCGCTGGGGCTGGACCTGCGCCCCGGCGCCTGAACGCGCGGTCTGCACACCACCGTCGCCGATTCGGTGCTAGCGTCTCGGCTATCGTCAGCGCGTGGAGGGTGCGATGGACGAGATCGTCAGAGGTCGCGCGCAGCGTTGGGCCGTGCCCACCGCGCTGCTCGCACTGGCTTGTGGATTGCCGGCCTGGGCCGGCGACGGCGCCGCCGCGGCGCAGACCGACGTCGTCGCCACGTTGGCCGTCGAACCGCAACCGTGGGCGCAGCCGATCGGCGAGTCCTGGCCGATCCGGCGCGCCTCGTCGCTGAAAGCCGAGTACCGCCGCATCCGCGCCTTGCGGATCGAGCAGATGCAGCCCGAGTACGAGCGCCGTAGCGCGCAGGCCGGTCCGGATGCGGCCCAGGCCTGGCGCGATGCCACGTTGCGCGACATCGCCCGGCAGGACCTGCGCGACCTGCGCGCCCGACTGGACCGTTGAGGCGTCCGCCTACGCTGCGATCAGCGCGGCGCGGCGGCGACGTTGGGATCGGCGCCCTCGACGGCCGCCTGCGCATCGGCACGTGCCTGCGCATCCGGTGACAAACCCGCGTCGCGCGGATTGTGGCCGGGCGCGAGTGCCAACTCGACGAGGATCGGGAAATGGTCCGAGCCGATGGCCGGCAACCGGCGCATGCATGCCAGGGTGAAGTGCCGGCTGTGGAACAGATGGTCGAGTGGCCAGCGCAGTCCCGGCAGCCGTGCGTGGAAGGTGTTGTACATGCCGCGCCCGATGCGGGGATCGAGCAGGCCACTGACCTTGCGGAATAGACGTGTGGTCCGTGACCACGCCACATCGTTGAGGTCGCCTGCGACGATCACAGGATGTTCGGCCTCGCGCGCGGCGCGCCCGACCAGTACCAGTTCGGCGTCGCGGTCCTGCGAACTGTCGGCCTCGGTCGGGCTCGGCGGGCGGGGGTGCAGGGCGTGCAGCACGACCCGTTGGCCATCGTCGAGCTCGAGCGTGACATGCATCGACGGGATGTCGTCTTCGACCAGGTAGCGCACCTTGGCATCGTGCAGCGGCAGGCGCGCGTACAGATGCATGCCGTACAGGTTGTCCAGTGGGCAGCGCAGCGCATGCGGCAATAGATCCTGTAGGCCATCGAGCGCGCGCTCCCAGTGCCGGTCGGTCTCCACCGCGATCAGCACATCGGGGCGGTGCTCGCGCACCAGCGCCACCAGCGGCGCAGTGTCGCGGTTGTGCATCAGCACATTGCTGGCGAGCAGGCGGATGCGCGAGCACGCGTCGGCGGGGGCGTCGGCGACCTCGGGCCGCCGCAGCCGGGTGTAGGGGACGATCCACCAAGCCTGCCAGAGCACACAGCCGGCATTGACGATGACGATTGCGGTGGTCCATGCATCGTCGATCGGCTGCAGCACCATCTGCGCTGCCAGCACGGCGATCGAGAGCACCAGCAGCTGCAGGCGCGGGAAATCGAAACCGCGGATCCACCACGCGCCACTGCGGATGGTGGGCATCAGGGTGGCGATCGCCAGCACCATCGTGGCGATCGCGAAGACGGGGGTCAGCATGGACGGGCCGGCGGGAGGGAGGCCGGACTATCCGCGATGCCGGCCCGCGCCGATGTGAATGCGGCGGGGGCCGGTGGTGCAAGGCAGGGCAAGCGCCCTGGCGGAGGGCGTCAGCGCGTCCCCGCGTCGCCTTGCGACGAGGGCCCGCCACCGCGCTGCGCGCTGGAGGCCAAGTCGCCGGTGCTGTGGCCAGTGTCATGTTGGCGTGCAGCGGTCGACAGCGGCCCCGCCGCGCCGGGGCCGGCCGCAGGGGGTACGTAGGTCGATGTGCCGGTCGAGGTGGCACTGCCCGACGCATCCCCGCCCGAGGTGGCCGACCCCGTGTCGCTTCCGGTCTGCCAGCGTCCTGCGTCACGCACGCGGATGCGGTTCTCGACGTCCTTGACCCCCGCGCAGCCTTCGGCGATGTCCTCGATGCGGTGCTTGGTCCAGCGCTGCTCGACGTGGCCTTCGAGCGTTACGACGCCGTCGTGGACCCGCACCGAGACCTCACGTGCATCGATCTCATCGCTGTGGGTGAGCCGTTCGCAGATGTCCTCGGTGATCCGCGCATCGGAACGGACATAGCCCTTCGGGCCGACGCCGCGCCAGCCGCGTCCGGGCGCGCGCCCGGTATCGCCGCGCGGTGTCGCACGGCCAACCCGACCTTCGCGGTCGTAGGCGCCGAAATGCGCGAAATCGGGCGCGCCGCCCAGGTGATCGACATCGTTGAACCAGTGCGGGCTGCGATGGCCCCAGTCCGTCAGGCGGTCGTCGCCGTCGCGCAGGTCGCCGCGACCGCCGCCCGCACCGTAGGCGCGGCCGCTGCCAGCCCGATCGTCGTCGGAATGCTGTCCGCGTGCGAACTGGGCATAGGGCGCGCCGGCGCCGTAGCCTTCGCTGGCGTGGTCACGCGCATCGTGGCGGCCGCGCGGGCCCTGCTGACGGCGCCAGTCGTGCTGCTGGGCCACGGCTGGGTCACCGTACCCGCCGTCGCCTTGGCCGTCGCCGCGATAGGGCGCGTCGCGATAGGCGCGGCGTCCTCCGTGCGGGCCAGGGGTGTGGCGATCCTCGTCGCCGTCTCGGGATGCCATCTGGTCTCTCCTCTCGCTCAGCCAGCGCCTGCCGGCGTCGATGTAGCGCGCACCCGTGGCCAGCAGCTCTTCGCCGAAGGCCTTCATTTCCGAGGTGCCGGGGGTGTCATCTTTGCGGTCGTGCATCGCGGTCTCCTCGCCGATGGGCGGCGATGGCGGCGGCGCACCGTGTGCGGTGCCCGTGGAACGGCCGTGTGGACACCCACTGAGGATGCGCCGCCCACCTGGGCGGCCGGCCGCGCGGCATCTCCTCAAGATCGGGAGCGCCCGACGCCGCGGTGGCGCGGGCGTCGGGGCGATGCCGTCACGCGACGGTGCGCGCGGGCGCGTTCGCGACGCGTCAAATTCCCGCGGCGATTCCGTGGCGCGACGGCAATCGCCGCGCCGCGCTCAGCGGCCGAGCGCGGCCATGCCTGCCTGCGGGTAGCGTGTACCGGCGGCGGCATCGGGCGGGAAGATCGCGTCGATGCGCGCCAGATCGTCGTCGGTCAGCCCGATGGCAAGTGCGGCGATGTTCTCATCCAGGAATTCCAGGCGCTTGGTGCCGGGGATCGGCACGATGTCCTCGCCTTGCGCCAGTACCCAGGCCAGCGCGAGCTGCCCGGGGGTGACCCCGTAGTCCTGCGCGATCGCCTGCACCTGTTCGACCAGTACGAGGTTGCGGTCGAAGTTCTCGCCCTGGAAACGCGGCGAATGACGGCGGTAATCGTCCGCCTCGAAGTCGTCGGGGGTGCGGATCGTGCCGGTCAGAAAGCCGCGGCCCAGCGGCGAGTAGGCGACGAAGCCCACGCCCAGCTCGCGACAGGCGGCCAGCGTGCCGGTGGTCTCGGGGTCGCGCGACCACAGCGAGTACTCGCTCTGCAGCGCGGTGATCGGATGCACCGCGCAGGCGCGGCGCAGGGTCTGCGCAGACGCTTCCGACAGGCCGAGATGACGGACCTTGCCCTGCTCGACCAGGCGCGCCATCGCGCCGACGGTGTCCTCGATCGGCACCTGGGGATCGACACGGTGCTGGTAGTACAGATCGATCGTCTCGATGCCCAGCCGCGACAGGCTCGCCTCGCAGGCGGCCATCACGTACTCGGGCCGCCCGTCGACGCTGCGCGCCTGGGGATCGTCCGGGTTGAGTCGGATGCCGAACTTGGTCGCCACGAACGCGTCGTCTCGGCGGCCCTGCAGCGCCCGGCCAACCAGCGATTCGTTGGTGTGCGGGCCGTACATGTCGGCGGTGTCGAGCAAGGTGATGCCCTGATCGAGCGCGTGGTGGATGACGCGGATGGCGTCGGCGTCGCTTTCGCGGCCGCCGTAGAACGCGCTCATGCCCATGCAGCCCAGGCCGAGCGCCGAGACGGCGGGGCCGCCGAGGCCGAGTTGACGGGTCTTCATGGTGTGGCTCCAGGGTCGGGGGAAAGGGGAGGCGAGGGGGTGGCCGCGGCTTCGCGTGCCGCCTCGGCTTCGCGGTCGGCGGCGGTCACGGTCTCGGCGCCGGGCGAGCGGGTATCGGCATGGTCGGGCGCGGACGTCGGCTGCGTGGGCCGGGTCCGCCGCGCACCGACGTCCTCGACGTCGTTGCGCAGCCGCGGCAGCGCTTCGGGATGATGCGCGGCCAGGAACGCCAGCATGCCTTCGCGGACGGCGCAGCGCAGGTCGAACAGCTCGCCCGAGTTGCGCGCGCTCACCAGCAGGCGGACCTCGATCGTGTGCTTGTCGGTCTCGGTGACCTGGGTCACGCACACGCGGCGGTCCCAGCGTGGATCGGCTTCGCACAGCCGCTGCAGTTCCGCACGGATCGCCGCGATCGGCGCACGGTGGTCGAGCCACAGGAAGGCGGTGCCGAGCAATTGCGCGCTGGTGCGTGTCCAGTTCTGGAACGGGTTGGAGATGAACCATTGCAGCGGCACCACCAGGCGGCGCTCGTCCCAGATCCGCACCACGACATACGTCGAGGTGATCTCTTCGATGCGGCCCCATTCGCCTTCGACGATGACCACGTCGTCGAGCCGGATCGGCTGGGCCAACGCGATCTGCAGCCCGGCGATCAGGTTGCCGAACACCGGCTGGGCGGCGATACCCGCCACCAGGCCGATGATGCCGGCCGAGGCCAGCAGCGCGGCGCCGACCTGGCGCACCTGCGGAAAGGTCATCAGTGCCAGCGCCACACCGACCAGGATCACCGTGCCCTGCACGACACGGCTGATGACGCGGGTCTGGGTCTGGATGCGCCGCGCAGCGAGGTTGTCCTCGACATCGACCGGGTGCTCGCGCAGGATGCGCGCCTCGACCGCACCCACCACGCGCGCCAGCAGCCAGGTCAGGCACAGCATCCCGCCGATTCCGAGCCCGTGACGCAGCGACCGCACCACGTCGCGATCGAGCGGCGTGTAGTTCAATGCGATCGCCAGGAACAGCAGCGGCAATGCGACCGCAGCCGGAATCGCCACCACCTGCGCGATGCGCGCGCGCAAGTGATCCTGCGCATGGCGGCGCGCGGTGCGGCGCAGTGCGCGCAGCGCCCAGTGCACGATCAGGCCGAGCAGCAACGCCGCCGCCAGCGGCCAAGCCACAGCGGCCAGGTAATGCCAGTCCAGCGTCATCTTGCCTCCGCGTCGAAACGGGAAAGCGGCGATCCTGCCCGAGCACCGGTCGATGGCATGTGGAGCGCGCGGCGCTTGGCCTGCGCACCGCACCTGCGCTTCAGCCGCGGCGTCGCATCCGGTGCAGCAACGCGATCACGAGCCACAGCCCGACCACGATGTAGGGCACACAGCTGGGCACCCACATCAACAGCCCGGCCAGTTGCTGGTCGCGCAGCGGGTCGAGGCCGATCAGCAGTGCGCGGTCGGTGTAGACCGGGTACAGCAGCCGCGGTGCGAAGGTCAGCAGCGCGCCAAGAAAGCCCATCTGCATCATCACCGCCACCAGCGCGACGAGTCCGCCGACGGCGCCGGCGTCGGGTGCGCGCAGCCGACGCCACACTGCCGCCCAGAACCACAGCCCGGCGATCAGGAAGCTGGCGTGCATCGCGCGGTGCAGCGTCGTATCGGCAAGCGCGGCCGAGGTCGAACCCGGCAAGTGCCACAGCCACATCGTGGCGGCATGCACCACGGCCGCGGGCGCGAGCGCGGTGCTCAGTGACGACAACGGCCGATGCAGGCCGCGGTGCAGGTGCGCGGACCAGCGTCTTGGCAACGCGGACGCGGCGATCGCGAATGGTCGACCCGCGAGCAACAGCGGCGGTGCCAGGGCGAGCAGCGTCATGTGCTGGGCCACGTGCGCCGACAGCGCGTAGGCGGCGAAGGCGTCCAGCGGCCAGACCATCGCCACTGCCAACGCGAGCACACCGGCTGCGAATGCGCTGGCCTCGCCGCGCGATACGCCACGGCCGACGCCGGCGCCACGCCACAGCCGCGCAAGTCCGCGTGCATACAGGCCTGCCATTGCGAGCAGCGGCAGCAGCGTCCACGGCGACAGCGTCCATGCGCTGGCGAGCGTGGGCGGCGGTCCCTCGGGCACGGCGGCGATCGCCGACGTGCCGGCGCAGGCGACAAGCAGGAGCAGACAGCGACAGGCGAGGCGCGACATCGCCGGCAAGCCTAGCAGCGGCCAGGTCGCGACGGCGGTGGCAGCGGCCCGCCATCGATGCGGTGCGGGCCCTCGCCCACGTCGGCTTGATCGCGGATGTCCTAGGCTGCGTGGATCCCCGTCCCGGAGTCGCCGGTGTACTTCTGGCTCAAGGTGCTGCACATCCTCGCGATGACGGTCTGGTTTGCCGGGCTGTTCTTCCTGCCGCGCTTGTTCGTGGCGCGACACCGACGCGAGATCGACGCCGAGCCCGCGTTCTGGAATCCGGTCACCAATACGCTGTTCTTCCGCGTCATGACGCCGGCCGCGCTGGTGACGATCGTCGCCGGCGGCGTGCTGATCGCGTTCGGCCCCAGTGGGGCGTGGCTGGTACTCAAGCTTGTCGTTGTCGCCGCAGCGGTGTTGCTGCACCTGTACTTCGGCCTGCTGCTGTACGAGCTGGGCCAGGACCGCGACCACCACGGGCCAGCGTTCTACCGCGCAATCGGCTGGGTGCCGCTGGTGTTGCTGTTGTCGATCGCCGCGCTGACCGGCGCCAAGCCGCACACGATCGGCGATCTGCCGCCACCGCCGCAGGCGTCGGCCCCGTCCCACTGACGGCGGTACACGGACGTCGAAGCGGGGCTCGATCACGTGGACGCCACCGGCAACGCGCGCTGCATGCGCCTTGATGCAGTGCGCCCCGAAGTGGGGCGCACCGCTGCCTGTCACTGGACGGTGTCGGCCTGCAGTAAACGACCGATCTGCGTATGCGACGGCGAACTGGCCAGATCGAGCGGCATCACCAGTTTGGGATTGGGGTGCGGGATCGCTCGGGCAGGCGTCTCGGCCGAGGCTTCTTCGAGCAGGGCGCCGGCATCGTCCACGTTGGCGGTGATCGGCAGTACCGACAGGCCCAGCCGATCGCGCACGGCATTGGCGCGTTCGCGCAATGCGGCGTCGGCCGGCGCGCCCTGCAGCGGCGGGGTCGCCGCCTTCGGATCGGTCTGCAGGTGGGTGCGGATGGCCGCCAGCGCCTGCTGGCGCTGCGGATGCAGCAGCCCCCAGACCTCTTCGAGCAGTGCCTTGGCATCGATCTTGGGGAACGGCAGATGCGTCGGCCCGGTCATCACGATGCGCGGTGCGAGCCGGCCCACTGGCTGTGCATCGCACTCGGCGAGGGCGCGATAGACGACCTCGCTGCAGATCATGTGGCTCGGATTGTCCTGGATCAGATGGTCGAGCGCTTCGCGCACGACGATGCGTGCCAGCCAGTTCTGCGGCCACTTGCCGCGGACCGCGACGACCACGCCCAGAAACGCCAGCGCATCGACCGGATAGGGAATGCCGATCATCGACTCGGCCTTGGCCAGCACGCTGGCACGGTCGGCCTCGTTGAGGGCACTGCCGTCGTGCGCGAGCGGACGATAGGCGTCGATCAGTACGATCTCGGTGGTGTCGACCAGGCGCTGCGCCAGCGGATACCGGCGCACACCCGAGGCGGCCGCCTCGATCAGATCGCCCTGGTCGGCCACGATCGCGGCATGGCTGTAGATGCTGTCGCCGCACCAGGCGATCAGCGTGGAGAGCTGACCGCTGCTGAGCATCAGCAGGATGTCGCCGGGCAACAGGTCCTGCTCGGTGGCCGGCGGCGGTGTCGATGTGTCGTGGGTCTGGGTCATGCGCGAGCGTCCAGGTGGGCGTTGGGAAGGGAAACGGGGGGTGGAGCGATGCTGACGCGGTCGCGACCGTTGGCCTTGCTGATGTACAGCGCGGCATCGGCGCGTGCGAGCAGGGTCGCCATCGCTTCGCCAGGCACGAACTGCGCCACGCCGATGCTGAGCGACAACGACACCGTCTGGTCACCGGCCGACAGCGGATGGGTGCGCACGGCGGTGCAGATCGCCTGTGCCGTCGCTCCCGCCTGCGCGAGCGTGGCCCCGGGCAGGACGGCCAGCAACTCGTCGCCACCGTAGCGGCCCAGTGCATCGCGATCATGCAGGCGGTTGCGGGCACGGGCGGCAACGATCCGCAGGCATTCGTCGCCCAGTGCGTGGCCATGGCGATCGTTGATGGCCTTGAACCGGTCGAGGTCGATGAACGCGACCGACAGCGGTGTCGCGCGTGCATCCGCCTGTGCGATCTCCGCGGCCAAGCGCTGTTCGATCGCACTGCGGCTCGCCACGCCGGTCAACCCATCGACCATCGCCAACCGGCTGGCGCGGTCGCGGTCGCGGCGCATCTCGACCATCGCATCGGCCAGGCCCAGTGTCAGCAACAGGCCAGAGGTGGCCAGGCCCAGATCCATGCCGCTGCCGACCCACGCCGGCGCGTTCCAGGCGCCCATCAGTTCGAGTGTGCGCAGGATGCAGAAGCCCAGCAGCGGCAGCCAGGCGATCGACAGGATCCGGGCCTCGCGCTGGCCGCGCCAGGCCTGGACCCACGCGACCAGCAGCAGGATTACCGACGACACCATCAGCCCGAGATTGCCCAGATAGGACAGCAACCGGCTGTCGAACAGCGCATGGCCGCAGGCGATTGCGGCCATCGCCGCCGCACAGACGCGCAGCACGATCGCGATCCGCGGCAGATGGCGATCCACGTCGAGATAGCGCGCCTGGAACAGGATCGCGAACAGACCGCCGAGCGAGGCCAGCACGCGCTGCGGCTGCAGCGATTCGCCGAATGCCGCCTCCAGCAGCGGGATGTCGCGGGCCTCGCCGCCCAGTACCAGCAGATAGGTCAACACGCAGGTCAGATTCGCGGCGAAGTACAGGTGCGCGCGTTCGCGCAGGCGCAACCAGAACGCGGCGGCCAGCAACAACAGCACCGTCGTCGCGCCGAGGCTGAAGGCGCGCCGGTAGGCGTAGTGCAGGTCCTCGCGCTGCACCTGCGCCAAGGGCGCGATATCGACGTGCATCGGAATCGACCCGTTGGCGATGACCCGCAGCCACACGGTCTGGCCGGCGCGCAGGCCATCGGGCAGGTCGATGACCAGCGCGCGCGGCGAATAGCGGTCGTCGGCATGCGCGCCGTAGACCCCGTGCCGCGAGGGCGTGTCCGCGCCTGGCGGCCACGCCTCGATCTGGTTGAGGAAGGGCGTGTACAGCAGCAGCTTGGGCGCCTCGTCGGCCGGAAAATCCATCCGGCTGGTGAGCTTCCACCACACGCCGCCGCGCTCGCGCTCGAACAACATGTCGGGGCGGTTAGGTCGCAGCGGGCCGGCCGTGTCCGCCGGCGGCGCATCGGCGCTCGCCGTTGCATCGTCCAGGCGCTGCAGTGTCCAGGCCTGCGCATACGTCGCGGTCGCGCACGCCCACAGCAAGGCCGCCGCCGCCCAACGAGCCACCATCCCCATGCCTGTGCCGCGTGCTCTCCCCGAGAGCGTGCAGAATATCGCAGGCCCCGGGCCGGCGCAGGCGCAGCGCCCTGTGGGGTTGCTCAGCCGCATTCAGCCTTCGCGTGATCGGGCATTGGTCGCGCGTGCCGCATGCCATGCCGCATGGGCCCGGCATCGACCGACCTGATCACTCCGCTGGCGGGGTCTTCTCCAGGTCGCGGCCTTTCGGCGTGTCCGCCTCCTCGTCGCCGTAGACCCCGACGCCGTGGCGAAAGCTCAGCGTGCCACCGAGCCAACCGGCGACCGCCACCAGCAGCGCCATCACCGCCGACGACAACAGGCCCCAGGGCCACACTGCGGCCACGGGGTCGGGCAGGCGCAACCACACGCCGAGCGCGGCCATCGCCAGCACCATGACCGCGACGATGAAATGGTTCCAGGCCGAGACGTGCCGCCGCACCACGCGGATCGACATCATGTCCATCGTGCCGACGATCCCGGCCAACACGCCAAAGCCCAGCCCGCCGACATTGAGCCAGAACGCCAGCTCCGCCCAAAACGGCACGCGCAGCCACAGGTACAGGCCGTCGGCGACGACGACCATCGACAGGAACGCGATCGGGAACGTCACCAGCATCGGATGGATCGGGTGCTTGGCGATCGCCACCACGCTCTCGACCGTGTGGCTTTGGGTCTTGGGGACGGGTTGTTTCAGGTCCTTGCGCATCAGGGTCTCGTTGGGCGCGTCAGGCGCAAGTGGGCAGCAGCGCGACCGGCAGCGCGGTGAACACGACCCCGATGGCCGCGACCAGCGCGACCAGCGCGGTCAGCAAGGGCAGGAAATGTCGGCGGTCGCCCGGCGGGCGGGTCGGCGCGGCGGCCTGACGTGCGCGCCAGGCCACACAGCCCGACCACGCGATGCCCAGTAGCGCGAGCAGTGTCACGCCCCACAGCGCCCAGGTCATGGCCTCGAGCCCCGCGACCGGCGTGCGGCCCAGCCCGCGCGCGCAGGCCAGCCCCTGCAAGCTGTAGACGACGACGAAATGCAGCGCCCAGACCGCGAGCGGCATGGCCATGCGGGTCAGACCCAGGCGACCCTCGGCCCGGCTCATAGCCACCTCGGGAACAGGTGCAGCACGCCCCAGGCGACCACGCCCTGGCCTACCGCGTAGCGCCAGAAGCCGGCGGCCACGCGCGACTCCAAGTTGCGTACCGCGTCCACATGGCCGCGGTGGATGCGCAGTGCGACGAAGCCGCCGATCAGCATCGCCACAACGACGTGCACCGCGTGGAAGCCGGTCAGCGTCCAGACCACCGACGCGTAGGCATGGACCTGGGGCGCACCGGTCGACTGCCAGATCGTCGGCAGGTGCAGCGCGAGGAAGGCAGCGCCGGCGACGAGGGCGACCCCGTGCCAGGCGATCGCGGTCCCGCGCCGCCCGGCGCGCAGCGCGCGCGGCGCGGCCCATGCCGACAGCAGGGGCACCGTCAGCGCGGCGAGTGCGGCGAGCGTCGGCGCCCAGGCCGCCAGCTGTGCGCCGCCGGCTGGCCAGGCCGGTGCGTTGAGCCACAGGTAGAAGTACGCGAACACCAGCGAAGCGAACAGCGAGCCATCGATCAGCAACGTCGCCACCAGCGCCCACCAGCCCGGCGCGTTGCGTGCCGCCGCCTGCGTCGGCAGGGTCAAGCCGGGTGCGACCTCGATCGACGCCGGCGCGTGGCGGTCGCCCGTGGTCCAGGCCCAGACCAGGAACAGGCCGATCAGCGGTCCTAGCATCAGCACCGACAGCCAATACTGCGAGGTGATGAAGCCGGTCAGCAACACGCCGATCGACAGCGCCGCCAGCAGCGGCCACCAGGTCGAGGTCGAGACCCGGATCACCTGTTCGGGGCGCGCCGATTGAATGCCCGTGCCGAGAATCTCGCGGCGCCCGTCGTGTGCCTCGCCGAGCAGACCGTCGGTGCGGGCGACCTCGTCGGCGATCGCCGGACGGTGCCACAACGGGTAGCGATCGCCGACTTCGGGCACCGAGGCGACGTTGTACGCCGGCACCGGTCGCGGCAGCGCCCATTCCAGCGTGCCGGCCTGCCAGGGATTGGCGTCGGCGCGGCGACCGAGCACGAAGCACAGCGCCACATCGATCAGGATCGCGATGACGCCGACCGCCAGCACGAAGCCGGCCGCGGTCGAGACCAGATTCAGCCAGTGCACGCCGAGCTCCATCGCATAGCTGTCGACGCGCCGCGGCAGCCCGACCAGGCCGGTCAGATGCATCGGCAGGAACGTCAGATTCATGCCGATGAACACCAGCCAGAAGCCGCTGCGGCTCAGCGATTCGGACGGCATGCGCCCGCTCGCCAGCGGCAGCCAGTAGTAGAGCCCGGCGAACATCGGAAACATCAGCCCGCCGATCAGCACGTAGTGCAGATGCGCGACGACGAAATGGGTGTCGTGCGCCTGCCAGTCGAACGGCACGAAGGCCAACATCACTCCGGTCAGCCCGCCGCAGACGAACACCACGAAGAAGCCGACGATGTGCAGCATCGGCACGCGCAGCCACGGCTTGCCCGACCACAGCGTGGCGATCCACGCGAACACCTGGATGCCGGTCGGGATGGCCACCATCATGCTCGCCGCACTGAAGAACGCCAGCGCCAGCAACGGGATGCCGACCGCGAACATGTGGTGCACCCACAGGCCGAAGCTCAGAAAGCCCGTCGCCACCAGCGCCAGTACGATCCAGGTGTAGCCCACGATCGGGCGGCGGGCGAAGGTCGGCACCACCATCGACACCACGCCGGCGGCCGGCAGGAAGATGATGTAGACCTCGGGATGGCCGAACAACCAGAACAGGTGCTGCCACAGCAATGGGTCACCGCCGCGCGCGACCTCGAAGAACGCGAAGTCGAACGCGCGCTGGATCTCCAGCAGCAGGCTGGCCAGGATCAGTGGCGGAAAGCCGAACGCGATCATGAAAGCGGTCACCAGCACCGCCCAGGCGAATACCGGCATGCGGGTGAGGTCCATGCCCGGCGCGCGCGTGATCAGGATCGCCACGATCAGCTCCACCGCCGCGGTGACCGCCGCGATCTCGGCGAACGTCACGCCGATCAGCCAGAAATCCGCACCCTTGCCCGGCGAGTAGGTCGCGTCGGTCAGTGGCGTGTACATGAACCAGCCGCCGTCGGGCGCCGCGCCGAACAGGAAGCTCGAATACAGGAACAGGCCGCCGAACAGATAGCACCACCAGCCGAATGCCGACAGCCGCGGGAACGGCAGGTCGCGCGAGCCGAGCATCTTCGGGATCAGGTACATCGCGAAGCCTTCCATGATCGGCACCGCGAACAGGAACATCATCGTCGTGCCGTGCATGGTCACGAACTGGGCATAGCGCTCGGGGTCGAGCACCTGCAGGCCGGGCCAGGCCAGCTGCAGCCGGATGAACATCGACAGCATTCCGCCGATCAGCAGAAACGCAAAGCCGGTGACGATGAAGCGCATCGCGATCGTCGAGTGGTTGACCGCGGTCAGCTGGCCGACCAGGCCGCGTCCGTTCGACCACACGCGCTCGAGCAGCGCCAGCCGCTCGGCGTGGCGCAGGCGGTCGCCCGGCGACGGCAGCACCGGATCGGGCCCCAGGCCGCCGCTCACAGCACGTTCTCCGAAGCGCGGTGGCGCGGCGGCGCGCGCCCGGCCGGGGCCCGCGCCGACGGCGGCTCGTCGGCCTGCGCCGGCGGCTGCGCGGCCAGCCACGCGGGTATCGCCTCGGCCGCCATCACCCGCACCGGGAACAGCATGCGCGCATGCTCCAGGCCGCAGAACTCCGCACACTGGCCGCGCATCGGCACGGCCGCGTCGGCGCGCAGGCGCAGGACGTTGACGCGGCCGGGGATCGCATCGATCTTGCCGCCGAGTCTTGGAATCCAGAAGCTGTGGATCACATCCTCGCTGGTGATGCGGAACTCGACCATCCGGCCCAGTGGCATCGCCAGTGCGTCGACACTCTCGCCCAGCACCGTGTCATCGCGATCGCGATAGCGGAAATGCCATTGCCATTGCCGGGCGGTCACCTCGACGACCATGTCCGGCGTCGCGCCCACCCCGGTCACCCGCGCGCTGGTCAGGCTGCCGTAGACCAGCAGCGCGGTCAGCACCAGCGTCGGCAGCACCAGGCCGCCCCACACCACCAGGCGCTCGGGCTGCCGCAGCGCCTGGCCGGCCTCGCGGCGGCGCAGCGCACGCCACAGCAGCGCGAGCACGAGCGCCCAGACCACGGTGAAGGCGCCGGCCATCAGCCACCAGCCAAAGGCGATCTGCGCCGCGGCCGGGCCGGCGGGGGCGAGCGCCGATTGCGGACCGGCGCAGCCGGCCAGCGCGAGGCCGCTCAGCGCGACGCCGGCGGCGATGCGGGCGCGAAGGCGCCGTGGTTGTCGGTTCCGATGCTCGATGATGCCGCCCCTGGGATGCACGCGCCGCGGTCGTGTCGATCGACACCACCCGCGCTGCACGCTAACGGCCGCTGCGGCCACGCGATGTGAATGCGCGCTGTCGTGCGCGCCGCGGCGCGGCAAGAGTCGGCGACCGGCTTGGCGGACACGCGCTCCCGCCGCCGCGGTTCAGCGCGGTGACGATGCCGTCTCACGGATTGAGACCTGGACCTGTCACGGTGCGTCGGTGAACCTAACCGACAAGCTCGCCGTGCTCGCTGACGCCGCCAAGTACGACGCCTCCTGCGCGTCGAGCGGTGCGAACCGGCGCGACTCGTCGAAGACCGGCGGCATCGGCAGTACCGAAGGCATGGGCATCTGCCACTCGTACACGCCCGATGGCCGCTGCGTGTCGCTGCTCAAGATCCTGCTGACGAACTTCTGCGTGTTCGACTGCGCGTACTGCGTCAATCGGGTGTCGAGCAACGTGCGCCGCGCGCGCTTCACGACCCAGGAGGTCGTGGACCTGACGCTGGATTTCTACAAGCGCAACTACATCGAAGGGCTGTTCCTGTCGAGCGGCATCATCCGCAACGGCGACTACACGATGGAGCAACTGGTCGAGGTCGCGCGCAGCCTGCGGCAGGACCATCGCTTCGGCGGCTACATCCACCTCAAGACCATTCCCGACGCCGCCCCCGAGCTGCTCGCCGCGGCCGGCCGCTACGCCGACCGGCTCAGCATCAACATCGAGCTGCCGACCGAGGCCGGCATGTCGGCACTGGCGCCCGAAAAAACCCACGCCGGCATCCACGGCGCGATGGGCGAGCTCAAATGGCGCATCGACGAAGACAAGGATGCGCGCCGCGCCAAGCGCCAGGCCGTGGGCGTGCGCCGGGCCAAAGCGCCGCGGTTCGCGCCGGCCGGGCAGAGCACGCAGATGATCGTCGGTGCCGACGGCGCCAACGATCGTCGCATCCTCGAATCGAGCAGCCGCATGTACGGCACCTACCGCATGCGTCGCGTCTATTACTCGGCCTTCAGTCCGATTCCCGACGCCTCCAAGACCCTGCCGCTGCAGGCACCGCCGCTGTTGCGCGAGCACCGGCTCTACCAGGCCGACTGGCTGCTGCGCTTCTACGGCTTCGATGTCGACGAGATCACGCCCGAGCCTGCCGCCGAAGGCGCGCCGGCCGCGGACGGCACCGAGGCGGGCATGCTCGATCTCGATGTCGATCCCAAGCTCGCCTGGGCCCTGCGCAACCCGACGCGTTTCCCGGTCGACGTCAACCGCGCACCGCGCGAGATGTTGCTGCGCGTGCCGGGGCTGGGCGCGCGCAATGTCGAGCGGATCATCGCCGCGCGTCCGCACGGGGCCCTGCGCCTGGACGATCTGGCGCGGCTGCGCGTGCCGCTGAAGAAGGTCATGCCGTTCGTCGTCGTGCCCGGTCACCATCCCCGCCAGCGCCTCGACGATCCCGTCCGCCTGCGCAGCGAACTGGCCCCGCAACCGCGCCAGGCGAGCCTGTTCTGATGGCCTGCGACGCATGGCACTTCTGCATCTCCCAGACCCTCGAGTTCGGATGAGCTCCTTAGAACGTGCGCGAAGAACACGTCCTTGTGCCCTCCCCCGTATACGGGGGAGGGTTGGGTGGGGGCCTACGTTCCGATCGCAGCGCCCTGTCGGCTTGCCCCCATCCCAACCTTCCCCGCTAGCGGGGGAAGGGGACAAGCGCAGTGGGTGGCCGTCGATGATGCAAACAGGCGAGCATCACGCTGCGGCGAACGCGCCGATGCAGCCCTCCCCCGTTTACGGGGGAGGGTTGGGAGGGGGCCAACGTTCCGATCGCAGTGCCCTGTGGGTTCGCCCCCATCCCAGCCTTCCCCCGTAAACGGGGGAAGGAGGCAAGCGCACCGCGCGTCCGTTGATGGGAAGAGGCCAGCCCCACGCTGCGGCGAACTCGCCTGCGCCGCCCTCCCCCGTTTACGGGGGAGGGTTGGGTGGGGGCCAACGATCCGATCGCATTACGCTGTGGACTCGTCCCCATCCCAACCTTCCCCCGCCAGCGGGGGAAGGAGACAAGCGCAGTCCGTGTCCGCCGATAGCGCAAGAAGACCAGCGCAACACCGTGCAAACCCGGGATTGCGACGTCGATGACGTCGAGCTCCGCCCACGCGCGGGTGACCGCGACGGTCGATCCGCCCTGGGATGCCGGCGCCTGGCGCAGTGCGGCGCGTGCTGCGCTGTGCGCGGGCCTGCCGCCCGAGCAGCTCGACTGGAGCGGCGGCGCGCAGGGCTCGCTGCTGGGCGGCCTGGACCTCGCCGCGTTGCCTGCGCAGCGCAGTGCGCCGCGCGTGCCGTCCGCGTTTCTGGCCCTCGCCGACGCCGTGATCTGCCATCGTGCCGACGACCGCCATGGCCTGCTGTACCGCATGCTCTGGCGCATCGCGCAGGGCGAGCGCGCACTGCTGCTGCGCGCGGCCGACCCCGACGTGCATCGCGCACGCACAATGGCCCAGGCGGTGCGCCGCGATACCCACAAGATGAAGGCCTTCGTGCGCTTCCGCGCCGTGCCCGGCGCCGACGAGGAATACGTCGCCTGGTTCGAGCCCGATCACTGGATCGTCGATCGGGTCGCGCCGTTCTTCGCGCGCCGCTTCGCCGGCATGCGCTGGGCGATCGTGACCCCGTACCGCAGCGCGTTGTGGGACGGCCAGACGTTGGCCTTCGCAGCGGGCGGCACGCGCGCCGATGCGCCGGCCGAGGACGCGCGCGAGGATTTGTGGCGCACCTACTACGCCAATATCTTCAACCCGGCCCGGCTCAACACCACGATGATGCGCGCCGAGATGCCGCAGAAGTACTGGAAGCACCTGCCCGAGACGGCGCTGCTGCCGGCGCTGGTGCGCGAGGCGGGCGTGCGCGTGCGCGAGATGGCCGAGCGCGAACATCAGGCGCCGCGTCGACGCATCCCGGTCGCGCCCGCGGCGCCGGCCCTGGCACCCGACAGCTTAGACGCACTGCGCGAGGCTGCACGCGATTGCCGGCGGTGCCCGCTGTGGCAACCGGCGACACAGACCGTGTTCGGCGAAGGGCCGGGCGATGCCCGCACGATGATCGTCGGCGAACAGCCGGGTGACGAGGAGGACCTGTCGGGCCGGCCGTTCGTCGGGCCCGCGGGCCGGCTGTTCTCGCGCGCGCTCGATGAGCTCGGCATCGACCGCGGTTCGCTGTATCTGACCAATGCAGTCAAGCATTTCCGCTTCGAGCCACGCGGCAAGCGGCGGCTGCATCGCCGCCCCGATGTCGCCCATATCGAGGCCTGCAATGGTTGGCTGCGCGCCGAGATCGCGCAGCTGAAACCCGAGCGCATCGTCTGTCTGGGCGCGACCGCCGCGCGCGCGGTGTTCGGGCCGGGCGTGCGACTGACCGAGGAGCGCGGGCTGTGGCGCACGCGCGACGACGGCGTGCGCGCCTTCGCCACCGTACATCCGTCGTGGGTGCTGCGTCAGGGCGATCCCGCCGCGCAGGCCCAGGCCTATGCCGGATTCGTCGACGATCTGCGTCTGCTGACGGCTGCCTGACGATAGAAGTGAGGTCTATGCGAGGCCGGTCGCCTCAGCGGCCCTGGGCGTGCTCGCCGCGCAGCGTCATGACCTTGCTGGCCATGCGCGCGACGACCTTGCCGTCCTCGCGCTGGATGTCGCAGCGGTAGTGCGCGATCGTGCGGCCGCGATGTTCGGCCCAGGCATGCGCGCGCAGGCGCGCGCGCCAGACCGGGCGCACGAACGTCGCGTCGAGGTCGATGCTGGTGAAGCTTTCGCCCGGCTGCATCAGCGTCGAATGCGCCGTGCCGATGGTCGCGTCGGCCAGTTCGCACAACAGGCCGCCGTGCACGGTGCCCTGCTGGTTGCCGTGGCGGTCGGGGTCGGCCTCCAGCTCGATGGCGGCCATCGCCTCGCTCACCGCGACGAGCCGGAAGCCCAGCAACTGCGAGATCGCGGTGGGGTAGCGCAGATGGATGGCGGCAGAGTCGACAGGTCGGCCGTCGATCAGGCGCTGCAGGTGGTCGAGGATCGGCAGACGCGGTGAGGCATTGGACATAAGCGCTCCTCTTGGGATTTGAGGCGTGGATGGCGTGTCGGCGCGGCGTCACCAAGCCCGCAGGTGAGACCGTTGCGCCGGGCAGCGTCCGCGTTTCGCCCGGAAGCGTGATCGCGTAGATTGGAGCAATCAAGAAATTGTCCTAGGGACACGTGCATGGCCACTTCCCCGGTCGCGGTCATCGTCGAGCGCCTCGCCGCGCAGATCCAAAGCGGCCGGCTGGCGCCGGGCACGGCCCTGCCCACCCACCGCCAACTGGCCGCCCGGCACGGGATCGCCGTCGCCTCGGCCAGCAAGGCCTATGCGCAGTTGCGATCGATGGGCCTGGTCGTCGGCGAGACCGGGCGCGGCACGTTCGTGCGTGAGCGCCCGCCGCAACGCGAGTGGGACAGCGGCGATGAGGCCCGGCGTAGCGCGAGCGCGGTCGACCTGTCGTTCAACCATCCGACTTGGCCCGGCCAGGCGGCGCTGCTGCGCGGCATGCTGCGCGAGTTGGCGACTTCCGGCGACCTGGCGGCGCTGATGCACCAGCAACCGCCCGGCGGGCGGCGCCACGAGCGCCGGATCGTAGCCGAGCTGCTGGCCGCCTCGCGCGGCATCGACGCCGATGCGGAGCGGATCGTGCTGGTCAACGGCGCGCAGCATGGTCTGGATGTGGTGGTGCGGGCGATGCTGCGGCCGCACGATGCGGTTGCGGTCGACGCCTTGAGCTACCCGGGCTTTCGCATGCTCGCCGAGCTGCAGGCGCTGGATCTCGCGCCGGTGCCTACGTGCGCCGACGGTCCCGATCTCGACGCCCTGGAGCGGCTGTGCCGCAGCCGCCCGATCCGGGCGATCTACGCGATGCCGACGCTGCACAACCCATTGGGCTGGGTACTCGACACCGAGCAGCGGCAGCGGCTGGTGGCAATCGCACGACGCCACGACTGCGTGCTGATCGAAGACGCAGCCTATGCGTGGCTGGCCGACCCGGCACCGGTCGCGCTGGCGACGTTGGCACCCGAGCGCACGTTCCACATCGCCAGCCTGTCCAAGAGCCTGGCCAGCGGCCTGCGCTTCGGTTATGTCGTCGTGCCTGCGGACGACGTGGTGCGGGTCAAGGCGGTGATCCGGGCCAGCCACTGGAGCTTGCCGAGCCTGGTGACGGCGATGGCGACGCGCTGGATCGCCGACGGCACGGTCGCGCAGCAGGAGGCCGCATTGCGCCATGACGCGCGCCAGCGCCAGGCGATTGCGGCCGACGTGTTCGCCGGCCTCGACCTGCGCGCGCATCCCGCATCCCCGTTCCTGTGGCTGCGCCTGCCTGAGGACCTGCGCATGGACCGTGCCGCGCAAGCGCTGGCCGAGCGCGGCATCGCGGTGTCCAAGGGCGAGGCCTACGCGACCGGTCGGCGGCGGCCGCATGCGCTGCGGCTGGGCTTGGGCTCGGTGCCGCTGGAGGCCCTGGAAGCGGTACTGCGGCGCGTGCGCGATACGCTTGAGCGGCTCCCGGTGTGAGCCGCTGGCCGCGTTCGACGTCACATCGATGAACCGCGCGCGGTGTCGACGACCGCCATTCACCGCTGCTTCGCGCAGGCCGCCGAAAACTCGGCCGACCCTTTCCCCAGGAGCCTTTTCGATGAAGACCACCCTGATCCGTGGCCTGGCGCTCGCGCTGTCTCTGACCGCCGGTGCCGCCGTTGCGCAGGACGCGATGACCAGCGCCCAGGTCCGCACCGCGCTGACCGACGGCGGCTATACCGACGTGACTGATCTCGAGTTCAAGGATGGCTTGTGGAAGGCCGACGCCAAGGATGCCAATGGGCGCAAGATCGATGTCCGTCTGGATCCGGCGACCGGTCGCGTGTATCCGGACAATGCCGGCGCAACGACGCTGGGTGAGGCCGATATCCGCGCCAAGCTCACCGCCGCCGGCTTCACCAAAATCGAGGACGTGAAGTTCGATGACGGCCTGTGGGAGGCCGAGGCCGATACTCGCGAAGGGCAGCGCGTCGACCTCAAGCTCGACCCGCAGGACGGACGCGTCATCAGCCAGTCGCGCGACTGATCGCCGCGCAACGTTGCATGTGCGACCAACGCCCGGCGCAAGCCGGGCGTTGTCGTATCGGGGCGTCGCGTGCGAATGGCCGCAACGACACCGCGGGCTTGTGGATCAGTTGCCGCGATCGGGACGCGGCACGTCGTCGGGCATTGCGTCGCGAACGCAGTTGGCGGCAGTGCGCGGTTGGTCGGGGGTTGCGACCAGACACTGCGCCGCGGCCTGGGCCCAGCGCGAGACGGCATCGCGTCGGTCGGCCAGCGCCCCGGTGTCGACCAGCCAGCGCGCGATGTCGAGCATGCGTTGACGATCGTCGAGCGAGGCGACCGCATCAAGCGCCGCGGCGCTGACCACGAAACTGTGCGCGAAGGCCGCGGTCGCCCGCTCGGCGGTCTGCGCCGGATCCATCCGCCCGTCGTCGGCCACGAGCAGGCCCTGCAGGCGGATCGCCTCGCGTGCCTTGAGATCGCCGGCCGAACCGATGCTCGTGCGCAGCATGACCGTCGTGCCCAATGCGCCGATGAAGATGCCGCCGAGCAGCACGAACACCGCGCCGATCACCATGGGCGTGCGCGATGCGGGCTCGGCCCGGGGAGTCGGATCGGGATGGGTCACGCCTGGCCTCCTGTCTCGGCCACGGCGGCCGGGCCGCCTAGGCTAGCGCAGCCAGCCGGCGAGTTCCTCGCGACTGAGGCGGCCATCGCGATTGCTGTCCACCGCGTCGAACTCCGCCAAGAGCGTGGGATGGGCGCGCGCCTCGGCGCGGCTGATGTAGCCGTCGCCGTTGACGTCGAGCGCGGCGAAATCGATCCGATAGGGGCTTGTCGTCGCCGGACGCGGCTCGTAGGAGCGGATGATCACCTGCTGGCCATCGGCGCCTTCGTAGGTCACCACCCCGGTCTGGCGGCCGGTCTGCGACGACACCGCCGGTGGGTCGGCGACTGGCTCCAGCGCGCTGGTACTGACCTGTGCGAAGGCAGCGTCGGGCAGCGCGAGCGCGATCAGCGCGGCAGGCAGCAGGCGGCGGTGGGACATGGCGTGCTCCTGTGGACGAGGGCATCTACGATGCCGCGTCGATGCCATGCGGAACATGAACGCGGTCGCATCGCAGCGAGCTACGCGGCGCGCTGGCGCAACTGCAGCACGACCGTCTGCACGACCAGCAGCGTCGCGATGCCCAGCGCCACCCAGGCCGAGGTCGTCGCCCCGGCCAGTGGCCAGTCGGTCTGCTTGATCCACACTGCGAACAGCCCCCACAGCGCGACCGCCGCGTAGGCTGCGTTACCGCGCATGCGCGCATTGAGCGCCAGCAACAGTGCTGCCGCGATCGCCCACAGCGCCAGGCTCCAGCCGAGCATGCGCGAGGTCGACAGCCACTGGTAGGCGACGATCGTCTGGGCGACGTTGAGGAACGCGGCCAGCGACAACCAACCCGCGTGCAGCGACAGCGCCAGCCAGGCGATACGCCGGCCGTGCGCGGCGCTGCCGTCCGACAGCCGCACTGCGCACCAGGCCAGGCAGGCCAGTGCGCCGACGATCACCGCCACGCAGGCGATGAAGAGGCCTGCCGAGAACAACGGCATCCAGATCGTGGTCAGCGCGAACCCCAGGGCGGCGACCGGGGCGATGCGCGCGAGCAACGCATCGTGACGGCGCGCGCCGGTTGCCTGCCAGGTGGCGTAGGCGATGTCGAGGACGAAGATCAGGCCCCAGACCGAGAACGCGTAGCCCGCCGCGACCAGCAGTGTCGGGTAGCGGCCCGACACCGTGGCCTGGTCCGGCCCGAACGCACCGGTCTGCGACAGCCAGCCGACGATGGGCATGGCAAGCGAACACAGCAGGACGAGCAGGCGCATGGACGCGATCCAGAAGTCGACCGCGGGCATGGTCGCACGGCCGCGTGACGGCTGCGCGGTGCAGGCCAGGGACGATGCGGCCGATCGGGCGGGGGGTTCAGGCAGCCATGCCGCTCTGTCGCAGCAGCGCGGCGATGTCGGGATCGCGGCCGCGGAACGCGCGGAAGTTCTCGGCCGCATCGCGGCTGCCGCCGCGCGTCAGGATCTCGTCGCGGAACCGCGCGCCGGTCTGCGCCAGGCGGTCCGGGGCGTCCTCGAACGCAGCATAGGCATCGGCGCTGAGCACCTCGGCCCATTTGTAGCTGTAGTAGCCGGCCGCGTAACCGCCGGCGAAGATGTGCGCGAACTGGTGCGGGAACCGGTGCCAGGCCGGCGTGCGCAGCACCGCGACCTCGTCGCGCACGCGCTCGAGCAGGGCCAGCGCGTCGTCCTGGGCAGGATCGAAGCCGGCATGCAACTGCATGTCGAACAGGGCGAACTCGATCTGGCGCAGCGTCTGCAGGCCGCTGTGGAAATTGCGCGCGGCCAGCATGCGGTCGAACAGATCACGCGGCAGCGGCGTGCCTGTCTCCACGTGCGCGGTCATCGCTTCGACGCGCGGCCATTCCCAGCAGAAGTTCTCCATGAACTGGCTCGGCAGTTCCACCGCGTCCCATTCCACGCCGTTGATGCCGGCGATCGGCAGTTCGCCGACCGCGGTCAGCAACTGGTGCAGGCCGTGACCCATCTCGTGGAACAGCGTGGTCACCTCGCTGTGGGTGAACGTCGCCGGGCGCCCGTCGGCGCCGCGGCCGAAGTTGCATACCAGGTACACCAGCGGGGTCTGCACGCGATCGCCACTCGCGCGGCGGTTGCGGCAGTCGTCCATCCACGCGCCGCCGCGCTTGCCTTCGCGCGCGTACAGGTCGAGATAGAACTGCCCGACCAGCTTGCCGTCGCCGTCGACCAGTCGGTAGAAGCGTACGTCCGGGTGCCAGACCGGCGCGCGGTCGGGCTCGACGCGCAGGCCGTAGAGCGCGTGGATCAGATCGAACAGGCCGGCGAGCACGCGGTCTTGGGTGAAGTACTGTTTGACCGTCTGCGCCGAGTAGTCGTAGCGCGCCTGGCGCAGGCGCTCGGCGGCGAAGGCGACGTCCCAGGGCTGCAGCGCGTCCAGGCCCAGCGTGTCGCGCGCGAACGTCTCGAGCGCGTCGCGGTCGTGCTCGGCATGCGGGCGGGCACGTGCCGCGAGGTCGCGCAGAAAGCCGAGCACGTCGTCCGGCGAGGTCGCCATCTTGGTCGCCAGCGATAGGCTGGCGTAGTCCTCAAAGCCCAGCAACGCGGCCTGCTCGGCGCGCAGCGTCAGGATCCGGGCGATCAACGGGCCGTTGTCGCGCTCGGCGGGCCCGGCCTCGGACGCGCGCAGGCCGTAGGCGCGGTACAGCGTCTCGCGCAGCGCGCGATCCTCGGCGTAGGTCTGCACCGGCAGATAGCAGGGCATCTGCAGCGTGAGCGTCCAACCGGACTGGCCGGCTTTCTCGGCGGTCGCGCGCGCTGCGGCAACGACATCGTCGGGCAGTCCGGCCAGCCGCGCGGCATCGTCGATATGCAGCGAGAACGCATCGGTCGCATCGAGCACGTGCTCGGAGAACTGCGCCGACAGCGCGGCGAGTTCTTGGCGAACCTTCGACAGCCGCGCCTTGCCCTCGGCGTCGAGCGCGGCACCGCCGAGGCGGAAGTCGCGCAGCGCATGGGCGATCACCCGCCGGCGCAGCGGATCGAGGCCGAGCGCATCGGCCTCGTCGGACAGACGCCGGTACTGGGCGTACAGCGCCTCGTCCTGGGCAAGGGCATTGAAGAAGGCGGTCACCTTCGGCAGCGCGGCGTTGTAGGCGGCGCGCAGTTCGGGGGTGTTGACCACGGCGTTCAGATGCGAGACCTGGTTCCAGGCGCGTCCCAGCCGCTCGGTCGCATCTTCGAGCGGGACGACGACTTGCTCCCAGCCCACCGGCTGGGTCCGACCGGCGACGGCCAGCGCCGCCTCGGCCTCGGCGACGAGCGCATCGATGGCTGGCTGCACGTGCGCCGGTGCGATGGCGTCGAAATGGGGCAGGCCGGAGAAGTCGAGCAGCGGATTGGTCATCGTCGGGCACAGCGGCGTGGGGGCATCCGATTCTAGGGGCTCGCGACGTTGCGCGATGTCGTCGACGGCTTCGCTCCTCGGCAGGAACCGGGGTCAGAGTGCAATTTCGCGACGCGAAATTGCACTCTGACCCCGGTTTTTCTTGAGCGAAAGTGCGTGGCGTCCGGCCGGCGGTCCGGGGCGCACCGAAGTCGCGCCTCAACGCTTCGGAGGTAGGCGCGTTCTTGAACGGACCAGCTGCCAGGTTGCCCGCAGCCTGTGCATGCACGCGGGCTATATCGAGACAAAGGCACGCACGCGATGCGCTCCCCGCGATGGACGGACAGCGTTATCGTGGAGGACTCCCACGCCGCGTGCCGCTGACCGCCCCATGCATTCGATCGAAGTCGTCCTGGTGATGCTGCTGGCCGTCGTCGTCAGCGGTTACCTGACTCGCGTGCTGCAGCGCTGGCTGCCGCTGCCGTTGCCGGTGGTGCAGATCGCATTGGGTGCGACGATCGCGGGAGTGTTCGGGCGGGGCGTCACGCTCGATCCGCACCTGTTCTTCGTGCTGTTCCTGCCGCCGCTGCTGTTCCTCGACGGCTGGCGGATTCCCAAGAGCGGCCTGTTCCGCGACCGCGGCGTGATCCTGCAGCTGGCGCTGGGGCTGGTGGTGTTCACCGTGCTCGGCGCCGGCCTGCTGATCCACTGGATGATCCCGGCGATGCCGCTGGCGGTGGCGTTCGCGCTGGCCGCTATCCTGTCGCCGACCGACCCCGTGGCGGTGTCGTCGATCGCCGCGCGTGCGCCGATTCCGTCGCGCGTCATGCACATCCTGGAGGGCGAGTCGCTGCTCAACGACGCCTCGGGCCTGGTGTGCTTCCGCTTCGCGGTGGCCGCGGCGCTGACCGGCGGCTTCTCGCTGCTGTCGGCCTCGCTGACCTTCCTGTGGGTGGCCCTGGCCGGGGTCGCGGTCGGCGCGGCGCTGACCATCGCGATCAATCGCGGGCATGCGCTGGTCTCACGCGTGTTCGGCGAGGAGGCGGGCACGCCGATCCTGATCAGCCTGCTGACGCCGTTCGGCGCCTACTTGCTGGCCGAGCAGATCGGCGCCTCGGGCATCCTTGCCGCGGTCGCGGCCGGCATCACGATGAGCTATGTCGAGCTCAGCGGCCGCGCCCTGGCCACGACTCGGGTGCAGCGCGCCGCCGTCTGGGACACGGTGCAGTTCTCGCTCAACGGCATCATCTTCGTGCTGCTGGGCGAGCAGTTGCCGTGGATCGTCGACCGCGCGGTGAGTACAGTGCGCGAGGCCGGCCACGTCACGCCGTGGTGGCTGGTGGTCTACGTGCTGGCGATCTACGCCGGCCTGTTCGCGCTGCGCTTCGCCTGGGTGTGGGTGACGTTGCGCATCGCGCTGTCGCGCAGCGGTGCGCGGCGGCGGCTGCCCGAATGGCGGCTGGTGGCGGCGATGTCGCTGGCCGGCGTGCGCGGGGCGATCACGCTGGCGGGCGTGCTGACGCTGCCGCTGGCGCTGTACGACGGCTCGCCGTTCCCGGCGCGCGATCTGGCGATCTTCCTGGCGGCGGCGGTGATCCTGATCTCCCTGCTGCTCGGCAGCCTGGTCTTGCCGCGGCTGCTGCGCGGGCTCACCGCGCCGGTCGAGGGCGAGGGCGACCGCGAGATGGACCTGGCCCGGCACGAGGGCGCGGTCGCCGCGGTGGCGGCCGTGGAGCGCGCGCAGCATGCGTTGCCGGGCGCCAAATCCGATCCCGACCTCTACGCCAGCGCCGCGGTGCGGGTCATGGCGCTGTACCAGGACCGGCTGCGCCGCGAGGCAGGCGGCGGCATCGACGCCGAGGAACTGCGCCGCGCCGACGATGCCGAGCGCGCGCTGCGTATCGCGGCCGTTGCGGCCGAGCGCGAATGTATCTATGGCCTTGCCCGCCATCGCCGGATCTCCGACGAGATCGCCCGTCGGCTGGTTCGCGACCTCGACCTGCTCGAGGCGCGCTACCGCTGACCGCTTACGGCGCCGTCGCCTGTTCCATCTGCTCGAGCAGGGCGAAGGCGACGCTCCGCGATGTCCCGCACATGTCCTGCGCCGGGCGCAGCGAGCCGCAGAACGCGGGCCGCTCGGGGCGGCCGAACAGCCGGCAGCGCAGCGCTTCGTCGAGCTGCACGCACGCCACGCCGGCCGGCTTGCCGTCGGGCATGCCGGGAATCGGCGAGGTGATCGACGGCGCGATACAGCACGCCGCGCAGGCCGGACGACAGTCCATCGCGCGCAGCATCAGCGGCGCCGGCGCACGACCGCCAGTGCCAGCAGGATCAGGCCCGTCGCCTCGATCATCGATAGGCTGATGCCGATCACGCCGAAGAACAGGCCCGTCGCCGCGGCCGATAGCGCAATACTGACCGCATAGGCCTGCAGCAGCGGGTAGGTCACCGCCGCGAGCAACTGGCCGGTCAGCATGACGCCGAACCCCCAGGCCGCCAGCCGCACGGCCAGCGGATCGTCCGCGCGTTTCTGCAGCACGAGCGTGAGCGCGACACCGAGCGCGATCAGCAGCGGCAGGCGGGCCGGCACTTGCGTGAGCACTGCCGCCAACACGGCATGGGCATCCATCGTCGCGGCCCTTAGTCCGCGCTGACCAGCGCGACGTTGCGCGCCTGCAGCAGCGCGAACACCGGATCGGTCTCCGGGCGCACGCCGTGCCAGAGCGCGAAGCTCTCGGCCGCCTGCTCGACCAGCATGCCCAGGCCGTCGATCGCATCGCGCACGCCGTGGGCGCGCGCCCAGGCCAGGAACGGCACCGACGCCTCGCCGTAGTTGAGGTCGACCGCGGCGGTGCGCATGCCCACCAGCGCGCGCGGCAGCGCCGGGAAGCTGCCGTTGCGTCCGGCAGAGGTGGCATTGACGATCAGATCGAACTCGCCCGACTCGCCGACGCGTTCGAGGTAACGCGGATGCACCCGGCCTGGCTCGCCGAGCGCATCGGCCAGCGCGTCGGCGCGCTCGGGCGTGCGGTTGACGATCGTCAGGCCGTCGACACCGGCCTCCAGCAGCGCGCCGGCGACACCGCGCGCCGAGCCGCCGGCGCCGATCAGCAACGTCCGCCGCCCGCGCAGGTCGAGGCCGTGGCGATCGGTCAGGTCGCGGACCAGGCCAGCACCGTCGGTGTTGTCGCCATGCCAGCTCGTGCCGCGGCGCACCAGCGTATTGACCGCGCCCACGCGCTGCGCGCGTTCGGAATGGGTGTCGGCCAATGCGAACGCCGCCTCTTTCAGCGGCAGCGTGACGTTGGCGCCGGCGCCGCCCGATGTCGCGAAGGCCGTCACCGCCTCGGCGAAGGCCGAGGGCGCGGCATCGATCGCGGTGTAATCGATCGCGATGCCGGTCTGCTGCCCGAACGCGGCATGGATCTGCGGCGACAGCGAATGGGCGATGGGATGGCCAAACACGGCGTAGCGGGGGCTGGGCATCGGGCGACTCGGGCAGGCGGCGCGCCGGTCCGGCGCGTGACGAGTCTAGGGCATGCCATCGGCCTTGGCAGGCGCGCGCCGGGACGAATCAGCCGCAGTGCAGGATGCGGCCACGGCCAGGACGCGGTATACACGGAAGCGCAAGCAGGGGGACGCAGCGAGCCAGGGGGCGCGGCGGCATCGAGAGGGTCGGGCGGGGACGGCAGCCATGCCGTGCGCGTCGGGCATGTCACCGGTGAATCACCGTCATCTGAAAAGGGGAGTTTTCGCATGTCACGTATCCACATACTTGGCGGGGCTTCGGTCCTGCTCGGCGTCGTTGCCGTCGCCGCCGCAAGTACCGTCATTCCCGGCGCCGAACCCGCGGCCCGGCAGGCGCTGCAATCGGCCCGTCAGGGCGTAGGCGCGCTGCTGGGCACGGCCCCGGTCGCCTCTGCCGCCACGCCACGCGGCGGATCGCCCGCACCGGCCGCACAAGGCCCGGGGCGCTACATCGTGGTCCTAGACGATCCGGCCCTGGCCGGCTACACCGGCGGCGTCGCGGGGCTGGCAGCGCCGGCCAAGCGCCGCGAGGGCCAGCGCTTGGACGTGCGCAGTGCCCCGGCGCGCAGCTACGTCGGCTATCTGCAGCGGCGGCAGCGCGAAGTCGAAAGCGACATCGCGCTGGATCTGGGCCGCTCGCTACGGGTCGAGCGCCGGATGCAGCATGCGATCAACGGCCTCGTCGTCGAGTTGGCGCCCGCCGAGGCGGCGAAGGTCGCCGCGCGCAGCGACGTGCGCTTCGTCGAGCCCTATCGCGAGTACGCACTCGACACCGACACCGGGCCCGGTCTGATCGGCGCACCGGCCTTGTGGAACGGGGCGATCGGCGGCCTGGGCGCGCTGCAGGGCGAGGGCGTGGTGGTCGGCATCCTCGATTCGGGCATCAACTTCGGCTCGCCCTCGTTCTCGGCGGTCGACCCGGTCGACGGCTACGTCCACATCAATCCGCTCAGTAGCGGCACGTATCTGGGCACCTGCGCGCCCGGCGGCATCGATGCCGGCCGCTGCAACGACAAGCTGATCGGCGGCTACGACTTCGTCTGCGAGGCGCCGGGGCTGACCTGCGGCCGCGAGGGCATCCGCGAGGAGCCCGGCTTCGGCGACACCAACAGCCACGGCAGCCATGTGGCCTCCACCGTCGCCGGCAACCGCCGCAACGTGGTCTTCAGCGGCAACTCGCGTGCGATCTCCGGGGTGGCGCCACGCGCGAACATCGTTGCGTTCGACATCTGCTACACCCGACTGTCGGACGGCCTGGGCCTGTGCCCGAATGTCTCGGCGGTGGCCGCGGTCGAGCAGGCGCTCGCCGACGGCATCGTCGACGTCATCAACTACTCGATCGGCGGTGGTGGCCAGCCATGGAGCGAAGCGGTCTCGCTGGCGTTCCTGTCGGCCACCGAGGCCGGCATCTACGTCGCGGCCTCGGCCGGCAACAGCGGTCCGGCCGCCAACAGCATGGGCCACCTCGAGCCCTGGGTCGCCTCGACCGGCGCGGCGCAGCACGGCCGCGGCGGCTTCGCGTCCGCATTGCAGGTCACGGGTCCGGCGCCGGTGCCCGAGCCGCTGTCGCTGATCCTGCTGACCGAAGGCACCGGCGGCACGCCGCACACCGCCAGCATTCCCGGCACCACGCGCCTACGGATCAGCGCCGGGATCGACGGGGGCACGGACGGCTGCAGCGCCTATGCTGCAGGCACGTTCCAGAACGCGATCGCGGTCGTGCGCCGCGGCAGCTGCGCGTTCTCCGACAAGGCCGCGAACGCAGCCGCAGCCGGTGCGGTCGCGGTGCTGATCGCCAACAACGCGGCGGGCGGTCTGATCCCGTCCGTGCCCGGTGCGACCGTGCCGGTGTTCTCGGTGACCCAGGCCGAGGGCAATGCGTTGCGCGATTTCGCTGCAACGCGGCCCAACGCGACCGCCGGCATCGGCTACCCGCCGCTGCCCACCCCCAATGTGCCCGACGCGCTCGGCGACTTCAGCTCGCGCGGACCGGCCGGGACCTTCAACCTGCTCAAGCCCGACGTGGTCGCGCCCGGCGTGTCGATCCTGGCCACGGTGGCCGGCGAGACCATCACCGGCTACGAGAACGCGTTGGGCCTGATGAACGGCACGTCGATGGCCTCGCCGCACCATGCCGGTGCCGCCGCGCTGCTGCGCCAGGCGCGGCAGGACTGGTCGGTGCCCGAGATCAAGTCGGCGCTGGCGCTGACCGCCAAGACCCTGGTGTACACCGAGGACCAGGTCACGCCCGGCACGCCGTTCGATCGCGGCAGCGGCCGCATCCGCGTCGACCGCGCGGCCGAGGCCGGGCTGTTGATGCATGAGACCGGCGCGCGCTACCTGGCGGCCAACCCGGCGCAGGGCGGCGATGTCGCCAATCTCAACCAGCCGGGCCTGGCCAACCGCAACTGCCAGACCAGCTGCAGCTTCGTGCGCACCTTCCGCAATCCGCATGCCCAGGCCTCGACCTGGCGGGTGCGCGTTGCCGGCGTCACGGCGACGGCCGTGCCGTCGCAGCTGCGGGTGCCGGCCGGTGCCAGCGTCAGCCTGCGCATCACGGTCGATGCGCGCAGCCTGCCGGCCGACGGCAGCTGGCGCTTCGGTGAGGTCACGCTCGAGCCGGTCGGCGGCGCGCTGGGTCCGCAGCGCACCGCGCTGACGCTTCCGGTTGCGGTGGCCCGCCAGGCCAACTGAAGCCACGCGTTTGGCACCTCCCCCGCACTGCGGGGGAGGTCGACGCGCCCAGCGGGTCGGATGGGGGCACGGAACTCGCGCCGGAAAGCGCCCCCATCCCAGCCTTTCACCCGTGAAAGGCGCAGTGCCCCGTAATGGTGGAAGGTGCGAAGCAGCACAGCGTGCAGTTCACCTCCCCCGCATTGCGGGGGAGGTCGACACGCAACGCGTGTCGGGTGGGGGCACGGGCCTGCCACGGGACAGCGCCCCCATCCCAGCCTTCCACCCGTGAAGGGCGCAATGCCCCGCATCGCGGGGGAAGGTGCGAAGCGGCGCAGCGCGCAGTTCACCTCGCCCGCGTGCGGAAGGGCCGAGGGCGGAACCGCGCGCGATTCGCCGTCCGTGGGGAGACCGGCGCGGCGGCTCAGCCCTCGCGCAGCCAGCGGGCGGCGTCGAGGGCGAAGTACGTCAGCACGCCGTCGGCGCCCGCGCGCTTGAAACCCAGCAATGATTCGAGCGCGCACTTGCGCTCGTCGAGCCAGCCGTTGGCGGCTGCCGCCTTGAGCATCGCGTACTCGCCGCTGACCTGATAGGCGAACACCGGCACGGCGAACTCGGTCTTGGCGCGGCGCACGATGTCCAGGTACGGCATGCCGGGCTTGACCATGATCATGTCCGCGCCCTCGTCGAGGTCCTGCGCGATCTCGCGCATCGCTTCGTCCGAGTTGCCCGGGTCCATCTGGTAGGTCGCCTTGTCGGCCTTGCCCAGCGCGCCGGCCGAGCCGACCGCATCGCGGAACGGGCCGTAGAACGCGCTCGCGTACTTGGCGGCGTAGGCGAGGATGCGCACATGCACATGCGCGTCGGCTTCGAACGCGGCACGGATCGCACCAATGCGTCCGTCCATCATGTCGCTGGGCGCGACGATGTCGGCGCCGGCGTGCGCATGCGACAGCGCCTGGCGCACCAGTGCCTCGACGGTCACGTCGTTGAGCACGTAACCGGCCTCGTCGATGATCCCGTCCTGGCCGTGGGTGGTGTAGGGGTCGAGCGCGACGTCGGTGATCACGCCCAGCTCCGGAAAGCGTGCCTTGAGCGCACGCACCGCGCGCTGGCACAGGCCTGCATCGTCCCAGGCAGCGGCGGCGTCGAGCGACTTGGCCTCCGGCGCGGTAACCGGGAACAGCGCCAGCGCGGGCACGCGCAGTTCGCTCGCGACTTCGGCCACGCGCAGCAGTTCATCGATCGACAGGCGCTCGACACCGGGCATCGACGGCACCGCGGCGCGCCCGTTGGCTTCGTGCACGAAGACCGGGTAGATCAGGTCGTCGGCGGTGAGCGTGGATTCGCGCATCAATCGGCGCGAGAAATCGTCGCGGCGCATCCGCCGCATGCGGGTATCGAGTCTGATCATCCGGCGATTCTACGCCGCCACTGGCGCTGTACCCTGCGACGCCGGGTCGCAGGGCGCGGTGTGGACGCGCGACGGCGAGGCCCGCTCAGCCGAGGTCGTGGACGCCGTCGATCTCCACCGCCAGCTCGCGCCGGCAGATCGCCGCGTGCAGCAGGACCCGCGGCACGTCATCGCCGAAGCGGGCATCGAGGGCGTCGGCCACGATCGGCAGGTCCTCGGCATCGCGCACATAGACCTTCAGCCGCGATCCTGCACCGAAGGCGTCCGGCAGACTGGGCCGACGCGCGCGCGCCGAGGCGATCAGCGCGTCGAAATTGGTGAAGGTCTCATCGAGCTGGGCCAGCAGTTCGCCCTCGTGCAGCGAGGCGTGCCCGACCACGCTGGCCGTGCCCGAGAGCATCAACGGCATCGGGCTGCCCTCGGGCGGCAGCATCGCGCGGGCGAAGCTGGGCGCCTGCGGCCCGTATTGGCGCGGATAGCGGTAGGCGCTGACCTGGCGCGGATTCTCCACCGGCGTGCCAGGCAGGCGCGCGGCCAGCCAGTAGATCTGGATCGTGCGCGCCGCGTCGCAGCGGCCGATCGCGGTCGCGGCCGGCAGGTGCGAGGTGTCGAAATCGCCCAGGCCGCGGGCGCGGCCGACGCAGAACTGGCGATAGCGCTCGGTGTCCCCGTCGCCCAGCGTGATCGCATCGAGGTAGTTCCAGATCCGCAGAAGATGCGGGTGGTCGCCGGCTTCGACGAAGCGCGTGAGTTGCCGGTAGGCATGCTCGGCCGCCAGTGCGATGCCGCTGTGATCGCCCTCGCCGGTGTGGCCGGCAGGCTCGTCGACCTCGATCGCGCCGAACAGCAACGCGCCGTCGCTCGACCAGGCGATCTCGCCGTCGCGGCCGCTGTGCACTGGCGCATGCGCGTGCCAGACCTCGATCGGCGCAGCGCCATGCGGCTGCAACGGCACGCGCAGCCAGCGCGGATCGTCGATCCTGGGCGCGTCGTCGCCGAATCCAAATGCCGCGAGTACGTCGGGCTGGGCGAGCAGTTGCGCCGGGTCCTGCCCGTGCACGTACTCCACGCGCAGCCGCGGCAGCGGATGCGGCGTCACCGGGGCAGGGCGGCTCACGGGTTACCGCCGTGCAGCGTGTCGCCGCGGAAGGTGACGCGGGCCTGGCGGCGTCGCGTGCGCCAGCCGCGCAGTGCCCGAGGTGCGATCGCGATCGCATTGAGCGCATAGATCATGCGGAATACGTACAGGCGCCAGCGCACCGCCGCATTGTCGAAAACGTCTCCGGCCAGCATCGAGATCACCGCCTGCTCCAGTTGCAGATCGTTGCGGGGCGCCGAGAACAGCCGCTGCATGACCGGCGTGTTGAAGCGATAGATGAACCACGTGAAGTGTCGCAGGCCACGGTCGAGCCGGGCCTGCATCGCGCGCTGCAGCCTGGCCTCGCGTGCCGGCGCGCGCAGCGACGCATCGACCAGTGCCGCGGCCTGCCGGGCGCTGTCCATGGCCAAAAACACGCCCGACGAAAAGATCGGGTCGACGAACGCGTAGGCATCGCCGATCAGGATCCAGCCCGGCCCGGCCATACGCGTGGCGGCATACGAGTAGTTGCCGGTGGCGTGGACCGGGGCGATGCGCTCGGCGCCGTGCATGCGCGCGCGCACGGCCGGGTTGGCTTCCAGCGTGCGCATCAGCAGCGTCTCGTTGTCGATGCGGCCGCCGTCGGCGCTGCGCTGGCGCAAGTACTCGGGCAAGCACACCGCGCCTACGCTCATCACATCGTCGGGCAGCGGGATGAGCCAGAACCAGCCATGCTCGAAGCGCGCGATCGTGATGTTGCCGGCATCGATGCCGGGCTGGCGGGCCACGCCGCGGAAATGGCTGAACAGCGCCGCCGACTGGTGCGTCGGATTCTTGCGCTTGAGCCGGCGCTGCGCCGCCACCACGGTATCGCGGCCGCTGGCGTCGATCAGGTAGCGCGGCCGCAGCGCCAGCGTGCTGCCATCGGCTTTGATTGCATCCACGCGTTCGGGCCGGCCGTCCGCGCCGAATGCCACGTGCACCACGCGCGTGCACTCGTGCATGTCCGCGCCACAGGCGCGCGCGTGCTCGAACAGCACCTGGTCGAACTGGTCACGGCGCACGTGCACGGCGGCATCGGGGCCGGGCGTGAGCGTGCGGGTGAAGCGGAATACATGGCTCTTGGCCTCGCCGGGCAGCGGAAAGTCGGCGCCGGCCTTGTGCACGCCGATCGCGCGGACCTGGTCGAGCACACCCAGTTCTTCGAGGATCGGCATGTTCATCGGCAACAGCGACTCACCGATGTGGAACCGGGGATGGGCGTCCTTCTCCAGCACGACCACTTGGTGACCAGCACGCGCGAGCAAGGCCGCCGCGGTGCTGCCGGCCGGCCCGCCGCCGATGATCACCACGTCGGCCTGCAGAGCGGGAGCATCGGTGGCAACGGTCGGGGCGGGGGTCATCCAGGGAAACAGCGGTCGGCCAGAGCAGGCGCGCATCATAGCGGAAGGCCGGTGGACCGCTGTCGGCAGGGGGGGCGGCACCGGGCGCTTGCGCGGCCAGGCCCGATGCCGGATCGTGGCGACCTGCCCACCGATGGAACACCGCATGTCCGCACAAACCGAGGCCGAGCACGCGCTCGCGCAGTTGCTGGTCGAAAGCCTGAACCTGGAGGATGTCCAGCCCGGCGACATCGATCCCGAGGCGCCGCTGTTCAATGCCGGGCTGGGCCTGGACTCGATCGACGCGCTGGAGCTGGCGCTGGCAGTGAGCAAGCGCTACGGCTTCCAGCTGCGCTCGGACAATGACGAGAACCGCAAGATCTTCGCCTCGCTGCGGGCGCTGTCGGCGCACGTCGAGCAGCACCGCACCACTTGATCGCCCTGCTGCAACTGCTGCTGGCCCTGGGCTACGCGGTCCTGGCTCACCTGGCCAGCCTGTGGCAGCACGATGGCTGCGCGCTCGCCGCGCTGGGCCTGTTGATCGCGATGCTGCTGGTCGAGCCGCTGCTGCACCGCCGGCTGTGGGCGTTCGTGGCGCTGCCGCTGGCTGGCTGGGGTGCGTTCGCACTGTACGAGTCGGGCCAGGCCGCGTTGCCGCTGCTGCTGGTGCCGGTGGTGTTCGTGCTGGCGATCGCCTGGATCTTCGCGCGCACCCTGCGCCCCGGCGTCGAGCCGCTGATCACCCGGATCGTGGCCGGGATCGAAGGCGGCGATCCGCAGGACATCGCACCCGACCTGCGACGCTACACCCGCGGCCTGACCGCGGCGTGGGCGGCGGTGCTGGTGGTGATGGCTGCGGCCAACCTGGGATTGGCGCTCGTGGCGAGCCCCGGCGGGTTGCTCGAGCGCCTGGGGATCGCCTCACCCTGGACGATCACCCCCGAGCAGTGGTCCTGGTTCGCCAATCTGCTCAACTATGGGGTCATCGGCGGCTTCTTTGCGCTCGAGTTCATGGTCCGCAAGCGGCGCTTCCCCGGCCGCTACCACAGTTTCGCGGATTTTCTGCGCAAGCTCGTGGGGCTGGGGCCGGTGTTCTGGCGCGACCTGCTGCGCTGAACCCGGTGGGCACGCGCAGTCCGGGCGCGATCCCCGTATCCTAGCGCCTCAATGGAATACCGACAGACCCGCGCCGAGACCGGAGCGGCGACCTTCACCGCCCTGCCGATGCTCGCGTTGAATGCGCTGCAGTTCCTGTTCACCCTGCTCTGGACGGCGGGCTGGATCAGCGTGGCCCTGTGTGTGCAGGCGGTCACCGGACGCAGCGGGCTGGCGCTGGACATGGCGCGCACGCGCTGGGCGCCGGGTCTGATCGGGCCGGCTGGCGGGTTGACGGTCGAAGGCGCCGATGCGGTCGACTGGTCGCGGCCGTATCTGGTGGTCGCCAACCACGAGTCGCTGCTCGACATCTGCGTATTGTTCATGGCCGTGCCGGTGCCGCTGCGCTTCCTGCTCAAGGAGGAAATGCGGCGGGTCCCGTTCCTCAATCTCTACGCCCGCGCGACCGGCATGCTGTTCATCAGCCGCGACGACCGCCGCGCCGGCCCGCAGTTGCGACGTCAGGTCGCCCAGGTGCTGGGGGCGGGCCATACGCTGTGCCTGTTTCCGGAGGGCACACGCTCGCGTGATGGCCGGCTCGGCGAATTCAAGTCCGGCTCGTTCCAGGCGGCGATCGATGCCGGCGTCGACGTGCTGCCGATCGCGCTGCATGGCACTGGCGCGGTGCTGCCGGTGCAGGGGTTCTTCCGTGTGCGCCGCGGGCCGATGCGCGCCGTGGTCGGGCAGCCGATCCCGGTCGCCGGCCGCACCGGCGCCGCCGGCCGCCAGGCGGTGGCGCAGCAAGCCCAGGCCGCGGTTGCCACGATGCTGGAGCGCTGAGGTGCTGGCTGACGCGCTCGTCGTCGAGGCAACGCATCCCTGCCTGCCCGGCCATTTCCCCGGCCGGCCGGTGGTGCCGGGCGTGGTGATCCTCGACCGCGTGGTCGCGGCGATCGAAGCGCGGCATGGCCCGCTGGGCGCGCTGCGCCTGCCGCAGGTGAAGTTCGTGCAGCCGTTGCTGCCCGAGCAGACCGCGACGATCGGACTCGAGCCGATCGCCGGTGGGGTGCCGCGCTGGCGGTTCCGGGTCGAGCGCGACGGCACGCTGCTGGCGTCGGGCGAGATCGCCACGGCGAGCCCGGCATCGGCATGAGCAGCGAGTGGAAGCACCGCCGCGAAGGCGGCGGGCGGTTCGCGCTGTCGCTGATCCGGAACATCGGCAGATGCTGTGGGCGCACGCCGGCGCGCGCGCTCCTGTATCCGATCACGCTGTACTTCCTGCTGCGTCGGGGCGCGGAGCGACGCGACTCGCGGGCCTACCTCTCGCGGGTGTTCGGCCGTCCCGCGACGCTGGGCGAGGTCGCGCGCCATATCCATACCTTCGCCGCGACGATCCTGGACCGGATCTATCTGCTCAGCGAGTCCACGCGCCGGTTCGACGTGCGCACAGAGGGCTTGCCGACGCTGCACCGGCATCTCGAAGCCGGACGCGGCGTGCTGCTGTTCGGCTCGCACCTGGGCAGCTTCGAGGTGCTGCGCGTGCTCGCGCGCCAACGTCCCGACACGCCGATCCGCGTCGTGCTCGACCGCGCGCATGGCCGTGCGGTGACCGAACTGCTCGAGGCGCTCAATCCGGAGGTCGCCGCCACTGTGATCGATGCCGGCGCCGATGGTCCCACGGTCGCGCTGGCGATCCAGGACGCGCTGACCCAAGGCGCGATGGTCGCGCTGCTGGTCGATCGCAGCCAGGAGGGCGGTGCGACGCTCGAGGTGCCGTTCTTCGGTGCGCCGGCGCCATTTCCGATCGCGCCCTGGCTGCTCGCCTCGGTGCTGAAAGTGCCGGTGATGCTGGCCTTCGGCCTGTACCGCGGCGGCAACCGCTACGACCTGGTGTTCGAGCCCTTCAGCGAAGGCGTCGATCTGCCGCGGCGCGAACGCATGCGCGGCGTGGCCGCACTCATCTGCCGTTACGCCGCGCGTCTGGAGCATCATGCGCGCAGCGCTCCCTACAACTGGTTCAATTTCTATGACTTCTGGAAACGCGACGCTCGCGCTTCGGTGGCGGGCGTGTTGCCTGCTGCTGACGATGCTGTGCCTGGCTCCGACCTGGAGCGCGGCGCAGACCGCTGACGCCCCGCTGCGCGCCGGTCAATCGCGCGATCGCGTGCCGGCGCCGGCCGCCGTCGCACCGCGCAGCGTCGATGCCGACTGGATCCTGCAGCGGCTGACCCAGTCCGGGCCGAGCGCGACGCCGTTCGTCGAATTGCGCACGTCCTCGATGCTCAAACGGCCGCTCGCTCTGGTCGGCGAGTACCGCCGCCCCGATGCCGGCACGCTGGTACGTGAGGTCCGTAGCCCCTACGCCGAAACCACGACGATCCGCGCCGGCGAGGCGACGATCGCGCGCGAAGGGCGCGCGCCGCGCACGTTCTCGCTGGCGCGCGTGCCCGAGCTGGCGGCGCTGCAGGACAGCTTCGGCGCACTGCTCGCCGGCGACCGCAAAGCGCTCGAGGCGCTGTACGCGCTTCAGGCCGATGGCGTGCCTGCCGACTGGACCTTGCGACTGACGCCGCGCGATCCGCGCGCCGCCAGCCGGCTGACCGCGATCGTGCTGCGTGGCCGCGATGCCGAGCTGCGCTGCATCGAGACCCAGCCCAAGCAAGGCGATCCCCAGCCGACGCTGCTGGGCGGAGCCGCGGGCGATGCCGCGGCGGTCGATTCGCCCGAGGCCGCGCGGCGGCTGTGCCACGACGTGCCGCGTTGAGCAGGGGGCGGGGTTTTCGCGAGCGGCTGCTGCAGCGGCCGCGCCTGCGGCTGGGCCTGGCCGCCGCCTGGCTGCTGGCGCTGGCCGCGCTGAGCTGGGGGGCCGGGCAGGCGCTGGAGTTCAGCGGCGACCTGCGCCGCTTCCTGCCCGATGCACGCACACCCGAGCAGCGGCTGCTGATCGACGAGCTCGGCGACGGGCCGGGCTCACGGCTGCTGATGCTGGCGATCTCGGGCGAAGCGCCCGAAGCCTTGGCCGCACGCTCGCGCGCACTGCACGATGCGCTGGCCGGCGATGCGCGCTTCACGCTGGTCACCAACGGCGGCGAGGCCGGGCTGGATGCCTTCCCCGAGCGCCTGCTGCCCTACCGCTATCTGCTGACCGATTCCTTCGACGCCGCGCCGCTGGATGCCGACGCCCTGCGCGATGCGCTCGATGCGCGCCTGCAGGATCTCGGCTCGCCGGCCGCCGGGCTCGTCGAGCCGCTGCTGCCCGCCGATCCCACCCTCGAGGTCCTGGCCCTGGCCGAGGCCTGGCAACCGGCCGGCGCCCCGCAGCGGCTGCACGAGGTCTGGTTCGACCGCGCCGGCACCCATGCGCTGTTGCTGGTGGAGACCCGCGCCGCCGGCTTTGACCCGACCGGGCAGCTCGATGCCGTCGGCACGATCCGCGAGACCTTCGCCGAGCAGGCCCGCGGCAGCGCGGCCAGGCTTGAAGTCGTCGGTCCCGGTGCGTTCTCGGTCGACATCGGCAGCCGGACCCAGACCGAGGCGCAGCGCATCGGCCTGGTCGACACCCTGGGCCTGATCGTGTTGCTGTTGATCGCCTATCGCAGTTGGAAGATGCCGCTGCTGGGCGTGTTGCCGCTGGCGAGCGCCGGCATCGCCGGCCTGACCGCCGTCGCGCTGCTGTTTCCCGGCGGCGTGCATGGCATCACGATCGCCTTCGGCTTCACCCTGATCGGCGTCGTGCAGGACTATCCGATCCACTTCTTCAGTCACCAGCGTGCCGGCCTGTCGCCGTGGCGTAACGTGCGCGGCCTGTGGCCGGCGCTGTCGACCGGCGTGATCGCCACCTGTATCGCCTACGCGACGTTCCTGTTCTCCGGCGTCGATGGCCTGCGCCAGTTGGCGGTATTCACGATCGCGGCGCTGGTGGTGGCTGCGTTGACCACGCGCTACCTGCTGCCGGGCCTGGTCGACCCGTCGCCGCCCGACATCGCCGCGTCGCTGCGGCTGCAACGGCTGTGGCACTGGATCGAGACGCTGCCGCGGCCGAAGTGGTCGCTGGCCGTCCTCGCGTTGGCCTCGGGGCTGGCGATCGCGTTCGCGCCGGGCGAGGTCTGGCAGAACGACCTGTCCAAGCTGACCCCGGTCGATGCGGCGTCGATGCAGCGCGATGCGGAACTGCGCGCCGAGCTGGGGGCGCCCGACGTGCGGTTTGTCCTGGTCGCGCAGGCGCGTGAGCGCGACGCGGCGCTGGCGGCGACCGCCGCGCTGCGCCCGGAACTCGATGCGCTGATCGCCAGCGGACGGCTCGACAGTTACGACATGGCCGCGCGCTACCTGCCCAGTGCCGAGCTGCAGCGCGCCCGTCAGGCGGCGCTGCCTGACACTGCGGCACTGCGCGCGATGCTCGCCGATGCGCTCGCCGGCTCGGCGTTCAACGACGATGCCTTTGAGCCGTTCGTCGCCGATGTCGCGCGCGCCAAGATCGCATCGCCCTTGACCCGCGAGGATCTGGCCGGTTCGCCGCTGGCGACCGCGGTCTCGGGCCTGCTGCTCGAGCGCGACGACCGCAGCACCGCACTGGTCTCGCTCAGCGGCCTCGACGAACCTGCCGAGATCGCCGCCATTGCCGCTCACGCCCAGCTGCGCAGCCCCGGCGTCGAGCTGCGCCTGCTGGACATGAAGGCCGCGTCCGAATCGCTGGTGGTCGAGTACCGCGGCCGCGTCGTGGCCGCGATGGCGGTCGCACTGGTGCTGTTGATCGCCACGGTCTGGATCGCACTGCGCAGTCCGCGCCGCGTCTGGCGGGTGCTGTTGCCGACGCTGCTGACGCTGCTGGTCGTGATCGCGGTGCTCCGCCTGGTCGGCGTCGAACTGACGCTGTTCCACCTGGTCGCGCTGATCCTCGCCGCCGGCCTCGGCCTGGATTACGCGCTGTTCTTCGAGCATGCCGGTGACGACCGCGACGACCAGATCCGCACGCTGCACGCGATCGTGGTCTGCACCCTGATGACGCTGCTGGTGTTCAGCCTGCTGGGCCTGTCGTCGATTCCGGTGCTGCGCGCGATCGGCAGCACAGTCGCGCTCGGCGTGGTCTTCAATTTTGTGCTGTCGTTGCTGGTCGCGCGCCATCGCGGCGCGATCGAGGCCGCACGCTCGGAACAGGTGCCGACCGCATGACCGGATTCGACCGCGACGCGATCGCCTCGATGATCCCGCACCAGGGCGCGATGTGTCTGTGGGACACGGTCGTGGCCTGGGACGCGGCCAGCGTGACGCTGCGCAGCGCCGGTCATCGCGCGCCCGACCATCCGCTGCGTAGCGACGGCCGGCTGCGCGCGCTGCATCTGTGCGAATACGGCGCGCAGGCGATGGCGGTCCACGGTGGCCTGCGCGCGCGCCAGTCCGGTGGCCGGGTCCGGCCGGGCATGCTGGTCGCGCTGCGCGGCGTGCACCTGCACGTCGCCCGCATCGACGACCTGGCCGGCGACCTGGAATGCGTGGCCGAGGTACTGGTCGAGTCCGACGACAGCCAGCAATACGCGTTCCGCATCCGCTGCGACGGTGTGCTGTTGGCCGAGGGCCGTGCGGCGGTGATGCTGGGGACGTGAGAGCGCATGCGACCGTTGCGGAGGGCACAGCCGCCGCGACGCCCGCTTCAGCGCATCACGAAGGCGAGGCTAGAATCGCTCCATGAACACGTCAATCAAGCGCGCGCTCGTCACTGGCGGTAGCGGCGACCTCGGCGGTGCGATCTGCCGGCGTCTCGCCGCCGATGGCCACCATGTGATCGTCCATGCCAATGGCAATCGCACACGGGCGCAGGCGGTCGTCGACGCAATCGTCGAGGCCGGCGGCAGCGCCGAAGCCGTGGTCTTTGATGTCGTCGACGGCGAAGCCACGCGCCGCGCACTCGAAACGCTGCTCGAGGCCGGCGCGATCCAGATCGTGGTCAACAACGCCGGCATCCATGACGACGCGCCGATGGCGGGCATGTCCGAAGCGCAGTGGAAGCGGGTGATCGACGTCTCGCTGCACGGGTTCTTCCACGTCACTCAGCCGCTGCTGCTGCCGATGGCGCGCAAGCGCTGGGGACGCATCGTCAGCGTGTCGTCGGTGGCGGCCGTGCTCGGCAATCGCGGCCAGACCAACTACGCCGCGGCGAAGGCGGCCTTGCATGGTGCGTCGAAGTCGCTGTCGCGCGAGATGGCCAGCCGCGGCATCGCCGTCAACGTGGTCGCGCCCGGCGTGATTGCCGGCAGCATGACGCAGGACGCGTTCCCCGAGGAGATGGTCAAGCAGATCGTGCCGGCGGGGCGTGCGGGCACGCCCGACGAGGTCGCCGCGCTGGTCGGCTTCCTGTGCTCGGATGCGGCCGGCTACATCAACGGCCAGGTGATCGGCATCAACGGCGCGATGGGCTGAGCCGCGGCCACGGCGCGTGACCCCGATGCACGCCCCGGGCCGTTTGCACACTGGACCGCGCCGCCACGGCGCCCTCGGGAGGATCCCATGCGCCATCCCCTGCTGTTGACCAGCTTGCTGTCGACCGCCCTGCTGGCGACGGCCTTGTTGCCGGCCCATGCGCGCGACCTGATGCGGCTCGAGGTACCGGTGCCTGTGGTCGCGGGCGCCGACATCGACGCCGAACTGCTCGAACACTGCGACATCGATGGCAACTTCACCCAGGCGCTGGTGCGCGAACTGCGCAAGGTCGCCGAGCCTGCGCAGGCGCCATTGGCCGACATGCGAGGGCGCGTGCTGAAGGTCGAGATCGTCGATGCGCTGTGGAGCGGCAACTGGTTCATCGAGCACACCCAGACGTTGCGCGTGCGCGGGGCGCTGTACGAGGACGGCGTGCGGGTGTCGGGCTTCAACGGCGTGATGCAGGGGCACGGCGGCGGCCTGACCAGCGGCTGTTTTCAGATGAATGCGAATTTCCGCGCACTGACCTGGCATATCAAGCGTTGGCTGCGCAATCCAGTGGACGGCGCCCGGATCGGGCAGGGCGGCTGAGCCGGCACCATCCACGCCGGCTTCAGGTCGGGCGGGCGATGATCGGCCGGCGCCCATCCGGGCACCCACGAGTCGAGGCACCGCCATGCGCATCGTTCGCACCCTCTCGCTTCTGCTGGCCGTGGCGGCGATCGCCGGCTGCGCCAGCTCCCACGTCCTCACCGGCACGCCGCGCGCACCGATCGATCCGGCCCAGGTCCGGATCTACCACGGGCCGCCGCCGGGTCACTACGAAGAGATCGCGATCCTCAACACCAGCAGCGGCGCGCTGACTTACGGCGAGCAGAACAAGACCGACTCGGTGCTGCAGAAGCTGCGCAACGAAGCCGCCAAGCTCGGCGCCAACGGCGTGCTGTTCCAGGGCACCGCCGATGGCGAGCGCAGCGGCGGCGTCAGTGTCGGCGGCGGCCTGGGCCGCGGTGGTGGGCGCTCGTTCTCGGCCGCGGGCGTTGGCGTGGACATCAGCCCGCGGCAGAAGTACGCCAGCGGCATCGCGATCTGGGTCGCCAATCCGCCGCCGCCGGGCTCCATGCCTCCGCCTCCGCTGCCTCCGCCGCCGCCGGCGCGCTGACTGCCTGCAAGCCGTCGAGTCTTCGCCAGAGCCGCGGCAGCAACGTCCCCGCCGGGCGCGCGGGAACGATGGCGGCTTCAGGCCGCGTCGGCGTACCAGAGCGGGGTGAGCGAGACCGGCGTATCGCCGGTATCTGTCAGCAGCGCGTCCAGACCGTGATCGCCGATGTGCGGGTGCTCGGCGCGGGCGCGGCTCAGGATCTCGCCGGCGAGATGGCGCATGCGCAGGACGTTGTCACCAACGCGAGCCACGAACGCATCGGTGTCGAGGGTATCGCTCAGCGCCCGGTTCATCTCGCGGAACCAGTCGATGCCGAACTGGTCGAGCAGGCGCGTCTGCGGCGACGGCCGTCCGGTGTTGCGTTCGCCCCATTCGCGCAGCAGCGGCTGCAGCGCCAGATTGAGCGCGCGGGCTTCATTGAACGACGGCCGCAGGCGACCCAGCGTCGCCAGATCGGTCAGCCGGTCGGCGAAGAACAAGGGCGCCAGCACCGCCCAATAGTAGGTGTAGTCCCAGATCACCTTGAGCGGCATGACCTGGGCATCGCCGAACAGCGGGTATTGGTCCTGATAGAGCGTGAGGGTGTTTTCGTAGAACGAGAAGTACAGCTGCTGGTACAGCTCGGCATGGCGGCTGACGTCCATGCCGGCATGCGACTTGCCGATCAGGTCGCAGATATAAGTGTTGCTGATCGCGATGAAGTCGCTGCCCGGCGAGTAGAACGGATCGAGGAACAGGCCCGCCTCGCCGGTCAGTGCCCAGCGCTGCCCGGAGAACACCTGCTTCACGCCGTGGGAAAAATGGCGCAGGAACAGGAAGTCCTGCAGCGTGTGCTCGGTCCGATCAAGGCTGGCAGCCACCTGCGGCTGGTGGGTGCGCAGCCAGTCCATCGCCTTGGCGTGGGTGTTCATCGTCTCGAGCGGGTGCATCTGCGCGTCGCAGACGATGCCCAGCGAATGCGCGCCAGACGATAGCGGGATCAGCCAGAACCAGTAGCCCGGGCCGCACATGTGGTTGGTCGAGCGCCAGCGGTCCGGCGGGTCGCAGCGCTGCAGCCAGCGGGTGTCCTGCGACCACGTGTTGGGATCGACGATGCCGTCCACGCGCCACCACACCGCGTTGGCGTCGTGGTCGTTGGCCTGTGCCAACCCGAGCTTGCGCTTGAGCAGGCCGGCGCGTCCGCTGGCATCGACGACCCAACGGCAGCGCACCTCGCGCACCGTGCCGTCCTGCTCGATACGGACGACGTGATCGCCATCATCGTCGGCCAGGTCGATGCCGCGCACGATCGCCCCGTCGTCGAAACGCACACCGCGGGCACGCACACGCTCGCCCAGGTGGTTCTCGAACCGGCCGCGATCGATCTGCCACGACGGCGTGGGCATCAAGCGGCTCACGCCCATTTCGGTGCAGCGATCGACGCGGTCGGCACCTTCGGAGAAGAAGAAGCGGAAGCCGAACTTGCGGATCTGCTCGGTCTCCAGATGCTCGCGCAGTCCCAGCACGTCGGCGAAGTAATGCGCGCCGATCTCGACGGTCGATTCGCCGACCTTGTGGGCCGCCTCGCGTACCGGGTGCGATTTGCGCTCGACCACCGCCACCGACAACGTGGGCTCGCGGTCGCGCAGTTGCAGCGCGAGGGTCAGACCGGCGAGCCCGCCCCCCAGGATGAGGACATCGACCGGGGCGTTGGCTGTATCGGAAGCGGGAGGCGTGGGCATCGTGCGGACCGTCCTGGGTGCGTCGGGGGAAGGCATCGGAACCGGAAGCGGGAGCAGCGTAACGCAGGCGGCGCGCGATGGCTCAGCCGGCCTGCGGTGAGCCGGGTGCCGGCGCAGACCCGGTGTCGGGGGTGAGTGCACCGGGATCGAAAATCACCGGCGGGTGCCGGCGCTTGCGTCGGTAGACATCGATGAGATGGCCATGCGCCAGCACCTGGCCGACGACGTGCGAGGTGATCTGATAGAGGTCGTGGAACAGCCGGAAATGGCTCTTACGGAACTGCTCGTCGGAATCGACGCTGTGATAGCGGGTCTCGACCGGCACCGACACCACGCCGCAGCCCAGCTGGCGTGCGGCCGAAATCAGGATCTGGGCTTCGAACACGAACCCTTCGCCAGGCACATCCTGCAGGGCCAGCACGTTGGCCGGATACAGCCGCTGCCCGCTCTGGCTGTCGACCAGGCGATAGCCGCAGCCCCAGGCGATCCCCCAATCACCGAAGTCGTTGCCTAGGCGCCGATACCACGGTTGTGTACTGCGCTTACGCAGCCGCGCGCCGTTGACGATGCAGTTGGGGTGATGATTGGCGGCCTCGATCAGACGGGGGATGTCGCTGGCGCGATGCTGGCCGTCGCCATCCATCGTCACCACCGCTGCGAAGCCGCGGCGCCGGGCTTCCGCAAAGCCTGCGCGCAATGCCGCGCCCTTGCCCATCCGGGACGCGTGGCGCAGCAGCGTCACCGGCAGCGCAGCGACGATGTCCGGCGTGGCGTCCTCGGAGCCGTCGTCAACGACGATCACATGATCGCAATGCGCCAGCGCGCCACTGACGACCTCGGCGATCCGCAGCGCTTCGTTGAGCGCGGGCACGACCACCGCGACATTGCCGCGATGCAGAGGGAGCGCGGTCATCGCAGGATCTCCAGCGCCAGCTCACGGTGCGGGCCCGCACGCAGGACCGCGCGGTCGCTGCCGGTGGCCAGGGCATCGAACAAGGGCAGCATCTGCGCCGCCATCGCATTGCGCGGTGCGCGCGCCGACAGCGGCCCCGGTGCGGCGCTGGCATCGCCATCGCGCAGCGTCGCCGACAGCCGCGGGCCATCGCCCTCGCGCGTAAGCACCAGCGCGCCGCCGAGCAGGCCTTCGCTGGGCGACATCGTCGACAGCAGGCCGGCGGCCGTGCCGTCGTAGGCCACCAGCAGCACTGCCTCGCTGCCAGCCGCAAGCTGCAGCATGGCTTCCACCAGTCCCTGCGCAAACGTGGCGTCGTAGGCGCTGATCGCGGTCGCGGCCTCGGTGCATCCGGCGCCGATCGTCCAGTAGCCGGCCGCCGCGTTGTGCACCGAGTTGTGGAACTTGGTCGGCGAGATCGCGGTCGGGTCCTGAGCGAGCGTTTCGCACATGTAGTCGGTGATCGCCAGCTCGCCGTGGGTGGAGGCGAAGACCGAGGGCAGCGACGCCGGGTCACGGCCGGCGGCCTGGCAGGCCGCGAGCGCCACCTCCAGTGCGACCGCGACCGAACCGGGCGCACGCCGACGTTCGTTGGGTGCGAGCAACTGCGGCGATGGCCGGGCGGGCGCGGCGTCGGGCAGGGCGCCGGTGGCGGCGAAGGCCTGCGCGGAGGACCAGCTGGGCAGACCGTCGTTCCAGAAGCCGATCCCGGCGATGGTGGCAGTCAGCGCGCTCATGCCGCCGCCTTGCCGAACAGCAGTGCGCAGTTGTTGCCGCCGAAGCCGAACGAATTGTTCATGGCGTAGTCGATCGTGCGCTGGGCATTGTCGAACCGGATCTGCGGCCCGCATGCCGGGTCGCGCACCTGCGATTCGAGGATGCCCGGCAGCAGACCGTGCTCGAGCGCGGTCAGTGCGAACACCGATTCGACGATGCCGGCCGCGCCAAGCGTGTGGCCGGTCCAACTCTTGGTGGAACTGGCGTGCAGCGTGGCGGGAAACAGGGTGTCGACCGCTCGCGCTTCGACCGCATCGTTGGCCGGGGTCGAGGTGCCATGCAGGTTGAGATAGTCGACCTGGCTGGCATCGATACCGCCACGGGCCAGCGCGCCTTGCATCGCCAGGATCGCGCCCAGGCCTTCGGGATGCGGGGTGGACATATGGTGCGCGTCGCTCGATTCGCCGTAGCCGCGCAGTTGCAGGCCGTCGTCGCCGCGTGCCGGGCGCTCGAGCAGCGCGAAACCGCCGGCCTCGCCGAGCGACAGCCCGTCGCGCGCGGCATCGAAGGGCCGGCAACGCTCCCGCGAGACCAGCCCGAGTGCGTTGAAGCCGAACAACACGCTGCCGCACAGCGTGTCCACGCCGCCTACCAGCGCCGCATCGACCACGCCCGCCTCGATCATCCGCGCCGCCTGCGCGAAGACCTTCGCGCTCGACGAGCAGGCGGTCGCGACCGTGATGCAGGGGCCGCGCAGCCCGGTGGCGTGTTGCAGGAAATCGCCCAGCGAATGCGGGGTATGCACGATCGGCCGGGCCAGATCGTCTGGAAACCGACGCGTACCGTCGTCGCCGGTCACCGCGCGCGCATAGGCCTCCTCGCTGGCGCCGATGCTGGCGGTCGAGGTGCCGACCACCAGCGCGACCCGGTCGGCGCCGTGGCGTGCCACCAAGGCCTCGAGCGCGTCGGGCAGGCCGTCCTGCTGCAGTGCCAGCCAGGCCAGTCGGTTGTTGCGGCATTCCCAGCGCGCCAGGGCCGCCGGCAGCGCGGCCTCCTCCAGCCCGTCGACGCGGCCGATCCAGGTGGGCAGCGGAGTCGCACCGAAATCATTGCGGCGCAGACCGCCCCTGCGTTCGCGCAGGGCCTCGCGCTGCGCCGCTGTGCCGCGGCCCAGTGCGGTGGTGGCGGTGTAGGCGCGGATGGCGACAGGCGGCATCGGCGGCAACGATTGCGATGGGGGCACGCGGGGGGTCCGTCTCGGGAAGCGGCCGAGTATAGCCACCGGGCGTGAGGCTAGAATTCAGGGCGCACCCCAGTACCGTCGCCGCGCAAATCCGTTCCCATGTCCCGTCCCCGCCTGCTGCATCAATTGCGCCTGCTCGTCGATCGCGACGCGCTACACGCCCTCGTGGTGGCGGGCAGTGCCTGCGTGCTCAGCCTCGGCCTGGTCTACGTGGGCTACGTGGTGCACGTGTGGCGGGTCGCGCGCAATGCCCCCTGCGCGCCGGCGCGCGGGGACTGCGTGTTGCTGTTCGGCAAGCATGCGCCCGGTGGCCGGCTCGATGCGGATTTTCAAGCGCGGTTGGCCCGGGCCGCGACGCTGTGGGATGCGCGCGCGCCGCGCAGCTTGCTGCTGCTCGGCGGTGGGCCCCAGGGCGCCCCGACCGAGGCGGCGCTGGCCCGCGAGGCACTGCTGGCGCGCGGGATCGCCGCCGATGCGCCGCTGCTGCTGGAGGACCGCTCGCGCGACACCCTGCAGAATCTGCGCAACGCGCGTGCGCTGTTGGCGCAATCGACCGGGACGCCCGTGGGCCAGGTCACCCTGCTCAGCAGCCGCTACCACCTCGCGCGCTGCGCACGGCTCGCCGGCCACCTGGGCCTGGACTGGGAACTGTGCGCCGCCGAGCCCGCGCTGTCCTGGCGTCCGACGACCTGGTGGCGGATCGCAGGCGAGGCCGCGTATCTGTGCTGGACCGATGCGGGGATGCGCTGGGCCCGGCTGATCGGCCACCGCCGGATGCTCGCGCGGCTGGGGTAGGGCAGCGGCTCACCAGACCACGCTCGCGGGTGCGCTTTGCGCCCGCGAGCGGCCGACGCTAGCGCGCTGTCCGTCCCCGCTGCGCGGGCACGAACCGGGTCTCCACGGCCTCCGCCAACTGGTCGGGCGGCAGCAGGCCCTGGTCGAGCAGGAAGTTGTTGAAGGCCAGGCGATCGAAGCGCTCGCCCAGTGCCAGCTCGGTGCGCATGCGCAGTTCCAGGATGCGGGTGTAGCCGTAGAAGTAGCTCGTCGCCTGGCCGGGCGCGTTGACCGTGTAGCGGTCGAGTTCCTGACGCGCCATCGCCGGCGACAGCATCACCTCGTCGGTGAGCACGCGGCCGGCGCGCTCGCGGTCGATCAGGCCCAGGTTGAGCATCGGATCGAGCATCGCGCGGGCGGCGCGCAGCAGACGGAACTGCAGCGCGATCAGCTGGCCGTCGAGCGGCTCGTAGGGCACCAGTTCTGCCTCGGCATACAGCGCCCAGCCCTCGACGTTGACCGAATTGAAGGCGAACATCGAGCGCGCCAGCGACACCCCGCGCTCGACCATCGCAGTGAACTGCAGCTCGTGCCCCGGGCGGCCTTCGTGCGCGGACAGCGTCCAGCGCACCGCATCGAAATTGAAATCATCATAGGCCGCGTGCTCGCCGTCGCCACCCGGATTGCCGAGCGGCAGCACGAACGTGCCCTGCTGGCCGGTATTGCCGACCAACGGCGCCGGACGGAAGTGCGGGGCGGGTTGCGCGGCCGATTCCGCGGGCGAGCCCAGGCGCATCTGCATCGCGCGCTGCGGCACGTCGACAATGCGCTCGCGCGCGATGATCGGATCGATCGCATCGATCACGTCCCGATAGCTCGCCTCCAGACGGTCGTCGGGAATCGCATCGCGCTTGAGCGCGGCGATCACCTCGCGATAGTCGGTGGCGGCGATGCCCTTGTCCTGGGCGACCAGCGGCGCGAGCTGCTGCATCTGCGCGCGGATCTCCATGAAGGCCAGTTGCGCGCGTTGCATCAGCAACTGCGGGTCGATATCGGTGCCGTACTGCTTGAGCCCGAAGGCGTAGAGCTCGGGCGGCAGGCGGGTGTCCTCACGCGCCTTGGGCAGCACGACGGTGCGCGTCCACTGCGCGTAGTCAGCGATCTCCTTGGCGATCGCGTCCAGTGCTGCGTCCGCGCCCTCGACTTTGTACTCGGCGAACAGGTCGCGGATGCCGGCGGCATAGGTGTCGGCGCTTTCGAGCGCGCGCTCGACTTCGCGACGCGTGGGCTGCAGCAGCCTCGTGTCCGACAGACGTTCCTCGTAGCGCTCGCGCGCCAGCCGCGTGATCGGCACGCTGCCGGGCGCAAGGCCCGCGTAGCGCTGCAGGCGCGCGAGTGCATGGCTGCGCCGCTCGGGTGGCGTCTGCGTCGACAGCAAGGCATTGATGCCGTTGAACACCAGTTGTGGCGCGTCGGTCCACGGCAGCAGGAACCGCTCCTTGAGCAGGCTGCCCTCGATGCTGTCGTCGATGCTCTTGAGCAGGATCTGCAGATCCTGGCGCACGTTGGCGTCGCGCTCGAGCTCGAGCTGGGTCTGCAGCTGCGCGCGCGCACCGGTGATCGCCTCGCGGTAGCGGCGGGCGTGATCGGGACCGAGGTCGGCGACCTGGTCGTCGTAGCCGGGCACGCCGAAGAAGCCGACCGATTCGGGCTGGAACGGCGCCTGGGCGTCGATCAGGATCTGCGCGAGGTCATTGCTGCGGGCGACCCAGGCCGGCCCAGCCGGTTGCGCTGTGGACGCTGTCGCGGCGGCAGTGTCGGCATGGCCACCGGCCGCGAACGGCGTGGCGAGGGTCAGGGCGATGGCGAGGACGAGCGGCTTCATGGACAGATCCGGCGGCGGCGATCGGGTCACCGTAGACGCCGCGCCCCGCGCCGGCAATGCCTGAAAGGTCAGGGCGCGATCGCGGGCTCGCCCACGCCGGTCCTCTCGTCAACCAGGGTCACCATGCCGTCGTCCGTCGCCTTGATGAAGAACAGCGAGCCGTAGCGCCATTGACCGCGTTTGCGCTTGGCCTCGACGTACAGCGTGCCCTCGCCCTTGGGCCCAGTCAGGGTCACGATGAGCCCGGCCTCGCCGGTACCGCCGCCGAGGGTCGAGGTGTTGATACTGCCTGCCGGCAGGAAGCCCTCGGTCATCGGTTCGCCGATCAACGCGACGATCTCCCGGTCCGCACGGGCGCGCGCGACCGCATCCTGGTAGACATCCGAACCGACCAGGGTGCTGCGCACGCCGAACAACAGGATCGCGATCGCGAGCGCGGCCAGCGCGATCGCGGTCACGATGGCCACGGGCAAGGCCCACTTCCAGTGCCGCTGCCACCAGCCGCGCGAGGGCGTCGGCATGGCGTGTGGCGGGGCGGGACTGGGGGGCAACGGCGGGGGCATGGCGGACATGTGGTGGCTCGCGGTGCGGTCAGGGCGCGAGGCAGCGCTGCAGGAAGGCCTCGGTGGTGCGATAGCGATGCAATGCGTCGCGGCCGCGCAGGCCGTGCTTGGCGCCGGGGTAGGTCATCAGTTCGAACGGCGTGCCGGCCGACTGCAGCTGGCTCATCAGCTGCGTGGCGTTGGTGAACAGCACGTTGTCGTCGGCCATGCCATGGATCAGCAGCAGCGCATTGGGCCGGATGTTATCGGCATGCGTGAACACGCTGGCTTCGCGATAGCCGTCGACGTTGGTCTTGGGCAGCCCCATGTAGCGCTCGGTGTAGTGCGTGTCGTAGAGCGCCCAGTCCGCGACCGGTGCGCCGGCGACGCCGCAGGCATAGGCCTCAGGCGCCTTGCTCAGCAGCATCAGCGTCATGTAGCCGCCGTTGGACCAGCCGTTCACCGCGATGCGGTCGCCGTCGACCCAGGGCTGCGCCTTCAGCCAATCCACGCCGCGGACCTGGTCCTCGACCTCGACCGTGCCCTGACGCCGGTAGAGCGCGCCGACAAAGTCGCGGCCGCGCCGCGGCGTGCCGCGATTGTCGAGCGAGAACACCACGTAGCCGCGCTGCGCCAGGTACTGGTGGAAGCTCGCGTCGGCGCGCCCGGGCCAGGTGTCGAGCACGGTCTGCGAAGCCGGGCCGCCGTAGACATACACCACGACCGGATAGCGCTTGTTCGCGTCGAAGTCCGCGGGCCGGATCAGCGAGTAATGCAGCGGCGTGCGCCCGTTGGCCGCGGTCAGCGTGCCGAACTCGGTGGGCAGGTGCGCGGCCCGATAGGGCGCATAGGGGTGGTCGGCCGCGGCGAGGTCGTTGTCGACCAAGGTCGCGACCTTCGTACCGTCGGCGCGGTGCAGCGCGATCTGCGGTGGCGTCGTGGTGTTCGACCAGCTGTCGACGTAGACCGAGGCGTTGCGCGCGAAGCTGGCGGTGTGCATGCCGGGCGCCGTCGACAGCGCGGTATAGGCCTGCCGTCCATCGAGGCCGACGCTGTAGAGCCGCGACTCGGTCGGCCGGGCGACGGCCTGGCCGTCCTCCAGTGCCATGCCCGCGCGGAAGTACACGCGCCCGGCGGCCTCGTCGACGGCCAGCAGCGCATCGACCGGCCAGTCGCCGCCCGTGAGCTGCGTCGCCCGGCGGCCGTCCTCACTCATCACGTACAAGTGCTGGAAGCCGTCGCGCTCCGAGGACCACACGAAGCGGCCGTCGGCAAGGAATCGCAGGTCATCGTGCAGCGGCACCCAGGTGCGGCTGCGCTCGACGAGCAGCGTGCGCTGGCGGCCGGTGGCGAGTGTGGCCTCGATCAGTTCCAGCGTCTGCTGGTCGCGCGACTGACGCTGGAACGTCAGTCGCTGCGCATCGCGCCACTGCACGCGTGCGAGATAAATGTCCGGATCGGACCCGAGGTCGATGGCGGTCGCGGCGCCGCCCTGCGGCGCGACCACGTGCAGCGAGATGCGCACATTGTCGTCGCCGGCCGCCGGATAGCGCTGCTCGACGACATCGGTGCGATCGGGATAGACCTCGTAGCGCTTCTGCACCGGCACCGGCGACTCGTCGATGCGCGCATACGCGATCGCGCTGTCGTCGGGCGCCCACCAGTAGCCGGTGTGCCGGTCCATTTCCTCATCGGCAACGAACTCGGCCACACCGTTGCCGATCGTCGCGCTGCCGTCGGTCGTGAGCCGGCGCTCGGCGCCGCTGGCCAGATCCACGACCCAGAGATCGCGCGACCGGACGAAGCTCACGAAGCCGCCGCGCGGCGAGACCTTCGGGTCGGTGGCGAATCCGCCGCCGTTCGTGAGCTTGCGGACCGCATCGCGCCCGGTCTTGGACAGATCGTAGAGATACAGTTCGCCGCCGAGCGGGAACAGCAGCGTGCGCGCATCCGGCGCCCACTGGTAATCGACAATGCCCGACTGCCCGGCGATGCGTTGACGCTCGCGCCGGGCCTTCTCCTCGTCGCTGAGCGTCTCCTCACCCGGCAGCACGACCTTCGAGTCGACCAGCATGCGGGTCTGCCCGCTGGCGATGTCGTACTCCCACAGATCGAGTTGGTTGCGGTTCTCATCCTTACCGCGCAGGAACGTCACCCGCGACCCATCCGGCGCGACCTGCGGCTTGAGCAACGTCGGCCCCGACAGCGGCGCATCGCCGGTGATCGCCTCGAGCGTGAGGCGACCGTTCGCAGGTGGTGTCGTGGCGAGCGTGTCGGAGGCGGTCGTGGCGAGCATCAGAGCGGCGGCAGCAAGGACGGAGCGCATGGCGAATCCAGTGGAGCGGGGAAGGGAGTGTAACGAGCGGTGCTGCGCAGACAGGCGGCGCGTCACATGTGGACTTTTCAGTTCCCATTCACTGATGTGAAGTGATATCTTCACATGTTCATTGGATCGCACTTTAGTGCGACTCCGATCAGACACAAGCGCGTATCTGTGCGCAGACAATCAGGGGAAAGGAATGGTACGTACCAAGGGATCGCAAGGACTGCTGCGGGCGTCCGTCATGCTTGCGTTATGTCTGGCTGCCGCAGGCGTTGTCGCCGAAGAGTCGACAAAGGAAGAAATAGAGACCCTTGAGACCGTAACTGCTACGGCTCCACGAATGTCGGATGATCACGGTGTTGTGGTTGTCGCGCCGAGCTTTCCTGCGATGGACTTTGGACAGGGCCTGTGGACTGGGATGTGGAGCGGTTCCACTGTGCCGATCGCCGGTGGAATCATTGGCGACATCATGATTCCAGACAAGAACGAGGGTAACGAAACACCGGGCGATTGCGACGAGTCGACTGACAAGCCGGTGGTTATTATCTCCGGAAACAAAGTGCTGGAAGAGACTGATTTCACCGGCACAGGGGATATGCCTCTAACACTGACTCGGTACTACTCTCATACGCGCCAAGCGCCTGGCCAATTCAATCCGAAGTGGACGTCGTCCTTCAACTACAGGCTGCTGCGGGAATTCGAGGCTTTGCCGCCGGAGTGCTCTGATCCCAATGTGCCAATCGATTTTGGTGGGCCCGATTGCTCGGGAGGTGATGGAATCCCCACGGTGATCCGCGCAGAGCGGCCTGATAGCTCAGTCATTGTCTATCATCGCTCGCCAGGCACTACGACTTGGGTTCCCGAGAAAGCACAAGGCGTGTCCTTGATCACGCTGACGGGCAATCGCTATGAACTCTCGCGCGAGGACGGCGGCACCGAAATCTACGATGCGACCCCGGGGCAGGAGGGGCGGATTCTGTCAGTCGCCAATCGACGCGGGGTCAAGTGGACCTTTACCTACCCAGGTGCCTCGATCTACTTCAGTCGCGTGACGCATAGTTCCGGTCGCTCGGTCGCGGTGACATGGAATGGATTTGGCGCCATCGCGTCGGTGACTGACCCGGATGGTAAGAAGTACACGTACCAGTACTCGCCCGCTAATGCGGCCGGTAACCTGACCAAGGTGGTGTATCCGAACAGCACGGGCGACAGAACCTATCACTATGACGATACCAGGCACCGGCATGCCATCACTGGTATCTCCGTCGGCGGGCGACGCTACTCCTGGTATGCCTACTATGCTGATGGGCGCGTCAGCGAGTCGGGGCTGACGGGCGGTATGGAAAAGAGCACGTTTACTTATGGCGCCGACTATACGGATGTCACCAATGCGCTTGGTCATACCACGCGCCATCAGTACGCATGGGTCGCTGGACGCCGTGAGCTCACAAGCGTCAGCCGCAGTTCGAGTGCGGCTTGTCCTGCTGCCGCGGCCGCGACGGGTTACGACAGCCGAGGCTATGTTACGCATCGGTTGGATTGGCAAGGCAACCGGACCAACTACCAATACAATGATCGCGGCCAGTTGCTGAGGGTAACCAGCGGCATCGCTCCCGATGGCAATACCGCAAGCCAGCGCATCATCACCTATGTCTGGGACGAACCACGCAACCGCCTGCAGCAGGTGACCTATCACGGTGCAAGCGTGTCTCAGCCGTTGTCTCGCACCCGCTATACCTATTACGCAGATAACGACAGTGCCAAGCGCGGTGGCTTGACGCAGGCGATCTACCTCGACGGCTGCAGTGGTGGCGCCTGTACCACAAGCCAAACGCGCAAGACGACCTTTAACTACACCTTCCACTCCAACCGGGTGATGAAGTCGGTGACGGTGACCCCGCCGGTGACGGGCCAGGCGAGGACGGAGGAGTACAGCGCGCAGGGCGACCTGATCCGCGTGTCCAATAGCCTGGGGCACACTGTCACGTACTCGGGGCACAACGGGCGCGGCCAACCCGGACGTGTCGTCGGCGAAAACGGTCAGACGGTCGATTTCGCCTACGATGCACGCGGGCGCCTGACCCGCCGGACCACGTATCGAGGCGACGTCGGGAATCAGGTCGAGTCGTTCACGTATGATGCGATGGGTAACGTGCTGACGAGCAATGATGGCTCAGGCGCCACGTGGTCCTATACCTATAACGATGCGGGATATCTGACGCAGTTGCAGGAACGCCACGGCAGTGCTGTGTTCGGGACAACCTCGTACACATATGACTTGTTGGGCAATCAGACCGTCGCCACGGTGAAAGATGCCGCCGACCAACTCGTTTTCAAGAGCGAGCGCCAGTACGATGCCCAGGGATTCCTGCAGGCCGTCAAGGGAAATTCCGGTCAGAACTTCCGGTATACGTACGATGGCAACGGCAATGTGGTGTCGTCGCTCGATTCTGCGGGACGTGCGACGACGATGGCCTACGATGCAGCGGGCCGGAGAATCCGTGTTCAGGACGCACTCGGCGGCGTGAGTACGACGACCTACGACGGAATGAATCGAATCACGCGCGTCGTCGATCCCAGAGGCAATGCGACGACATATGCCTACAACGGGTTTGGCGATGTGACGCGCCAGGTCAGCCCCGATACGGGAACCACAACATTCGCCTATAACGCCCTTGGCCAGCGCACACGCATGACGCGTCACGATGGCAGTTGGTTGGCTTACACATATGACGCTTTGAATCGCCTGGCCACCACATCGAGCGGCGACGCATCCATGGCCTACGGCTACGACTGGTGCGATAACGGCAAGGGCCGCCTATGCAATGCGGACTCTGGTTCCGGAACGCGCCACTTTGGGTACACGCAGGAGGGCGCGGTGGCCGTGACGCGCGATGTGACGCCCAATGACGATGATTGGACCCATTACGCATACGACGCCCTCGGACGCTTGGGCGGAATTCGCTATCCGGGCGGAACATCGGTGGGCTACGGCTACAACCGCGGCAGGCTCTCGGTGATTCAGGCCACGATCAATGGCACGACGCGAACGGTCGCGAACCAGTTCAAGTACGCACCGACAGGCGCGCTGACGCGGCTGGTGTATGGCAACGGCATCGTTAAGGAGCGCAATTACGATCTGGATGGTCGCGCGACTATGATCCATGACACTGGCTTGCTTGGACATACGTATAGCTATAACGCTAACAACGAGATGGTGTCTGTTCAAAACTGGTCACGCGCGCAGTACAACCAGGACTTCGGCTACGACGCATTGTCGCGGCTGACAACCATTAATTCCCCTGTGGGGAATCAGCATTTCACGTTCGATGCCAACGGCAATCGCACGTACCACCAATGGTTGTCCAATGAGACCTATGCCACGCAGCCGGGCACCAACAGGCTCTTGTCGTCTGACCATCATTTCACTTATGACGGACGTGGCAATCGCCGGAGCAAGTCCTGGAGTGGCTCGACCTCGACCTACTCCTACGATGGCTTCAACCGCTTGTCGGCGGTCTCGCGCGACGTGGCGGTCACTGACACCAATCCGAACTACGTGAGCACGACCTATCCTGCAGGCACGACGACGTACACGGTCAATGCGCTGGGTCAGCGGACGGCCAAGAGTGGCCCGCTAGGCAGCTCTCGCTTTGTCTACGGGGGCAGAACACGCTGATGTCGGAAGTGACAGCGGGGCAATGGACCGACCATATCTGGATGGGGGGCGAACCGATAGGCTTGGTCCGAGGTGCGCAGCTCTACTTCACGCATACTGATCGACTCGGGCGTCCAGAAGTCGTGAGCGATGGCACCAAGACTGCGCGTTGGATCGCTGCGAACTACGCTTACGACCGTGCTGTTCTGGGCAACTCGCTGGGTGACTATAACCTCGGCTTTCCTGGCCAGTACTACGATGCGGAGACAGGCTTCTGGTACAACGGCTTTCGTGACTATGACGGTCGGACTGGCACTTATCTGCAGAGCGACCCGATTGGATTGGCTGGTGGGCTCAATACGTACGCTTATGCGGGAGCTAATCCAGTTGTTTTCACGGACGCGATGGGGTTGTCGAGGGGGCGGGGCGGTGAGAGAAACTGGAGTCGCAGCGCGAGCGGAACTAATAATCAGTTTAAGCATTATCGGGCCCATCCAACTGATCCGAATAAAGTTATAGTTAGGGATCCGCAAACTGGAAAACATACTATCAAAGAAAGGCCGCCTGGATTTCCCGTCAGGGCTTCTGGACTTATTCCTCTGCTGATGCTGAACGGATGGCTTGGAGAGCAGTGCGGTTTGGGTAACCATGATGCCTGTGTTACGTGGTGTGATATTAATCCATCCGAATGTGAAGATGTGCGTGAGAGTTACGAGCCTCCCGTTGCAGGTAGCTGCCCTGCGCCTGGTCAATAAATTGAGGGGGTGAGATGTCAAACGCAGTTGATCATTTCAGAGAGGCTTGGAGATTGGTTGATGAAGGGAAGTTTGAGAGAGCGTATGAGAGCTTTCTGCGGGCTGCTGATGAAGGAGACTCGGATGCTCATCTAGCTATCGGAAGCTTGATAGAGTCAGGCGAGTTTGGCTGGTTGGGCGCTTCGGAAGCGGAAAAGTTTTATCGAATGGCGGCTGAGAAAAATAATGCGTCAGCTCTGTTCAATTTGGGTTTGAACGCGATCAATGCTGGTGACAAGCGGGGTGCTGCAGATCTGATGTTTAAGTCATATCTTGCGGGAGAGCCTGAGGCCATCTTCTATATATTGGAGCTGTTTGAATATTTGGATTTAGGGGTGGAAAGCAAGAAATTCTTCGAGCGAAAATTGGAGTTTTCTTTGAAGGACGGGAAGCTGTCCGAATTTATTATTGGTAAGATGAGGGAATCTCCTTGGGCTAAAGCGTTATTGGCCACGTTAGGTGGCCATTCGTCCTTAACCCCGTAGAAGTTACATCTGATGCGGCTACCGACTCATAGCGGGAGTAGCACGTTGGTTGCCTGCCTAAGCCGGCGGCATCAGCCCGCCGGACAGACCTCGCTCCGCGTGGCGCTGCCCGACCAGCTCCACATGCGGTGGATCTGCGGTTGGAAGGTGTGCAAAACGTGGCCGCAAGTCGCGCCGGCGTCGGGCGGCAGGCACGCCGCATGCCGGCCGTCGTCGGCGACGTACCAGCGGGCTTGCGACGGGGGCGTGGTGATGTAGGCCAATGCGAGCAGTTCGCTCGCGACCTCGGGGCCGAAATCCGACGCCAGCCATCGCCGGCAAGCGTGTCGCAGCGCGCGGCATCGGCGATGGGATCGGTGGTCGGCGTCGATGCGCACGCGGCGAGCAGGCAGGCCGCGGCGCATAGAGGGATCGCTCGCATCGGGCGCGTCCTCAGGGTCCGGAGTGAAGCTTCGATCCTACGCAGGGCGTGCGAGGTGCGCACCCCGGACGCATCGCGTCAGCGGCGGCCCTGCCCGAACAGCTGCTTCTTCTCTTCCTCGCTCAACGGCTTGCCGGCGTCCGGATTGACCTCTCGCGCTTTCGCGTAGGCGCGCTGCGTCGCCGGGCGGGCCTGGATCGCGGCGTGCCAGCGGCGGATTTCCGGGTAAGGCGTCATATCGATCGGGCCTTGTCGTAGACGCCGATCCACGGGTACGCGGCCATGTCGGCGATCGAGTAGGCATCGCCGGCGATGAACTCGCGGCCTGCCAGCTGGGTGTCGAGCACCTGCAGCAGCCGGTTGGCCTCTTTGGTGTAGCGCTCGATCGCGTAGGGAATCTTCTCGGGCGCGTAGACGTTGAAGTGGCCGTACTGGCCGGTCATCGGGCCTAGGCCTGCCATCTGCCAGAACAGCCATTCGATCGCTTCGATGCGCTTGCGCGGTTCGGCGGACAGGAAGCGGCCGGTCTTCTCGGCCAGATACAGCAGGATCGCGCCCGATTCGAACACCGTCTGCGGCGCGCCGCCGTCGGCCGGCGCGTGATCGACGATCGCGGGCATCTTGTTGTTCGGCGAGAACGCGAGGAACTCGGGCTGGAACTGGTCGCCCTTGCCGATGTTGACCGGGTGGATCGTGTAATCGAGTCCGGCTTCCTCGAGAAACAGCGTGACCTTGTGGCCGTTGGGGGTGGGCCAGTAATGCAGGTCGATCATGGCGACGCTCCGAAAGACAAGTGCGTCGAGTCTATGGGGGCGCGCGGTCAAGCGGCGTGGCGACGCGGCGCACGCTGCGTTGCGGTGGTGGCGCTTGGGAACGTGAGCGAGAACGCGGCCCATCCCATCAGCGCGGGCAGGGTTGCGTGGGGAGAGTGCTTTTTCGCGGGCGTTCGTTTGCCCCCATCCCAGCCTTCCCCGCGAGCGGGGGAAGGGACAGGCGACTGCGCGCGCTTACTGGGTCTTGCAGTCCAGGCGGTGTGCGGCGTCGGTGCCGATGCGGATATCGGCCACGCCCAGCGTCAGGCCGGCGGGTGCGCGCAGCGCGAACGGCGTGCTGACGCGGGTGGCATCGAGGCCGGCGGCCGTGAGGCACTTGAGCGGCACGCCGATCGTCGTCCATTCGCCGCGCGGCAGCGAGCCCAGCCATGGGCCGACCGGCAGCCGGGCTTCACAGCCGTCGCCGCAGCCGGCGGACAGCGTGACGTCACCGGCGGCGGGCACAGCATCCACACGCACGGTGGCGAGCAGCAGCGAATCGCCATTGGTCTCGCGGCTGAGGTCGAACGGCGAATGCGACAGCAGTTCGGCGGTGGCATTGCCGGTCCAGGTCAGCAGACGTGCGCCTTCCTGGGTCTGGTAGTCGACCGCGGCCAGCGTCAGCGTGCCGTCGGGCGTGGCGACGCGCGGGTGCAGCACATCTGCACCGCGGCCGTCGGTACCGGTCACCACCAGGCGCAGGCCGGGCCCGGGCACGCCGCGGGCGAAGTAGCCCGCGTCCTTGCCGTCCTCGGCGCTGACGCCGGCATCCTCGGGCAGCGGTGCAAGATCGCCGGCATCGGCGTAGGTCAGGCCGAAGCCGAACGCGAACAGCGGATCGTAGCCGTCCATGCCGACGTTGTTGACGTACTGGTCGGCGCGGCGCGGCCACGAGAAGCCAAGCTTGCCCTTGAAGTCGTGCTGCGGCTGGCCATCGGCGCCGCGCAGCAGCACGTCGGCGATGCCCGCACCTTCCGACCCCGGCAGCCACGCCGCGACGAAGGCGTTGGAGGCATTGATCTCACGGTTCATCCACAGCGGGCGGCCGCTCAGGAACACCGAGACGACCGGGATGCCATCGGCGCGCAGGCGCTTGATCAGCTCGAGGTCGGCATCGTTACCGGGCTTGTACAGCAGGTTCGGCAGGTCGCCGAGGAACTCGGCATACGGGTCTTCGCCGAACACCACGATCGCCACATCAGGCTTCTGCCGGTAGGCGCCGTCGACGGCGAGCTGCGCGGTGCCGCCTGCGGCCTCGACCTGGGCGCGGATCCCGTCCCAGATGCTGTCGGCGTTGGGATAGTCAGCGCGCTTGGTGCCGGTGCCCTGCCAGTTGAGCGTCCAGCCGCCGGACTGCTTGCCCACGTCGTCGGCGCCGTCGCCGGCCACCAGCACGCGCTGCTTGGGCGAGAGCGGCAGCACGCGGCCTTCGTTCTTGAGCAGCACCAGCGACTCGCGCACCGCACGGCGCGCGACTTCGCGATGTTCGGGGGCGCCGAGCAGTTCGAACTTGCCGCCGAGCGCACGTTCCGACGGGCGCGGCTTGTCGAACAGGCCCATGCGGAACTTGACCTTGAGCACGCGACGCACGGCATCGTCGAGGCGCGCCATCGGCAGCTCACCGGACTTGGCGTGCGCAAGCGTGCTCTCGTACAGGCCACGCCAGCTGTCGGGCGCCATCGCCAGGTCGAGACCGGCCTTGAATGTGGCGGCGCAATCGGTGGTCGTGCAGCCCGGCAGCTGGCCGTGGCCGTTCCAGTCGCCGACCACCAGCCCGCCGAAGTTCATCCGCCCCTTGAGCACGTCGGTGAGCAGGGCGTGGTGGCCGTGCAGACGCTCGCCGTGGAAGCTGTTGAACGAGGCCATCACCGCCTGCGCGCCGGCCGCGATCGCCGGCGGGTACCCGGCACCGTGGAGATCGCGCAGTTGCGCGTTGGTGACCTGGGTGTCGCCCTGGTCCTTGCCGCCGACGGTGCCACCGTCGCCGAGGTAGTGCTTGACCGAGACCATGACGTGGTGATCGTCGAGGAAGTCCGCCTTGCCGGGCTCGCCCTGCATGCCCTTGACGACGGCCGGTGCGAACTCGGCGACGACGTCCGGCGATTCCGAATAACCCTCGTAGGTGCGGCCCCAGCGATCGTCCTGCGGCACGGCGACGGTCGGTGCGAACGCCCACTCCATGCCGGTGGTGCGGGTCTCGATCGCGGTGACGCGGCCGATCTCGCGCATCAGGTCCGGGTTGCGGGTCGCGCCCAGGCCGATGTTGTGCGGGAACAGGGTGGCGCCGACGATGTTGCTCTGGCCGTGCACGGCGTCGATGCCGAAGATCACCGGGATCGCCTTGCCGCCGCCGGTCGTGTCCATCGAGGCTTCCCAGAACGCATCGGCCAGCGCCAGCCATTCGGCCGGCGCGGCGTCGTAGCGTCCACCGGGGTCGGAGTTGCCGCCCGCCAGGATCGAACCGAGCCGGTACTTGCGCAGATCCTCGGGCGTGATGTCGGCGATGTCGCCCTGGATGATCTGTCCGACCTTCTCCTCGACGGTCATCGTGGCCAACAGCGCCTCGACCTTGGCATCGAGTTCGGTGTCGTCGAACGGCCAGGTAACCTCGGGCCACTGCGACGGATCGACGGCATTGGCATCTGCGGCGGTGGCGGCCTGCGTATCGGTGCCTGCTGCGGCGTCGGTTGCCTTGGGATCGTTGCCGCAGCCGGCCAGCGCGAGCGCGGCGGCAAGGGCGAGCAGATGCTTGCCGGCGGGTCGAGTGGCGCGCCGGCGCGCCGCCGGTGTGGGCTGGATGGACATCGTCGGGTTCCCCTCCGCTACGTGGTCGTCAGTTCGGCTGACAGCGTTGTCATGAGCGCCGCAGAATACCGCAAGCTGTCTGCGATGTTTGCTGCAGAGCGGCAAAACCGCGACCGCCCTGCGCTGCCATCATGGAGTCGGTGCCGGTCTGGCAGAATCTGTCGCGAAATCGCACCGACTCTGGATTCCATTACATGCGTGTCCGCATCGAGGACGTCGCCGCAGAGGCCGGCGTGTCCATGAAGACCGTCTCGCGGGTGCTCAACCGCGAGCCCAACGTCGCCGCGGCCACGCGCGCGCGGGTCGAAGCCGCGGTCGGCAAGCTGCGCTACACGCCGCATCCCTCGGCGCGCACGCTGGCCGGGCGCCGCTCGTACCTGGTCGCGATGCTCTACGACAATCCGTCGAGCAACTATCTGATGGAGGTCGAGCTCGGCCTGCTCGATGCCTGCAAGGCGCATCACTACAACCTGATGCTCGCGCCGCTGGTCTACGACGCGCGCGACATCGTCGACACGGTCGAGGCGATGGTCGAGCAGTCGCGCCTGGACGGCGTGGTGCTGACGCCGCCGATCACCGATGACGCTGCGCTGCTGGCGCGGCTCGACGAGCTCGACGTGCCATACGCGAGCATCTCGCCGATGGAAGCGCACCGCCGGGTCGGCGTGACCGTCGACGAGGGCAGCGCCGTACGCGAGATGATTGCGCACCTGGTCTCGCTCGGACATCGCCGCATCGCGCACATCAAGGGGCACCCCGCGCACGGCGCGACCGGTTGGCGCTTGGCCGGCTATCGCGCCGGATTGCGCGAGGCCGGCCTGGCCTTCGATCCAGCGCTGGTCGTGGATGGCGAGTTCTCGCACGAGTCGGGATTCCGCGCCGCGACACGACTGATGGCGCTGCCTGAGCCGCCGACCGCGATCTTCGCGGCCAACGACGACATGGCCGCCGGTGTGATCTGCGCGGTCTACGAGCTCGGGCTGCAGGTGCCGCGCGATGTCTCGGTCTGCGGCTTCGATGACACCCCGATCTCGCGCCATATCCACCCCGCGCTGACCACGGTGCGCCAGCCCACGCGCGAGATGGGCCAGTTGGCCGGGCTGGAACTGCTCAAGGCGCTGCGTGATCGCGACGAGGCCGGCATGGTCGAAGTGCCGTACACGCTGCAGCTGCGGCGCTCCACCGGTCCGGCGCCGCGCTGAGCGGCGCGCTGATGGAACCGCCCGGGTCGCTCCTGCCTGTTCGCGGCCGCGTCGCGGCGACAGAGCGTGCGTCGGCGCACGCACAATCGCCCCGTAAGCCGGTATCTTCGACGTTCGAGCCTGACCGGCGCCGGCGCATCCGCCGCGTCGCACACGTCACTCCGGGGATATGGATATGAGCAGCCCAAGCATTGCCGGCGACGCCTCCGCGCGCGCTGCCGAGAACACCCGCTTCATCGTCCTGATCAGTTGTGTGGCCACGATCGGCGGCTTTCTGTTCGGCTTCGACAGCGGCGTCATCAACGGCACGGTCGACGGCCTGCAGCAGGCCTTCGGCTCGAGCAAGGCCGCGCTGGGCTTCGAGGTCGCCTCGATGCTGCTGGGCTGCGCGATCGGCGCGTTCTTCGCCGGCCGGCTCGCCGACCGTTGGGGGCGGCGCAGCGTATTGATCATTTCCGCGGTGCTGTTCCTGTTGTCCGCGATCGGGTCGGGTGCGGCCACCAGCTCGTTGATGTTCATCGCCGCGCGCGTGCTCGGGGCTTCGCGGTCGGTGCGGCCAGCGTGATGTCGCCGGCCTACATCGCCGAGGTGGCGCCGGCGCGCTACCGAGGCCGGCTGGCGACGGTGCAGCAGATCGCGATCATCTCCGGCCTGTTCGCGGCCTTCCTGAGCAACTACTTGCTCGCCCGCAGCGCCGGCGCATCGACCGATGCGCTGTGGCTGGGCGCGCCGGCGTGGCGCTGGATGTTCTGGATGATGGCGTTCCCGTCGCTGCTGTTCCTGGCGCTGTTGATGCTGATTCCCGAGAGCCCGCGCTATCTGATGGTCAAGCGCCGTCACGGCGAGGCGCTCGCGGTGCTGTCGCGGCTGTACGGCCCGGCCCAGGCGCAGACGACGCTGGGCGAGATCGAACGCTCGCTGGCCGGCGATCAGCACCGTCCACGGCTGTCGGACCTGGTCGACCGGGTCAGCGGCCGCATCCGGCCGATCGTCTGGGTCGGCATCGGTCTGGCGACGTTTCAGCAGTTGGTCGGCATCAACGTGGTGTTCTACTACGGCGCGGTGCTATGGCAGGCCGTCGGCTTTTCGGAAAGCGATGCGCTGCTGATCAACGTGCTGTCGGGCGCGCTGAGTATCGGCGCCTGCCTGATCACCGTGGTGTTGATCGATCGCATCGGTCGCAAGCCGCTGCTGTGGATCGGCTCGCTCGGCATGGCGGTGTCGCTGGCCGTGCTGACCTGGGTGTTCGCCAGTGGCGCCCTGGTCGACGGGCACCTGCAGCTGCCGGACGGCATGGGCACGGTGGCGCTGATCGCGGCCAATGCCTACGTGGTGTTCTTCAACATGTCCTGGGGCCCGGTAATGTGGGTCATGCTCGGCGAGATGTTCCCCAACCAGATCCGCGGGTCGGGCCTGGCCGTCGCCGGCGCCGCGCAATGGACGTCGAACTTCGCCATCACGATGAGCTTCCCGGTCCTGCTGGCCGGTATCGGTCTGGCCTCGACCTACGCGATCTACATGGTCGCCGCGTTCGTCTCGGTGGGCTTCGTGCTCAGGTACGTCCGCGAGACCAAGGGCCGCGCGCTGGAGCAGATGGAAGGCTGAGGGCGCTGTCGGTGCGTTTGGCGAAGGCGCGGTCTGTGGATCTCGCCTTCGTCATGCCTGGGGGGAGCCGATCGGGGCGTGCGTTCCGGACGATAGGGGCGATCGATATCCACGTTGACGTAGGTCCCACTCGTCGGCCGGCGCATGCGCGCGCCGGCGCGGCTCAACGCGATAGGCGCTCGCGCAGCCGCGCCCGAATCGTTGCCGCTCGGACATCGTTGAACGGCGCCAGGACACCACGGGCCTCTTCGGGAATGTGATCGGCCGTTTCCGGCCCGGACTCGAACACGTAGTGCCTGAAGATCTCCTGCCAGGTCGCCCGCTGATCGGGCGGCAGGTCCCGGATCGACAGCAGCGCGTGCATTAGCGCGTTCATCGGCGTGTCCATCCAGTCCGGTGTACGGCGCCACCAGTAGTTGATCAGCACGTTGAAGCTGTCCAGGGCTTCCATGTGGTGCCACCACATGCTCGGAATGAAAACAGCATCACCTGGCTCTAAAGTTGCAGTGCGCGCGTGCTGCATCGCCTCGGCGAAGCGGGGGAAGCGCGTGAGATCGGGAGCGGCGAAATCCACCAGACTGATCGGCTGCCCGGCCGGGGTAACGTCCAACGGACCGACATACAAATTGGTCAGCTGGTCGGGCGGCAACAGCGTCACCCGCCGCCGGCCGGCGCACACGCAGGCGAGGTTCTCGGGCAGGTCCTGGTGGGCTGGCACGCGCGTGCGATTGCCGATCCAGATGCTCGCCAGCGGATCGTCGACGCCGAGTTCGAGCGGATGATGCGCGCGCAGGCCCGGCAGGAAGGTGTCGAGCGTGGTCGCGCCGAGATAGATCATCGGCGGGTCGGGGGCATCGAGATACTTGACGAGGGTGTTGAGCGCCACGGTCAGCGGCACCTGCTCGCGTCGGAAATTGAATCCCTGAAGGGCGGGGTCGTAGCCAATGCGGCCATGCTCTGACGGTGGCGCCGTCATCGCGCTGGCGGGCATGCGGTCGTTGGCGAACCGGCGCAGGTAGGCGGCGGCTTCACGGCTGGAATGACGTGAGGCCCGAACTAGCGGCCAGTCGGCGAACCTGCCACGCAGGATCAACGGCGCATCCTCGCGCACGGCCTGCGCGAGCGTCAGGTCCGGGGCGGCATCGGGAATGCGCTCAGAGATGGCGGATATCTCATGCATCGAGGGGTCGTCCGCAACGGTCTGATCGCAGCATAGCCCGGTCGCTGCAGATCGCTGTGCGTTCCGCGTAGCCCGCCTCCGGCCAGATGGCCGGAGGCGGGAGAGTCGGATCAGAACTTGTAGCGGAACCCGAACATGTAGCGCGGCCCGGTCTGGGTCGCGTAGAACACCTGACGCTCGTGGCGACCATGCGAACGCATGGTCTCGTCGGTCAAGTTGATCGCCTCAGCGTGGATCGTGAAGTTGTCGCTGACCTGGTAGCTGATGTTGAGATCCAGTTGGCCGTAGTCCTCGACATACACCGGGTTCGGGCGCCAGCTGTCGTAGGTGCTGGACAGGAACTTGTCCCGCCAGTTGTACGCCGCGCGAACTTGCCATGGTCCCTTGTCGTAGAACGCAACGAGGTTGGCCGAATCGCTCAGCCCCACCAGTGCGAACTGGTCGCCCAGATTGTAGTTGTCGTAGGTCAGATCGGAATCGACGATGGTGTAGTTGGCGGCCAAGCCAAATCCGCTCTCGCCGAAGACGTGCTGTGCACTGATCTCCCAGCCGTCAAGCGAGGAAGATTCCTTGTTGACCGGAACGCTGACACGGAACACAGCCAGCGGGTCGCCCGGCTGCCCTTCGATCGTGTTGTTGGCCTCATCCACGCCCGGCGCGCCAGCGAAGTTCTCGAAGATGTACTCACGTACGCAGCGGCGGAACGCGGTCGCGCCAGGCGTGCAGCCGGAGGCGACAGCCTGGTTGTAGTAGGCGCCGCCGACGGGTGTGCGGATGTCGAACGGCGAGATTTCGACTACAGACGTACCGATATAGTTGTCGATGTCCTTGCGGAACCAGCCCACCGAAACGTAGCTCGACTCGCCGTAGTACCACTCGACCGACAGGTCGAAGTTCTTCGACTCGAGCGGGCGCAGCCCCGGGTCGCCCTGCGAGCCGGTGCCGCCCTCGAAGGCGGCGAACGAATCGAGCGTCTGGCCGCCCTGGATATGGTTCCACTGCGGCCGGCCGATGCTGTGACCGTAGCTGGCGCGCACGACCAGTTCGTCGGTGACTTCGAGGCTCAGGTCGACGCTGGGCAGCCAATAGTCGTAACTGCCACGCAGTTCAGTGAAGTCAGGATCACCGAACTGCACCGCGAACTCGTTCTCTCCGGTCCAGGTCATGCCTGTGGCAATCGGTACCAGGGCTCGCGAGGTGACGTCCGTTTCCTCGTAACGGACACCGACCGATGCATGGAGCGGCATCGCCAGGTCCCAGGTGTTGTTCCACTGCACGTAGGCGCTCTTGGACTTCTCGGTCGCGCGTCTATCGGTGCTGAACTCATCGGGCGGCAGATACGCGGAGACATCGCCACCACGCGCGGCGATGGCGGCGTCGCGGACCCGTCCGAAGTCGAACAGATAGAACTGGCCGAACATCCCCCCGCTGCCGGGGAACTGGTCAAAGTAGTGACTCATGTCGTCGGCGATCCACAGATCGTCGTCGTAGTCGCCGGCCCGATTGCCGAAGCCACCCCAGTCGTCGCGCTGTGTGAAGCTGTAGGCCGTGCGGTTGTTGACTTCGGTGAACGCCGCGCCAAATTGAACGCTGGAGTAGTCGCCAAACTGGAACCTGCCGCGAACCTGTCCCTGCTCCACCTCCGACTTCATATAGCTGTTGCGGAAGGATGACCCGGTAACCATCATCCGATCAGCGCCCACGCGGGTCATGCCCGGCGGAAGCTGCACGCCGAGTACGGGGAAATCACCGCTGAAGTCGACTGTCGTGTTGCCGCGTACAAAGGCGGCTGCGCCGATCACATTGTTCGACCCCCATGGGCCGTCGGCGCCCGATTCTGCACTCGAGGAGTGGTAGTCGAGCTCCAGGTCAAGGCTGTCCGTCACTTCCCAGGCGACATTGAAGCCGAGGGACTTGTTCTCGTTTTTGGTCGCGAACTGCGCGCCGGCCATCGCCAAGTCGCTGCCCTCGAGCACGCCGTTGACTGTTTGGAAGTCGATGAACTCGGTGTATGAGGTGGGGGCAGCGATCGGGCCGTCGGTCCATGATGTCCGCGAGGCCGCCTGATTGAACCAGGTGGACAACTCGTGGCGCTGTTGCTGGATGCGGTTCTCCGAGTACGTATAGTCGAGCGTGGCGGTGATGCGGTCGGTGGGGGCGTACTGCAACGTACCCTGCGCGTTGGTGCGCTGGCGCTGGATGCCGTTGAGTGCATACACCAGGTTCTGCGGCACCGAGTAAATATCACCGGCGCCAGGGGGATTGGTCGCGTTGGCGGCAGGGCCGGGCAGCGCCAGCGGGCCTTCGTCGCCCGGGAATGCGTACCATCCACCGCCGACGGCTGCCTCGTTATAGCCCGAGTCGCGCTCCTGGTAGCTCGCGCTGACAGAAACGCCGAGCTTTCCGTCGGCGAAGACGTTGCTAAAGATGCCCGACATTTCACCCGTGGTCGAATCGCCACGCATGCTCTTGGGAAGATTCTCGGACGACGTGTCGTGCACTGCCTTCATGCCGACGCTGATCAGTTCGCCCATGTCTAGCGGACGACCTGTCTTGATGTTGATCGTCGCGCCGATGCCGCCCGTAGGCGTAGCCGCGCGACTGGTCTTGAACACCTCGATGCCGGAGATCGATTCGGACGCGAGATTGGCGAAATCGAATGCGCGTGAGTTGGAGGCATTCGTTGCCTCAATGCTGGAGGCGGGCATCTGCCGACCGTTGAGCAGCACCAAGTTGAAGTCGGGACCGACACCGCGGACGGTGACCTTGGACCCTTCCCCCATCGAACGGTCGATCGACACGCCCGAGATGCGCTGCAGCGACTCGGCCAGGTTGGTATCGGGGAACTTGCCGATGTCCTCGGCGACGATGCCGTCGACGATGCCCTGCGAATCACGCTTGAGGTTCATCGACGAGGTCAGGCTGCCGCGGATGCCGGTCACGACGACAGCGTCGAGTTCGGTGGCGTCAGACGGCGGGTCGGCGACCTGGGCGAGCGTCGGCGAGGCGATGGCGAGTAACAGGGCGGACGTCAGCAACCGCTGCTTCGGCGCGGCACGGAATGGCTTCATGGATCTTCCCCTCCCAAGGGATCTCACGAAAGTCGATCGAATTGTGGGCAGCGCACCGCGCGCGGAACACGCCGTGGGCCAGGGCGCATTAGGAAGGGAGACTGACAGCGTTGTCAACGGGTGCGCGCGCCCTGCACGGGGACTGCGCGCAAGCGCGACAGTGCTCACCGGCGGTGCACGCCGCCCTGGTCAGTCTCGACCGCCCGTCCGGAGCATGCAGATGATCCAAGACATCGATGTCGCGGTGGTGGGCGGTGGGCCGGCGGGCCTGACCGCGGCGACCTATCTGCGCCGCTTTCTGCGCAGCGTGGTCGTCATCGATAGCGGGCGCAGCCGGGCGCGCTACATTCCCGAGAGCCACAATTGCCCGGGGTTCCCACAAGGCGTGTCCGGCACCGGGCTGTTGCGTCGCATGCACGAACAGGCCGAGGCGTTCGCGGTCGAGATCACCACAGGATGCGTGGACACGATCGTCCGCGAGGGCGAGGCCTTCGTCGTCGCCGCAGCCGGGAGGCGTTGGCGCGCCCGCAAGGTGATCCTGGCCACCGGGCTGACCGACCGATTGCCCGAGGTCCCTTGGGCCGAAGCGGCGATCGCCTGCGGCGCGCTGCGCCTGTGCGCGATCTGCGATGCCTACGAGGCCAGCGACCAGACGATCGCGGTCTACGGCCCGGGCGCTGCGATCGGTGGCCATGCCGCGTTCCTGCGCGGCTATTCGGCACGCATCGCGCTGCTGCCCACCGACGAGGATCTTGCGCACGAGGCCATCGCGCGGGCGCAGGCCCTCGGCGCGACCCTGTTGCCGCCCGGCGGGGTGCTCGAATTCGATGGCGCGCATTGCCATTACCGCACGCCCGACGGCGACGTGCACCGCTTCGACACCGTCTACCCGTATCTGGGTTACGAGGGCGGCCCGTCGTTACCGACCGGGTTGCGTCTGGACAGCGACGACAATGGCGCGCTGGAGGTCGATGCGCACCAGCAGACCCGGGTGCCCGGGCTCTATGCGGTCGGCGATGTGGTCAGCGGCCTCAACCAGATCTCGGTCGCGGTCGGTCACGCGGCGATTGCCGCCACGCATGCGCACAACGCGCTGCCGTTCGTGCCGCGCGCGCCTGCGCCCGATAACCCGGGCGCAGAGCGCGACTCCTGATGTGGCCGGCGATGCCGCCGGCCCGGCTCAGAACTGGTAGCGCACGCGCAGGCCATAGGCGCGCGCATCGTTGAGGAAGCGGATGTTGAGCCGCGATCCGACCAGCGCCTTCTGCGACACGTCGTTGTCGAGCAGGTTGCTGCCGTAGAGCTCGTAACGCCAGCGCCCATCGAGCGAGGTGAGGCCGATGCCGGCATTGAGGGTGACCTCGCCGCGCTGACGATCGGGGAAGCCAGCCTCTGCCGCCGTTTCCTGCCGCACGAAGTTCCCGGCCTGATCCACGTACGTCACGTCGCGGTTGTTGTACTGGGTCAGGTAGTAGGCCGAGCGGTAGGACGCCAGCAACTGCCAGTCGAGCGAGCCGAACGACAGCTCGGTCATCTGCTGCAGGCGGATGTTGCCGGTGAAGCGCGAGGCGAGCGGCAGCTCATTGCCGGTCAGGTCGATCAGCGACGTGACGCCGCCGGCGTCGTAGTTCTGGCTGCGCGCGTCGCCGACAGTGCCTTCCTTGATTTCGCTGTCGAGCGCCAGCGCGTTGATGTGCAACATGAAGCCGGCGCCGAAGCGCGTCACGCTTTCGGCCTCGATGCCGTAGATCGCCGAGCGGCTGATGTTGCGGTTGACCAGCGAGTAACCGGCCGGTTCGCCATCGGGGTTGAGCGAAATCACGGCCAGGTCCTGGAACACCTGATCGGTGTAGTCGTAGTAGAACGCGCTGACATTGAAGTTGCCGGGGCGCCCGAACCAGCGATGGCTCATCTTGCTGCCGATCTCGTAGGCCTTGATCGACTCGGGGCTGAAGGTTTCCGGGATCACGTTGACGTCGAAGGTGTCGTTGAAGCCGCCAGACTTGTGGCCGGTGGACACCGTGGCGTAGAGCATGTGGTCGTCGGTCAGGTCGAACTCCACGCCGGCGCGCCAATCGTTGAACTGAAAACGGCTTTCGCCGAACTGCTGGGAGGGGATCGAGTTGACCTGCACCCAGGACTGGTACGGGCAGTCGATGGTGTCGCCGCCGATATCGGGACGGTCGACGCAGCCGAAGTCGCCGCCGTTCGCCACGCCGCCGATCTGCTCGGCGATGGTGTCGCGCTGGCCGTGCTGCAGGATGCCCTGCAACAGGAAGCGCGCCATGTCCGCCTGGGATGTCAGTCCGGTCACGTCGAAGTTCGGTCGCTTCATGAAGGCCGGAGCGAAGCCTTCGGTGCCCAGGCGCGTGGCGAAATCGCCGCCGACGCCCGGCAGGCCCAGCGCCCAGTTGCCGCCGATGCCATAACGCGACTTGGCCTCGCGGGTGCGGCGCACACCGGCCTTCAGGCGGGTGCGGTCGTTCACTTCGAAGGTGCCGTCGGCGAACAGCGCGGTGGAGCGCCCGTTGACGCGCGGCATTGTGAACTCGGTGCCCGAGAACCAGGTGCCCTTGTCGGTCAGCGACAGGTAGCCGACCTGCTGGTCCTCGTTGAAGTGGAACGCGCCGCCGGTCCACTGGAAGCGGCCATCGCCCGACGAAGACAGACGCAGTTCGTGGGTCGTCGACTGCGACAGCGTCTCCCAGTACTGGGTCGAGAAGTTGTCGTAGTCGAAGCCGCCCGGATTGTCCGGTCCGCGCGGACTGACGTCGCGGCCCGGCCACAGAATGCCTTCACTGGCGGCGTTGGTCTGGCGGTAGTCGACGTCGCGATAGCTGGTGTTGTACTCGGCGACGATCGGGCCGAAGTCGTAGCTCACATTGGCCATCGCGCCCCAGTTGGTGCTGTCGAGCGTGCCCTGCGGGCCGCGATAGACCACGTTGCGCAGGTCGAGATCGTCGGGCGAGAGGCCAGGGCTGTTGGGGCAGGTGTCGGGGTCGGCGCTGCCGCAGGCCGCGGTCCAGATGTTGGCGCCCGGATAGCCGGTGCCGCCTTCCTTGCCCATGTCGGCCATCGCGAAGACGCTGAGCTTGTCGTCGGGCTGGTAGAGGAACGACACGCGGCCGCCCTTTTCGTTCTGGATGCCGGCCGGATCGAGGCGCGGGTCGCCCGCATTGCGGAATGAGCTGTCCTTCTCGACCTTGTAGCCGGCAAAGCGCAGCGCCGCCCAGCCGCCGAGCGGCAGGTTGAGCGCGAACTCGCCGGCCTGGTGGTCGCGGTTGCCGGCCTCGAGCTGCACGTAGCCGCCGAACGCCTCGAGATCCGGGCGCTTGGTGACGATGTTGAGCGAGCCGGCGAGCGCGTTGCGCCCGCGCAGCGTGCCCTGCGGGCCCTTGTTGATCTCGACGCGCTCCACGTCATAGAACATGCCGCCCAGACCGCGCGGACGCGCGATATAGGCGCCGTTGATATGCGGCGCTGCGCCCGGATCGCCCAGCTCAGTGTTGTTGGCCGAGCCCACACCGCGGATGAAGATTTCCAGGTTGCCTTCCTGGTTGGCCATGCTCAGGCCCGGCACGACCGTCTGAATGTTGCGCAGTTCGTTGTTGATACCCAGGGCGCGGGCGTCGTCGCCGGAGATCGCCTGCGCGGTACCGGCGTACTTCTGCAGGTCCTGCTCGCGCCGCTCGACGGTGACGATCACCGAGTCGAGCGTCTTGGCATCGTCCTGGTCGGTAGTCGTCGGCGTGCCGGTGGTCTGGGCGACAGCCGGCAGGGCGCCGATGGCCAGCACGGTGGCAATGGCGCAGCACAGGGTGCGCCGCGGATGCGGTGTGTACATAGGGTCCCCTCCCAAGGGCGTGTCGGCGCGTCGCGTATCGGGATACGCTCGAGGGCGCATTTAGCTTGGCTTTGACAGCGCTGTCAAATTGGCGGTGACAAGGTGGGAGGCGGCTGCGTCGTACGTGCGAGAACAGGCGACCACGCGGCCACGCTTGGTGTGCACTGCAGCATGATTTCGCGCAGCGACGCAGCGACGCAACGACGCAGCGATGCAGCGCGCTGGCTAGCGCCTGCGGGTGTGCCCGCGCATCACCGCCAGCACGTCGTGACAGGCACCCATCGTGTGGTAGTCGGTCTTGCCGGCTGGGCTCTTGAGATCGTCGACCTTGTGGTTGCGGCGGTCGAGGATGCGGTACCAGGCGCCATGCGTGTGATCGACGAAATGCGCCCAGGCGTAGGCCCACAGGCGCAGGTAGTCGTCGCGGTAGCGCACCTCGCCCGTGGCGTCGAACAGCCGCCAGGCCGCGGCGATCGCTTCGGCCTGGACCCAGAAGTACTTGTCGTCGTCGCACCAGAACATCGGGGCAGTCGCCAGGTCCGGGGGCGGCGCGCCGGGGGCGGGTGACGTCTCGCGCAGCGCCTGCGGCGCGAAGCCGTAAACGATGCCGCCGTGCGTGGCGTCCCAGCCGTGGGCCAGCGCGGCGTCATAGAGGTGGCGCGCGGTCGGCAGCAACCAGTCGGGCGCATCGGGCCCCAGGTGCGCGCGCAGCGACAGCAGCAGTTTGGCCCACTCGACCTGGTGGCCGGGCTGGAAGCCCCAGGGGCGGAACAGGTGCTTGGGGTCGTCGCGGTGATAGTCCCAGTCAACCGACCAGTCCGCGTGCCAATGCTCCCAGACCAGGCCGCCCGACAGCGCGGCCTGCCGGCGGGTCATGTGGTCGGCCAGCATCAGCGCGCGCGCCAGGTAGCGATCGTCGCCGCCGGCCTCGTGCGCGGCGATCAGTGCCTCGCACAGATGCATGTTGGCGTTCTGTCCGCGATAGGGCGCGTAACGCCACTGTGCGTCGGCCTCGTCGCGGTACAGACCGTGCGCCGGATCCCAGGCGTGCTGCTCGAGCAGGTCCCAGGTCTCGTCCATCGCAGCCGCGGTGTCGAGGCCGGCCTTGCGTGCGCTCGCCTGCGCCAGCAGCACGAAGGCCAGCCCGTAGCTGTGATGCGTGCGGTCTTCGGCCGCGCCGTCGCGCAGGGTCCAGGCGTAGCCGCCGCTCGCCGGGTCGCGATGGGCCTCGCGCAGGAACTGCAGGCCGTGCAAGGTCGCCGCGCGGTCGCGCTCGACATCGGGCCCATCGGCGAACTCGACGGCGGCCATCGCGAAGTCGTAGACGAAGCGGGTACTGCTGACCAGGTGGCGGTGGCTGCGGTCGTAGACCGTGCCGTCGTCACGGAAGTAATGGAAGAAGCCGCCGGCCGGGTCGAGCGCGCGCGGACGGTAGAACGCCATCGTGTCAGCGATGTGCGCGCGCAGCGTCTCGGGCGAGGTGAAGTCGGGAACGGGCGTTGCGGGCAACATCATTGAGCAGTCTCGAGCAGACGGTCAACGGCGTCGCGCGCGGGCATCGCGTCGAAGGCGCCGTGTCGGGTGGTGGCCAGCGCGCCAGCGGCCGCGGCGTGCGCCAGCAGATCGGCGCGCAGCGCGGGGGTGTCGAAGGCGGCGCCCAGGGCACGGGCATCGACTGCACGGTCGGACAGTCGCCACAGCAATCCGGCAACGAAGGCATCGCCGGCTGCGGTCGTGTCGACGGCGCAGACCGCGAACGTCGGCGCCGTCCCGGCGCTCGTGCGTGTCCACCAGCGGATCGGCGCGGCCCCGTCGGTGACGACGAGCACATCTGCCGTCTCCAGAATGCGCGCAACGGCTGCGGCCGGGTCGCTGTCGCCGGCAAGGAACGTCAGTTCCTCGGCGCTGAGCTTGACCAGGTGGGCGTGTGTGAGCGCGCGCCACAGCGTGGGCGTTGGATCGTTTCCAGCCGGCCACAGCGCCGGACGCCAATTGAGATCGAAGCTCACCAGCGCGCCCTCGCGTGCGGCGCGTGCCATGCCGTGCAAGGTGGCTTGGGCGATGGCCGGCTCGGTCAGGCTGTTGGAGCAGGCGTGCAGCACGGTCACGTCGGCGAAGGCATCGTCGGCGAAGTCGCGTTCGGTGAACAGCAGATCCGCGGCCGGCGGGCGATAGAAGCTGAAGCTGCGCTCGCCATCGTCGGCCAGCGAGACGAAGGCCAGCGCCGTCGGCGCAGCGTCCGTGCGCCGGACCTGCGACGTGTCGACGCCGTGCCGCTGCAGCGCCGCCGCCAGGGTGTCGCCGAACATATCCTGCGCCAGCATGCCGACGAAGCGCGCCGCACCGCCAAGCGCGGCGATGCCCACCGCGACGTTCGCCGGCGCGCCGCCGGGCTGCTCGACGAACCGCCGCGCCTGGCCGGCGGTGGCCGGCTCGGCACGGAAATCGATCAGCGCCTCGCCGAAGCAGGCGATGGTGCGTCGCGTATGCGCCATCAGTGCATCGCGCTCGGGCGCGGCGTCGGCGTGCCGGCAGGCGCGAGCGCATCGCCTCGCACCCGTGAACCGCGCAGCCCGTACCAGATGATGTAGACGTAGCAGACCAGCGGGATGACGAACGACAACTGGATGCCGACACGGTCGGCCAGCGCGCCCTGCGCCAGCGGAATCAAGGCGCCGCCGACGATCGCCATGACCAGCAGGCTCGATGCCTTGCTGGTCAGCGTGCCCAGGCGCTCGATTGCGGTGGTGAAGATGGTCGGGAACATGATCGAGTTGAACAGACCGACCGCCAGCGCGCTCCACATCGCGATGCTGCCGCTGCTGGTCATCGTCACTGTCAGCAGCACGCACACCATGACCGCAGCGAACGCGAGCAGCCGGCGTGCGTCGATCTTGGTCATCAAGGCCGCACCGATGAAACGGCCGACCATCGCGCCGCCCCAGTAGAACGCCAGGAAGCGCGAGGCCGCCGCTTCGCTCAGTCCGCCGATCGCGGGCTCGGCCATGTAGTTGATCAGGAAGCTGCCGATCGCGACTTCAGCGCCGACGTACATGAAGATGCCGAGCACGCCCCAGCGCAGGTGCGGGTGGGCCAGTGCTTCCCGGAAGGTGTGCGGGTCATGGGTCGATGCGCCCTCTGCGCGCAGCGAGGGAATCCGCATCGTCACCACGAACACCGCCAGCAACAACAGGCCGCCGGCCAGCATCAGATAGGGCAGCTCGACCGAGCGCGCTTCCGAGGCGCGGTAGGCGATCTGGTCGGCCATCGGCATCGCGGCGATCTGGTCCGCCCCCAGCACCGTGCCGGCCAGGATCAGCGGGCCGATGAAGTACGGGAACGCGGTCGTGCCGAACGAGTTGAGCGCCTGGGCGAAGGTGAGCCGGCTGTGCGAGGACTCGGGCGGGCCCAGCAGCGCGATGTAGGGATTGGCGGAGACCTGCAGCAGCGTGATGCCCGAGGCCAGCACGAACAGCGCCGTCAGGAACAGGCCGTACGAGGGCAGGCGGGCGGCCGGGAAGAACAGCGCCGCGCCGGCCGCGGCCACCAGCAGGCCGACGACGATGCTGGCCTTGTAGCCGATGCGCGAGACCACCGTGCCGGCAGGGATCGACATCAGAAAGTACGCGCCGAAGAACGTGAACTGGATCAGCAGCGTCTGCACGTAGTTCATCGAGAACACGGCCTTGAGATGCGGAATCAGCACATCATTGAGGCTGGTCAGGCCGCCCCAGGTCAGAAAGATCAGGCTCACCACCGCGATTGCGGCGGAATTGGACATCGTGGAACGGGATGTGCTCATGCGTCGGCTCCGGTGGCCTGCGTCGGGACGTTGGAAAAGGAACGGCGGGCGCGCACGCGCAATGTCGTGCGGGCGATGGGGTAGGCGGTGGTGGCGGGCGGCATCGTGCGCCGCCGTCCCGACAGGATCGTCCCTTGAACCGATTGAAGGTCGGACATGGTGACGTTGCCGAAGTCGGGCGGCATCTTGCAATGCAACATGCGGGAAACGGCCTCGGATGCTAGGGTCGGGCGAATTGAATCGATACAAACGAGGGCGCGATGGCCAGGCTGGGGGCAGCGATGACGGTGGCGATGGGCGCGGTGTTGGGAATGGGGGCGGCACTGGCCGATCCGGGCACGGTGGGTGACAAGGCCTACGGCGCGGTCGATCCGTTCATCGGCACCGGCGGCGAGGGCCATACCTATCCCGGTGCGACGGTGCCCTTCGGCATGGTCCAGCTCAGCCCCGACACCCGTATCCAGCCGCGCGAGAAGGGCTACGACTGGGCCGCGGGGTATCGCTACGACGACACCAGCATCGTCGGCTTCTCGCACACCCATTTCTCGGGCACCGGTCACTCCGACCTCGGCGATGTGCTGCTGATGCCGACCACCGGACCCGAGCGGCTCGAACGCGGCGACCCTGATCGCCCCGGCAGCGGCTACGCCTCGCGTTTCCGCCACGACGACGAGGTGGCGCAGCCCGGCTACTACGCGGTCACGCTCGACGATTACCGCGTGCGGGCCGAACTGACCACCAGCGCCCGTGCTGGCGTGCACCGCTACACCTTTCCGGCGGGCGAGGACGCGCGCGTGCTGCTGGACCTGCGCACGTCGATGTACGACTACCCGGGCAAGATCCTGTGGTCGCGGCTGCGGCGCATGCCCGATGGCACGATCACCGGCTTCCGCGAGACCCGGGGCTGGGCGCCGGGCCGACAGCTGTACTTTGCGATGCGCTTTTCGCGGCCGCTGCAAGGCCATGCCTTCCACAACACCGAGACCGATATCCTCTACAAGGGGTTCGCCCCGCCGGCCGATCGCAGCCCCGGCGAACGCGCGCAGATCGAGGGCCGGCAGCTGGTCGGGACCTTCGATTTCGGCAAGCTCGACGCGCCGCTGGTAGTCAAGGTCGCGATCTCGTCGGTCGACGAGGCCGGCGCGATCGCCAACCTCGACGCGGAAGTGCCGGATTTCGACTTCGACCGCGTGCGCGCCGAGGCGCGGGCGCAGTGGACGCAGGCGTTGTCTGTACTCGACATCGATGCGCCCGAGCACGATCGCCGCAGCGCCTACACCGCGCTCTACCACACGCTGTTGGGCCCGACGCTGTTCATGGACGTCGATGGGCGCTATCGCGGACCGGATCAGGCGATCCATACCGCCGACGGCTTCGCTCACTACTCGACGTTCTCGCTGTGGGACACCTATCGCGCACTGCATCCACTGCTGACCCTGGTGCAGCCGGAGAAGCGCAATGCCGATTTCGTCGACTCGCTGCTCGCGCACCGCCGCCACAGCCCGTACGGGATCCTGCCGGTGTGGTCGTTCCATGGCCAGGAGACCTGGACGATGATCGGCTACCACGCGGTGCCGGTGATCGCCGACGCGTACCTGAAAGGCATCCGCGGCTTCGATGCCGACGCCGCGCTCGAGGCGATGACCGCCAGTGCGTCCTACGGCCCCTACGACGGGTTGCGCCAGTACATGGAACTGGGCTGGGTGCCGATCGATGAAGAAGGCGAGGCCGCCTCGAAGACCCTCGAGTACGCCTACGGCGACTGGACGATCGCGCGGATGGCCCAGGCGATGGGGCGCGACGCGGTCGCGCGCGATTTCGCTCGGCGCGCGGCGAACTGGCGCAACGCCTTCGATCCTGCGACCGGCTTCATGCGCGCCCGCAACCGCGACGGCAGCTTCCGGGTGCCGTTCGACCCGACCGCCAGCGGCTACGGCACCGATTACACCGAGGGTAATGCCTGGCAGTACTCCTGGTACGTGCCGCATGACGTCGCCGGTCTGGCGGCCGCCCACGGCGGGGCGGACGCGCTGCTCGACAAGCTGGACGCGGTGTTCGAGGCCGATGTCGACCCGGCGATCTTCGAGCACATGGAGGACATCACCGGGTTGATCGGCTGGTATGCCCACGGCAACGAGCCCAGCCACCATGTGGCCTATCTCTATGCGCATGCCGGCCAGCCCTGGCGCACCCAGGCACGCCTGGGGACGATCATGGCGAGCCAGTACGCCGACCGGCCCGACGGCCTGGCGGGCAACGACGACCTGGGCCAGATGTCGGCCTGGTACCTGTTCACCGCACTGGGCTTCTACCCGGTCGCACCGGGCAGCGGCGAGTACGTGATCGGCCGGCCGTTCCTGCCGCGCGCCACGCTCGACCTGCCCAACGGCAAGCGCTTCACCATCGTCGCCGACGGTCTGGCGGAAGGCCACGGCTACATCGGCGCGGCGACGCTCAACGGCCAGCCGCTGCGGCGCGCATTCCTGCGTCACGACGAGATCCTGGCCGGCGGCGAGCTGCGCTTCACCATGCAGGCCGCCCCCAACCGCGATTGGCCCGGCGCGGACGCCGAGGCGCCGTACTCGATGAGCACCGCAACAGTCCACTGAGTCGATCCCGGTCTTCCCGTGCAGCCGCGCCGCGCCCGCGCGCCCGCGCGGCCGCGCGCTGTCGCGGCACGTCGGCGACGGCCGTCTCGCTCGGCATCCTCGATCCTCCCAGATCCGGAACACGCGGCACCCGATGGCGCCGACCGGTCCTTGTACGAGGGCATGACAACGCTGTCAATGTGCGGAGGCGTCGAGGACGCGACGCCTCCGCCAGGTCGGCGCTGCGAAAAGGGCGCTGCGCGCCGCAACCGATGGCCCCGGGCCAGCGCGATCGTCCCGGTTCGACGCCGCGGCGCCCGGGTGACGCGTGCCCATCCGCCTGCGCGGCCTGCGATTGGCAAAGTCACCGGCCCTCGCTACGCTCCGCGCACCTCCCCCGGGCTCCCCCATGTCGACCCCGCTGTCCGCGCCGCCGCGCCTCAACCCCCTGTCCTACGTCATCTTCGGTTCGCGCTGGCTCCAGCTGCCGCTGTACCTGGGCCTGATCGTCGCCCAGTGCGTCTACGTGTTCCTGTTCGTCAAGGAGCTTTGGCACCTGGTCCACGGCGCCACGACGCTGACCGAGCAGGGGATCATGCTGCTGGTGCTGGGCCTGATCGACGTGGTGATGATCTCCAATCTGCTGGTGATGGTGATTGTCGGCGGCTACGAGACCTTCGTCTCGCGCCTGGGTCTGCAGGGCCATCCCGACCAGCCCGAATGGCTCAGTCACGTCAATGCCAGCGTGCTCAAGGTCAAGCTGGCGATGGCGATCATCGGCATCTCGTCGATCCACCTGCTCAAGACCTTCATCGCCGCCGGCGAAGTCGGCCTGCCGGTCTGCGGCACCGCCGATGCCATCGCCGCGGCGGCCGCCCACGCTCAGGCGATCGCTGGCGGGCTGTCGCTCGCCGCGCCGGCCTGCACCAAGGTCACCACCGCCGGCGTCATGTGGCAGACGATCATCCACGGCGGCTTCATCCTCTCGGCGATCGGCATTGCCTACACCGACAAGCTGATGACCGGCAGCAGCGCCCGCCGCGAGCACGCCGCCCACTGAGCAAAACCGGGGTCAGAGTCGATTTTCCGTGCCCGATATCGACGCTGGCCCCGAGCTCTGAGCGCCGCCACGGCTTCGGCCGCGTCGTCGAAAAATGGACTCTGACCCCGGTTTGGGAGGGGCGTAGAATGCGGGGATGGATGTCTCGCACCTGCTCGATGGGCTGAATGCAGCCCAGCGCCAAGCTGTCTCGGCGCCCGATTCGCACTATCTCGTTCTGGCCGGCGCCGGCAGCGGCAAGACCCGCGTGCTGACGCACCGGATCGCCTGGCTCAACGAAGTGTTCGGGGTGCCGGCCTACGGTGTGTTCGCCGTGACCTTCACCAACAAGGCCGCGGCCGAGATGCGTCACCGCGTGGACGCGCAGTTGCGCAACGGCGCGCGCGGCATGTGGATCGGCACCTTCCACGGCCTGGCGCACCGCCTGCTGCGCCTGCACTGGCAGGATGCGAAGCTGCCCGAGGGCTTCCAGATTCTCGACAGCGACGATCAGCTGCGGCTGGTCAAGCGCGTGGTCCAGCAGCTCGAGCTCGACGACGCGCGCTTTCCGCCGCGGCAGATCGCCTGGTGGATCAACGCGCAGAAGGACGAAGGCAAGCGGCCGCAGCACATCCAGGATGGCGGCGACGAATGGTCGGGCGTGATGCTCAAGGCCTATGCGCTGTACCAGGAGCGCTGCGACCGTGCCGGCCTGGTTGATTTTGCCGAGATCCTGCTGCGCGCACACGAACTGCTGCGCGATACGCCGGCGCTGCTCGCGCACTACCGCCAGCGCTTCGGGCATCTGCTGGTCGACGAGTTCCAGGACACCAACGCGATCCAGTACGCATTTGTGCGCGTGCTCGCGGGCGACACCGGCAAGGTGTTCATCGTCGGCGACGACGACCAGGCGATCTATGGCTGGCGCGGCGCGAAGGTCGAGAACGTGCAGCGCTTCCTGCGCGATTACCCGGGCGCGCAGACGATCCGGCTCGAACAGAACTACCGCTCCAGCGCCAACATCCTGGGCGCGGCCAACGCGGTCATCGCGCACAACCCCGACCGGCTCGGCAAGCAGCTGTGGACCGACAGCGGCGAGGGCGATCCGATCGACCTGTACGCGGCCTACAACGAGATCGACGAGGCGCGCTACGTGGTCGAGCGCGCGTTGCAGTGGGTCCGCGACGGTGGCAGCCACGGCGACATCGCCGTGCTCTACCGCAGCAATGCGCAGTCGCGCGCGATGGAAGAGCAACTGGTCGCTGAGCAGGTGCCCTATCGCGTCTACGGCGGTGTGCGCTTCTTCGAACGCGCCGAGATCAAGGACACGCTGGCCTACCTGCGCCTGATCGCCAATCGCGACGACGACGCCGCGTTCGAGCGTGCGGTCAACACGCCGCCGCGCGGCATCGGCGAGCGCACGCTCGACGAGGTGCGTCGGCAGGCGCGCGAACATGCGATCCCGTTGTGGGAATCGGCGCTGCGCTGTGCCCAGGGCGGCGGTCTGGCGGGCCGCGCCCGCAATGCGCTGGCCGGCTTCGCCCAGCTGATCGACGCGCTGGCCGGCGAGGTCGCCGAGTTGTCGCTCAAGGACAAGATCGATCACGTGCTCGCGCGCTCCAACCTGCGCGTGCATTACGCCAACGAGTCGAAGGGCAGTGCCGATTCGCGGGTCGAGAACCTCGACGAACTGGTCTCGGTCGCCTCGCGCTTCGTGCGCGGAGACGACGAAGAGAGCGCCCAGCTCACCGAACTCGTTGCGTTTCTGGCCTATGCCGCGCTTGAAGCCGGGGAAGGCCAGGCGCAGGCCGGCGAGGATGGCGTGCAGCTGATGACGTTGCACAGCGCCAAGGGCCTGGAGTTCCCGCTGGTGTTCCTGGTGGGGCTGGAGGAGGGGCTGTTTCCGAGCGCGCGCACCGCCGAGGAGAGCGGCCGGCTGGAGGAGGAGCGTCGGCTGGCGTATGTGGGCATCACTCGCGCGCGGCAGAAGCTGGTGCTGACCTACGCCGAGGCGCGCCGCCTGCACGGGCAGGACATGTTCGGCGTGCCGTCGCGCTTCCTGCGCGAGATCCCGCCGGCGCTGCTGCACGAAGTGCGGCCGAAGGTACAGGCCACACGCGCGACGTTCCCGCAGCGGCAGCGCCCCGACTACGGCCATGCCAGCCTGGCGCCGTCGGTCGGTGTGCGCCTGGGCCAGAGCGTGACGCATGCGAAGTTCGGCACCGGCACCGTGACCGACATCGAGGGCGACGGCGCGCATGCGCGCGTGCAGGTCAACTTCGACGAGGCCGGCAGCAAATGGCTGGTGATGGCCTACGCGAATCTGCAGCCTGCCTAGCGCACGGCATCAGGGCGAGTGGGTTGCGACGTTCGGACGCGCCGGCCCGATCGGGTGCCGGGCGTATATTCGGGGCGACCCTCGTCATCCCCGGGAGCAGGCCATGTACCGCAACATCCTTGTCGCCACCGATGGATCCGAACTCGCCGCACGCGGTGTCGAGCACGCGGCCACGCTCGCCGCAGGCCTCGGTGCGTCGCTGACCATCGTCACCGTGTCCGAGCCCTGGAACACCGCGCTGACCGATCCCAGTGGGCTGGTCGGCTTCGATGAATTCCTCAAGGACTACCGCGCCGCGGCCCAGGCCCGTGCCGACGACGTGCTCGCCGCCGCGAAGCAGGCCGCATCGCGGCATGGGGTCGAGGCCACAACGCTGTTCGTGGCCGAGCAGCCGCCAGCCGATGCGATCCTCGAGACCGCGCAGGCGCGCGGCATCGACGTCGTGGTGATGGCCTCCCACGGGCGCCGGGGGTTGGGCCGGCTGTTGCTCGGCAGCCAGACCCAGGCGGTCGTGGCGCGCAGCGAGCTACCGGTGCTGATCGTGCGATGACCTGAGCCGCTGTGCCTGCGAGGGCGGTGCCGTCGCACGGGCTGCTACTCGCGCAGCGCGAACCCCGGCGACTCGTTGAGCCGCCCGTCGCCTTCGACCACCAGCCAGCGCGCGCCGGCCTTCTCGAATACGACCGGGACCGGGTCCCGGAACAGCGGGCGGCGCACGAAGCGCAGTTCCCAGCCCAGCGCCTCGAGGGTCGCGATCGCGGCCGCCTGCTCGGGCGTCAGGCCCCGGCGCAGGGTGGCCGGATCGGCCGGGGCCGGGCGGCGACGTTCGGATCGGCTCATGCGGGCTCTCGCTCGGGACGCGGCGGATGCAGCGCGGCCTCCGCTCGCCGCATCGTACGTGAAGGCGCCGGGCCCGCAAACTTCCTGCCCGCGTCATGACCTCCGGGTCTCGCGCCACCGTCACGTCAGGCCCTAGGCTGTGCAGGTCCGGCCCGCGCGGCCACTTCAACCCGGAGAGTCGCCCATGGCGCCCCAGACCCCATCATCGTCGCGGCTGATGTCGCGTATGCGCGTCGTCGTTCTCGTCGCACTGGCCCTGCCGTTGGTCGGCCATGCCGCCGAGGGCATGTGGACGCTCGATAATCTGCCGCGCGACGCGCTCAAGGCGCAGTACGGCTTCTCGCCCGATCAGGCCTGGGTCGATCACGCGATGCAGTCGTCGGTGCGCCTGGCCGGCGGCTGCTCGGGCTCGTTCGTCTCGCCCGACGGCCTGGTGCTGACCAATGCCCATTGCGTGGTCGGCTGCGTGCAGGGCTTGTCGTCGCCGCAGCGCGATCTGCAGAACGCGGGCTTCGTCGCCGCTGCCCGCGGCGAAGAGCTGCAATGCCCGGCCGAGGAGCTCAACGTGCTGCGCGCGATCACCGATGTCAGTGCGCGCGTGGCCACGGCCGCCGAGGGCAAGCAGGGTCAGGCTTACATCGACGCGCGCAACGCCGAGAAGGCGCGCATCGAGTCCGAATGCGTCGGCAATGCGGCCGACACCACGCGCTGCGACGTGGTGGAGCTCTACAACGGCGGCCAGCAGCATCTTTACCGCTACCACCGCTATTCGGACGTGCGGTTGGTGTTCTCGCCCGAGTATGCGGTCGGCTTTTTCGGCGGGGATCCGGACAATTTCAATTTCCCGCGCTACAACCTCGATGCCGCGCTGCTGCGCGCCTATGAGGACGGCAAGCCGGCCAACGTCGAACATCACTTCACGCTCAAGCCCGAAGGCGCGCAGGCCGGCGACCTGGTGATGGTCACCGGCCACCCGGGCCGCACCCAGCGCCAGCTCACCGTCGCCCAGTTGGAGACAGTGCGCGATGTCAGCCTGATCAATACCCTGCTGTGGCTGGCCGAGCGCCGTGCGATGCTCGGCGAGTACGGCCGGCTCGATGAGGAGGCCGCCCGCCAGGCGCAATCGGATCTGACGTTCACCGACAACAGCTACAAGGTCTATCGCGGCCAGTTGCAGGCGCTGCTCGATCCGCAGGTGTTTGCCGCCAAGCGCGCCGAGGAAGCGCGGCTGCGCGAGGGTGTCGATGCCACGCCATGGCGCGAGGTTGAGGCCGCGCAGGTCACCGCGCGGCAGATCGCGGTGCCCTACATGCTGCTCGAACAGGGCCGGGGCTTCGACTCGCGGCTGTTCTCGATCGCGCGCACGCTGGTGCGTGGCGCCGACGAGCGCGCCAAGCCCAACGACGCGCGGTTGCCGGAGTTCCACGACGCCGGCCAGGGACGCCTGCGCCAGACGCTGCTGAGCACCGCGCCCGTCTACCCAGCGTTCGAGACCGCCAAGCTCACCTGGTCGCTGACCAAGCTGCGCGAACTGCTCGGCACCGACGACCCGCTGGTCAAGTCGGTGCTTGGCGACCGCTCGCCGGCGCAGGTGGCCAAAGCGCTGGTCGAAGGCTCGACGCTGGCCGATGTCGCCGAGCGCGAACGCCTGTGGACAGGCGGCGCCGCGGCGATCGCGGCGTCCGACGACCCCTTCATCCGGCTCGCGCGTGCGGTCGATGCGCCGGCGCGTGCGGTGCGCCAGCGCCAGGAAGCGGAGGTGGGTGCGATCGAGTCGCGCGCTGCGACGCAGATCGCCAAAGTGCGCTTCGACAAGCTCGGCACGACGGTCTATCCGGATGCGACGTTCACGCTGCGGCTGTCGTACGGCGATATCGCCGGCTGGGAAGAGAACGGCAAGGCGATCACGCCGTTCACGACGATGGCGGGTGTGTTCGCCCGCAACACCGGTGCGGCGCCGTACGCGCTGCCGCAGCGCTGGCTGGATGCCCAGGCGCGGATCGCCGGCGACACGCGCTTCAACTTCGTCAGCACCAACGACATCATCGGCGGCAATTCCGGCAGTCCGGTGATCGATCGCGACGCGCGGGTCGTCGGCCTGGCGTTCGACGGCAACATCCATTCGCTCGGCGGCAGCTTCTGGTACGACCCGACGCGCAATCGCACGGTGTCGGTCCACAGTGGCGCGATCGTCGAGGCGCTGAAGTCGGTGTACGGTGCCGATCCGCTGGTGGACGAACTGCTGCGCAAGTAACCCATGGCCGCTGCACGCACGGCGCCTCAGACCGGGCGCCGTGCGTGTGTTCAACCATAAATGCGATCACCCGCACGCGACCCGCGGCCTCGCATCCGGCGCCGCAGACCAGGCGCTATCGCTACAGCGCCACGACCTGTCCGCGCGCGGCGCTGTCGATGCCGGCCTGCAGCACCCGCATGACATCGAGCGCCTCGTCGAGCGCGACCGGAAGGCGTGCGCCATCAGCGATCGCCGCACGCAGGCCGGCGTAGTAATGGCGATAGTCGCCGGCCGGGGTGGACGAGGGCGCCTCGTGCACCGTGCCGTCATCGCCGACGCGCAGCAAGCGACCGGGCGCGGGGTCGATTCCCCAATCCGGCCCGCCCGGACGCTGCCCGGCGCGCAAGGCGGCCTCTTGCGGGTCCAGGCCGTGCTTGAACCAACTGCCGCCGGTGCCGTGCACCGCGAAGCGCAAGCCGGCGCCGGGGACCAGCGCGCCGGCGTGCAGCACCACGCGCAGACGGCCGTAGCGCAGCACGACGTGAAACCAGTCGTCGACCTGCGCAGCGTCGCGCTGCAGTGCGATGTCGGCCTGCACCGCATCGGGCAGGCCGAACAGTTGCAGCGCCTGGTCGACCAGATGCGGTCCCAGATCGAGCCAGATCCCTGCGCCGGGCCCGGCGCGGTCGCGCCAGCGATCTGGCACATCGGGCCGAAAGCGGTCGAAATGCGAATGGACCTCGGCGATGCGACCGAGCGTGCCTGCCGCGACGAGTGCGCGCAGTGCCAGAAAATCCGCATCCCAGCGCCGGTTGTGGAACACGCTGAGCAGGCGGCCGGACGCGCGTGCGGCCTCGGCAACGGAGTGCGCCTCGTCCAGATCGATCGCCATCGGTTTGTCGATCACGACGTGACGTCCGGCGGCGAGCGCGGCGATCGCCAGCGGCGCATGGGTGGCGTTGGGCGAGGCGAGCACGACCAGGTCGATCGCCGGGTCGATGAGTACGGCGTGCGGATCGGCGCGCACGCGCGCATCGGGGTGATCGGCGTGCACGCGGTCCGGGTCGCGGGAGACCACCGTGTGCAGCCGCAAGCCGGGCGTGGCCGCGATCAACGGCGCATGGAACACCCGGCCGGCGAGGCCGTACCCGACCAGCGCGACCTGCAGCGCGTCGCCCATTGCGGGCTTACCAGCCGAACAGCTTGAAGTAGGTCTGCGGGACGTCGTCGCGGTCGCTGTCGATGCTGCCGTCGCCGTCGCGGTCGTAGAGGAAGTACGCAGGACCGCGCGAAGGCACGACCTGCACCGCGCGCAATTGGCCGGCCACGCGGAACTCGGTGATGCGGTCGCCGTTGGATTCGGTCCGGGTCACCTGCTCGGCGTCGGCCGGGATGCCGTCAGGCAGCGTGCCGCCGGGACTGGCGCAAGCGGACAACCCCAGCAGCGCGATCGCGAGCACAGCGGTACGGGAGGCGGACATGGCAGATCTCCAGCGGGCGGACCGCCATTATGCGCGCACGGCGTGCAACTGCCGTGCGCGCACCAGTGGCGGCTATTGCAAGGGGTCGTAGCTGAAGAGCCACAGCTGCGTGTTGCCCTGCTGCACGCCGGCGCTGCTGTGGAACTGGCCGGGCGTGGTCAACTCGCCGACGAAGGTGTAGCGCCGTCCGGTCTCCAGTCGTCCACCGGGCATCAGCTGCTCGGTCTGCGGCTGCATGTACAGCGTGACCTCGTTGCCTTCCTCGGTTTCGACCACAAGGGCGCGCCAGCGGCCATCCTTGAGGATCGCCTCGTTGACCTTGAACTGCGCCGGTGACGGCTGCAGGTTCTTGACCGTCGCGCTGAAGCGCACCAGTGCGCCGATGGTCTGATCGCGTGCGTCGTCCCACGGCCGTCCGGCCGCGCGCTCGGCCTGACGTTCGGCGGTGTAGTCGACGATCTCCTGGATGTCGTTGAAGCGGATCCGGAAGGTCCGGCCGCTGCTGGTGAGCACCCGCACCTGGGATTCGACGATGTTGAGCAGGCTCCGGGTCGAGATGCCGCAGCCGTCGTCGTCCAGGCAGTAACGCTGCCAGGTCTCGGTCGTCCAACTGTCGAATTGCTTGGGCGGATTGCCGAACTCGAGCTGCTTGGCCACGCCGGGCGCATAGGCGACCGCTGAGGTGCCCTGGTTGGGCGCAACGACGAACACGCCGCCGTTGCCCAAGTCCAGCTTGCCGATGCGCAGCTGGCGCAGCATCGTCCAGGCATAGTCCTGCGCACTCATGCCGTGCAGGTCGTCGACGACCAGCAGCGCCAGCTCGATGCCCTGCTTCTGCGCCAGGTCATAGAGCGTTGCCTCCAGGCCCTTGAGCAGCTCGGGGTCGAGCCGCCCGGTCTCGTCGACGACGAAACGGCCGTACTTGAGCGGGATCGTCGTGGCCGATGGCGCCGGCAGGTGGACGGTGGCGCTGCGGGCCGGGGGCGGCGCCTGCGGCGGCGCAGTGCCGGTGCCCGCACCGGCCTGGCAACCGCTCTGCCCGGCCTGGGTGCAGGCCTCCATCCAGCCGTCCTGGATCGCCGCCAACCGGTCGTTGCGGGCCGGATGGGTCGCGGTGACGTGATCGGCGCCCAGCGACTGCATCGCGCTCTTGGCATCGGCGAGGCTGGCGCCCATGCGCTGCAGCACGAAGCCGCTGAACTTGTCGGCCTCCAGTTCGATCGGCGGCTGGCTGCCGGTGCCGGTGATCGTGTGCCCGGACAGGTGGTGGCCGATCTCGTGCGCCATGATGCTCACCGGCGCCCAGGGGTTGCCGTTGGTCGCCGCGCGGACCTCGCCGAGAAAATCGCGGTTGAAGGCGATCACCCGCTGCGGGACCCGCTGTTCGTCGAGCAGGATCACCGCGGCGGCATTGGCGACCGGGCCTTCGGTGACCACGAAGTTCTGCGGCAGGCCGGTATAGCCCATGACGCGTTCGACCATGCTGCGGCAATCGGCCGGCGGCGTGCCGGTCAGCGTCGCCGGGTCCAGGCGTTCGGGGCGGCCGTCGTAGGAGCAGGCCTGCAGCGTCGAAGCGAGCTGCTCGACGAGTTCGGCGCGACTGGGGGCCGCCGTGCCTGACGCGGCGGTGGGCGCGGCGGGCGCCGCATCGCGGTCGCCGCAGGCGACGAGCAGCAGGGCCAGCGGCAGAGCGGCCGGCAACGGGCGGACCAGGCGGTGCAGGGAGCGTCGGGACATGGGCGTTTCCTCTGGCAGTCGGTCGGGAAGATCAGGTGGCGCGCGCGTACAGCAGCGCGACGATGGCGTGGACATAGGCGCGGCGCAGCAGCCAGTCGATGGCGACGAACACCGCCAGCGCCAGCGCCAGGCGCCAGGCGTCGCGGCGCAGGTCGAGTTCGAAGAACTGGTGGAACGCGAGTGCCAGCACGACGGCTTTGACCGCGTACATGTACCACTTGGCGGCTTCGCGCCAGGGCAGCACCAGCGCCGGGTCGCGGATGACCAGCAGCGGCAGTTGGTTGACCAGATTCAGGCCGATGATCACCGCATACGCATAGGCGGCCAGCACCAGATGCTCGACGAGGTTGTAGCGGCGACGCCCGAACACCAGCAGCGAGCTGGCGACGACGGCGAAGATGCCCAGCGTGAACGTCCAGTTGGCGTAGCGCTGCATCATCGCCATCGCGCCCAGGTAAGACTGGTCGCCCGCGCGCAGGAAGCCTGTGGTGTCGAGCACCAGCAGCAACAGCGCCACGCTGATCAGCAGTAGCTTGAGCGGATGCACGTGGCGGCTGCGCGCGCCCTCGACGTACTCGCGCGCAACGGTGCCCGGGCGCAGCAGCAGGCGCCCGGCGGTGCGTGCGACCGACAATTCGAACAGGCGCCATTTCTGCCAGGTCTCCTGGCGCAGGTCGCCCAGCCCCAGGCGATGGGCGGCCTTCTGACCGCACTGGCCGCAGTACGGCGCGCCGCCGCGGGCCGCGCCGCAATTGCGGCAGGCGTCGCGGGCCGCCCAGTCCACCGTCGGCGGTGTGCCGGGATCGGGCACCGTCATTGCGCAGCTCCCGGCTGCGGCGCGCATTGGACGAAAGGCCGCCCCGAAGGCCGGCCATGGCAGGCGATGGTCATCCAGACCCCCTTGGCAGGGGGCGATTATCGCGACACAGCGTTCGGATTCCGTCATCGTCGGTATGCCCGGCGGGGTCGGGAGGGTGAACGGCCCGGTCCGGCCGACGGGGTCGAACGCGGCGCCCACAGCCGACGCCGTAGAATCTGCGGATGACGAAACGCCTGATTCTGATCGACGGGTCCTCGTACCTGTACCGCGCCTTCCATGCCCTGCCGCCGCTGTCCAACGCCGATGGCGAGCCGACCGGCGCGCTGTTTGGCGTGGTCAATATGCTGCGCGCCACGCTCAAGGAGGCGCCCGACTACGCGGCCTTCGTGGTCGATGCGCCGGGGCGCACCTTTCGCGACGATCTCTACGCCGCCTACAAGGCCAACCGCCCGCCGATGCCCGATGACCTGCGCGCGCAGGTCGATCCGATGTGCGACATCGTCGAGGCGCTGGGCTTCCCGATCCTGCGCATGCCCGGCGTCGAAGCCGACGACGTGATCGGCACGCTCGCCGTGCAGGCCGCCGAGGCCGGTATCGCGACCACGATCTCGACCGGCGACAAGGACTTCGCTCAGCTGGTGCGCCCGGGCATCACCCTGGTCAACACGATGAGCGGCAGCCGCATGGACAGCGAGGCGGCGGTGCACGACAAGTTCGGCGTCCGCCCCGACCAGATCGTCGACATGCTCGCGCTGATGGGCGACAGCATCGACAACATCCCCGGCGTGCCCAAGTGCGGGCCGAAGACCGCGGCCAAGTGGCTGGCCGAGTACGAGTCGCTCGACGGCGTGATCGCGGCCGCGGCCAACATCAAGGGCAAGATCGGCGAGAACCTGCGCGAAGTGCTGGACCAGTTGCCGCTCAGCCGCACGCTGGCGACGATCCGCACCGACGTGCCGCTCGACGGTGGGCCCGACACCCTGGTGCTGCGCCAACCCGCGACCGACGCGCTGCGCGGGCTCTACGCCCGCTACGGCTTCACCCAGGCGCTGCGCGAGCTCGAAGGCGGCGGTCCGGCCGCGGCCGCTGCGACGACGGCGCCGGCACCGCCGGTCGAGGTCGACCCGGCGCTGTCGGCACCGGGCGAGTACGAGACCGTGCTCACGACCGAGCGTCTCGAGGCCTGGATCGCCCAGTTGCGCGATGCCGAGGAGTTCGCGTTCGACACCGAGACCGACGCGCTCGATGCGATGCGTTCCAACCTGGTCGGCTTGAGCGTGGCGGTCGAGCCGGGTCGGGCGGCCTACATTCCGCTCGGGCACGACTATCCGGGCGCGCCCGCCCAGCTCGATCGCACCCAGGTGCTCGAGGCGCTGCGGCCGGTGCTCGAGGACCCGGCGCGGCGCAAGCTCGGCCAGCACGGCAAGTACGACTTGCATGTGCTGCGTCGGCACGGGATCGCCCTGCGCGGCTACGCGGACGACACCCTGCTCGAGAGCTTCGTGCTCGATGCCGGCATCGCCCGTCACGACATGGACTCGCTGGCCAAGCGGCATCTGGGCGTGGATACGATCCGCTTCGAGGACGTCGCCGGGAAGGGCGCCAAGCAGATCTCGTTCTCGCAGGTCGCCATCGACGACGCGACCCGCTACGCCGCCGAGGATGCCGACATCACCTTGCGCCTGCATCGCGTGCTCAAGCCGCGGGTCGAGGCCGAACCGGGCCTGGCGCGGGTCTACGGCGAGATCGAGATGCCGCTGGTGCCGGTGCTCTCCCGGATCGAGGCCAACGGCGTGTGCATCGACGTCGACGAACTGCGCCGACAGAGCGCCGACCTGTCCAAGCGCATGCTCGCCGCGCAGCAGAAGGCGACCGAGTTGGCCGGGCGCACGTTCAATCTCGACTCGCCCAAGCAGGTCTGCGCGCTGCTGTTCGAGGAACTGGGTCTGCCGGCGGTCGTCAAGACGCCCAAGGGCCAACCCAGTGCCAACGAAGAGGCGTTGGAGGCGATCGCCGACCAGCACGAGTTGCCGCGGGTGATCCTCGAGTACCGCAGCCTGGCCAAACTGCGCGGGACCTATGTCGACAAGCTGCCGGAGATGATCAATCCCGACACCGGCCGCGTGCACACCAGCTACCACCAGGCCGGCGCGGCGACCGGGCGGCTGTCGTCGTCCGATCCCAACCTGCAGAACATCCCGATCCGGACCGACGACGGCCGCCGCATCCGCCGTGCCTTCGTCGCGCCGCCCGGCCGCCGGCTGGTCGCGTGCGATTACTCGCAGATCGAGCTGCGGATCATGGCCCACCTGTCCGAGGACGCTGGTCTGATCGGCGCGTTCGAGACCGGGGTCGACGTGCACCGCGCGACCGCGGCCGAGGTCTTCGGCCGGCCGCTCGACCAAGTGACGGCGAACGAGCGCCGCGCCGCCAAGGCGATCAACTTCGGGCTGATGTACGGCATGAGCGCGTTCGGCTTGGCACGCAATCTCGGCGTCGGCCGCGGCGAGGCCCAGGACTACATCGCGCTGTATTTCTCCCGCTATCCGGGCGTGCGCGATTTCATGGAGCGGACCCGCCAGCAGGCGCGCGAGACCGGCTTCGTCGAGACCGTGTTCGGGCGCCGCCTGACGCTGGACTTCATCCAGCGCGGCAACGCCTCGCAGCGCGCGGGCGCCGAGCGCGCTGCGATCAACGCGCCGATGCAGGGCACCGCGGCGGACATCATCAAGCGCGCGATGGTCGCCGTCGACGACTGGCTGGCGGGCCATGCCGCGCAGGCCAAGATGATCCTGCAGGTGCATGACGAACTGGTATTCGAGGCCGATGCCGACTTCGTCGAGCCGCTGCTGGCCGGCGTGGTGCCGAGAATGACTGGGGCTGCCGAACTGCGGGTGCCGCTGGTGGTGGATTGCGGCGTCGGCGACAACTGGGATCAGGCGCACTGATCCCGGCCAGGCGGTGCGTGCGCACCTGGGCCGGCGCTGCTGGATTTGCCGCACTGCGGCACGTCGGAGAGTGCAGCGCGACGGAGTAAATGCAGCCTGAATTTGCCCGAAAATTGAATGCCGCCTTCACGAACCATCAATGCGTCGGGTGGTCTCATACTCGCGACAGATGCAAGGTCTGTCGCAGATCTCTCCCTTCCCCTGGAGTGATCGACCGGAACCAACAGGCTTCTCCCCGAGCCCGGTTCCCGAGCCCCGTAGGCCCCCCTGCCTACGGGGCTTTTTTATGTCCGCCTGCCACGTATTGGAGCTCGACGCCGGATGGGCGGCAGCCAGCGCGCCGGAAGCCGCGCGTCTTCCGGTCAAGCCGCTTCGCGGTCAGCGTTGCCGTTACTCAGGCGTTCGCCCGCAAACCAGCGGTTTTGGTCATTCATACATCGCTGACTCGCCGCCGTGGACCATCCGTGACCCGCCGCGCAATCCCCGGCCATCGCGACGCACTGAGATCGAAGGCCTGCGACTTCGTCCAGCCGGGGGCTCGGGCGCCCTAAACGAAGGCAATGACGTGGCGGACTCGGCAGCCGGCTGGCGGCCGGTGGCCGCGTCAAGCGCGCCATGGATGGCGCGCGCCCGAGTCAAGGCAGGATGCCTTGCCGAGGGGGGAGCGGCTTCCGGTCGCCAGGCGGTTGCCCACCCGGAGTGGAACCTCCGTCCTCCACACTCGGAGATAAGTGTTTATCCCGTCGTTCAAGCAGATATAGGTGATTAGCATGCGCTGGAATTCAATCAGCGCAATCCTCGATCACCCCTGTTCTTCTAGAACGGCGTTGGGCAATGCAGGCGCAGCGGTGCGCCGGTGGCGGGGTGGGGGAGCTCGAGCGATTCGGCGTGCAGCAGCAGGCGCGGGGCGCGGCGCTGTGCAGGCTCGGACGCGTACAGCGGATCGCCGAGAATCGGATGGCCGATCGCCTGCAGATGAACGCGCAGTTGGTGACTACGCCCGGTCACCGGCATCAGCACCAGGCGGGCGACCGGTGCGCCGTCGGCGGCGGTCTCGCGCCGCAGCACCCGCCAGCGCGTCAGCGCCGGCTTGCCGTCGACCGGATCGATCTTCTGCCGGGGCCGCTCCGGCCAGTCGACCAACAGCGGCAGGTCGATCTCGCCGGCCTCCTCGGTCGGCCAGCCGTCGACGACCGCGATGTAGCGCTTCTCGACCCGACGCCCCTCGAACGCCGCCCCGAGCGCGCGCTGCGCCTCCACGCCCCGGGCCAGCAGCATCAGCCCGGAGGTCGCCATGTCCAGCCGGTGCACGACCCGCGCGTCGGGCCACTGCGCGCGGGCACGGGTGGCCATACTGTCCTGCTTGTCTGGCCCGCGGCCGGGCACCGACAGCAGCCCGGCAGGCTTGTCGAAAGCCAGCACGTGGTCGTCGCCGTAGAGCTGGCGCAGGCAGTCCGGCACGACGTCCGGATGCGCGATGTCGAGGGCTGTCGCCGCCATGGGATCAGGCCAGTTCGGTGAGCCAGTCGCGCGGGCGCAGGTAGTCGGCCAGCCGCGCCTCGGCGCTGTCGGCCTCGGGCGTGTAGCCGTATTCCCAGCGCACGCGCGGCGGCAGGCTCATCAGGATCGATTCGGCGCGCCCGCCCGACTGCAGCCCGAACAGCGTGCCGCGGTCGTAGACCAGGTTGAACTCGACGTAACGGCCGCGGCGATAGAGCTGGAACTCCCGCTCGCGCTCGCCATAGGGCGTGTCGCGGCGTCGTGCGACGATCGGCAAGTAGGCATCGAGGAAGCCATCGCCGACGGCCCGCATGTAGGCGAACTCGTGCTCGAAATCGCCGTGCTGGTCGTCGAAGAACAAGCCGCCCACGCCCCGCGTCTCGGCACGGTGGCCGAGGAAGAAGTACTGGTCGCACCAGCGCTTGTGGGCCTCGTAGCGTTCCTGACCGCCGAACGGTTCGCACAGCGCCCGCGCGGTGCGGTGCCAGTGCGCGATGTCCTCGTCGACCGGGTAGAACGGCGTCAGATCGAACCCGCCGCCGAACCACCAGGCCACCACTTCGCCGTCGCGCATCGCGCGGAAATGGCGCACGTTGGCGTGGGTCGTGGGCAGGTGCGGGTTGCGCGGGTGGAACACCAGCGACACGCCGGTGGCGCGCCACGACGCGCCGGCCAGTTCCGGCCGGTGGGTGCTGGCCGAGGGCGGCAGCCGGGTCCCGCTGACGTCGGAGAAGCCGATGCCGGCCTGCTCGAACACCGCGCCATCGCGGAGCACCCGGGTTCTGCCGCCACCGCCTTCGGCGCGCTGCCACAGGTCCTCGGCGAACCGGGCCTGGCCGTCGGCCTGCTCGATTGCGGCGCAGATGCGGTCCTGCAGCCCGGTGAGATAGTCCCGGACCGTGTCGAAAGTGTCGTTCATCCGGGGCATTGTAGGTGCGTCGTCCCGGTCGGCATTGATCCGGGTCAATCCCCGCTGGCCGGCGCGTACGCCCGGTGCCACTGTTGCAGCCGAGCCGCGAGCGCCTCGGCGCTCAGGCCGTAGGTATCGGGCAGGGCGCCGTGGAAGCCGCTCAGGCCGCGATTGACCTGCCGCAAACGCGCGCCGCGATCGACGTGCGGGGCGAAGTCCAGCCCGACGACCGGGTGCAGGCCGACCCGGGTGGTGCCGAATCGGGCGATGTCGGTCCAGGCCAGGCGCGTGGTCCTGAACAGCGCACGCACCTCGAGCCCGCGGGCGTCGAGCCGCAAGTGGTGGGCGCCGGGCAGCAGCCCGGCAAGCGCCAACAGTGCGCAGGCCCCGAATATCCCGCCCAGGCTCCAGGCGACCGCGGGCTGCCGGCCGCCGATCGCGATCGCCAGCCCGACCAGCGCCAGCGACACCGCCAGCAGCGCCAACCGCTTCCACGGCGCCGGCCGCAACAGTTCGACCGCCGGCAGCGGCGCAGGCGTCACTTGAGCGTGCGTTCGAACAGCTCGTGGATGCGGCGGTACTGGTCGTACCACGAGGCCGGATGCTGGTAGGCGTGCCGCTCGAGCGGGTAGCTCGCCAGTTCCCACTTGTCCTTGCGCAGCTCGATCAGGCGCTGGGCCATCATCACCGAGTCCTTGTAGAACACGTTGTCGTCGATCATGCCGTGGGCGATCAGCAGGTGGTCCTGCAGGCGGTCGGCGTATTCGATCGGCGAGGACTTCAGATAGGCCTCCGGATCGATCTCGGGCGTGTTGAGGATGTTGGCGGTGTAGGCGTGGTTGTACTGCGACCAGTCGGCGACCGGGCGCAGTGCCGCCCCGGCCTTGAAGCGGCCCGGCTCGCGCATCAGCGCCATGAAGGTCATGAAGCCGCCGTAGCTGCCGCCGTAGATGCCCACGCGGTCGCGGTCGGCCTGGTGGTGCTCGACCAGCCAGTCGATGCCGTCCAGATAATCCTCCAGCTCCGGATGGCCCATCTGGCGGTAGATCGCGGTGCGCCAGTCGCGGCCGTAGCCGGCCGAGGCGCGGAAGTCGAGGTCGAGGACCAGGTAGCCCTGCTGCACGAGCATGTTGTGGAACATCTGCTCGCGGAAGTAGTTCGGGTAGCGGTCGCTGACGTTCTGCAGGTAGCCGGCGCCGTGCACGAACAGCACGACCGGATACTTACGGCCCGGTTCGTAGTTCTTCGGGCCATAGAACTTGCCCCAGACCGTGCCGGCGCCGTGCTTGGACGGGACCTGCACGTACTGCGGCTGCAACCAGTCGTAAGCCTTGAACTCGGCGGTGCGGGTGTCGGTGAGCACGCGCATGGCGCCCCCGTTGACGTCGGCGACCGCCAGCTGCGGCGGCAGATAGCTCGATGAGGTGCGCAGCAGCAGGCGGGTCTCGTCGGGCGAGAGCGCGAAGTCCTCGATGCCGCCGGTGGCGGTGATCTCGCGCACACCGCCGTCGCCGGACATGCAGACCTCGTAACGGCCCGGCCATTGCTGGTTGCACAGGAAGAAGAAGCGGCTGCCGTCATGCGACATCACCGGCGAGGAGACCTCCCAGCGGCCGGAGGTCAGCGCACGCTGGCGCGAGCCGTCATGCAGGTAGAGATGCGAGTAGCCTGATTCCTCGGACAGGAACCACAGCGTGCGGTGGTCGGGCAGCCAGCCGAACTCGTTGAAGTCCCAGTTGATCCAGGCCGGATCGGTCAGGCGGTGGCGGCTGCGCAGCGTCGCGCTCTCCAGGTCGACGGTCGCCAGCCAGCGGTCCTTGTTGTCGACCGAATGGATCGACAGCGCGACGTTGCGGCCGTCGTCGCTCCAGCGGATCGCACCGCCGCCACCGCCGCGGCCGTCGATTTCCAGGCGCACCGGGCGGTCGCCCTGCAGTGGCTCCTTGCCGGCGGCCCGGCGCAGATCGGCCAGCGGATCGGTCCCGATGCCCGGCAGCGTGCCGGTACCGAGTTCGCGCACGCGCCCGGTGGCCAGGTCCACCAACCACAGCCGGTGCGGCAGCGGGTCGTTGCGGCCCACGCGGGTACGCACGTCCTCGAATTCCTCGTAGCCCGATTCGGTGACGTACTTGGGCATCTTGCCGTCGCGGCCGGCGTCGCCGTCCTTGGGCTCGGTGACCACGATCAGGCGGTCGCCGGCCGGCGACAGCGCACTGCCGGCAATGGTCACATCCTTGCCCAGATACACCGGGCCGGGGGCGCGCGTGGCATCGGCCCGACGCCAAGTCTCGTTCTGTTCGCGCAGCGCATCGCGACGCTCGCGCTCGGTGCGCAGGGTCTCGATCATGCGCAACTGCCGGTCGCGCAAGGCGTCGGCCGGCGGCGGCTTGGCCGGGTCGGCCTCGGCCTTGAGGCTGGTCAACTGCGCGGTGCCGCGTTGCGGGTCCCAGCCGTACCAGTCGTCGCCGGACCGCCACACGAGGCCGCCGCCGCTGGTCCACTGCGCCTGCGTCTCGGTCGCTTCGGTGCGGGTGATCTGGCTCAACTGGCCGGTACGCAGGTCGCGCACGAACAGATCGCCATTGCGGACGAAGGCCATGCGCGTGCGGGTCGCATCGAGGCGCGGATCGCGCCCGTCGATGTCGGCACGCGTCGCATCGTCCACAGGCACCGAGGCGCCGCCGGCGAGCGGCTGCACCCAGGTGTCGCGTACGTTGCTGCCTTCGCGCTTGGCGGTGTAATAGGCGCGGCTGCCGTCCCAGCTCCACCAGGCCGATTCGACCGGCGCGCCGATCCAGTCCGGGTCGGCCATGATCCGGTCCAGGGTCAGCGGCTGCGCGGGTTGCGCGGCGGCGAGCGGGGTGGCGAAGGCGCAGGCGAGCACCCAGTACAGCGGCAGACGACGCATCGGCAGCGATCCGTGGAGCGGAAAGGAGCGCGCAGTGTACCGGCGCGCGGCGGAGGCCCGCTCTGGCGAAGGTCATGGGCGTGCTGGCGCCGCGAGCGCGTGCGCGATGCCTGCGCATCGTTCGACAGCGCTGCGGGCGCACGCCGATCTCCATCCGCGCATGGCAGCACACCGGCGCAGCTCGCGCTGCGTGACGAGCCTGCACGTCGGGCCTGCAATGCGACGATCGACCGCACCCCGGTTTCACGACAGGTGCCGCACACTCGATGCCCGACCGTTTCACGCAAGGAGCGTCGGCGTTGGACACGCTGCTGCTGTCTCGGATCCAGTTCGGATTCGTGATCTCCTTCCATGTGCTGTTTCCCGCCTTCACGATCGGCCTGTCGAGCTGGCTGGCCTTCCTGGAGTGGCGCTGGCTGCGCACGCGCGAGGCGGTGTGGCGCGATCTGTACTTCTTCTGGCTGCGGATCTTCGCCGTGTCGTTCGGCATGGGCGTGGTGTCGGGCATCGTGATGAGCTTCCAGTTCGGCACCAACTGGTCGGCGCTGAGCGTCGCGGCCGGCAACATCCTCGGGCCGCTGCTCAGCTACGAAGTGCTGACCGCGTTCTTTCTGGAGGCCAGCTTCCTGGGCGTGATGCTGTTCGGCTGGGGGCGGGTCTCGGAGCGACTGCATTTCCTGTCGACCTGCCTGGTAGCGGTGGGCACGCTGATCTCGACCTTCTGGATTCTGTCGGCGAATAGCTGGCTGCATACGCCGGCCGGCTACGAGCTCGTCGACGGGGTCTTCCATCCCGCCGACTGGATGGCGGTCATCTTCAATCCCTCCTTCCCCTATCGCCTGGCACACATGGTGCTGGCGGCCTTCATCACCACCTGCTTCGTCGTCGGCGGTGTCGCGGCGTGGTACCTACGCCGCGGCGAGCATGTCGAGGCTGGCGCGCGGATGCTGAAGCTCTCGATCGCATTCGCCGCGATCACCGTGCCGCTGCAGATCGTGGTCGGCGACCTGCATGGCCTGAAGACGGGCGAGGTGCAGCCGGTGAAACTCGCGGCGATGGAGGCGCACTGGCATGAGGGCGCGCCCGGTGCGGGCGTGCCGTTGGTGCTGTTCGCGGTGCCCAATCCAGACGACGAGCGCAACGATTACGAGATCGCCATCCCGCGCCTGGGCAGCGTGATCCTGACCCATAGTTGGGACGGCACTATCGCGCCGCTGACCGCGGTGCCGCCGGAGGACCGGCCGCCGGTGGCGCCGGTGTTCTATGCCTTCCGGGTCATGGTGGGGATCGGCATGGCGATGCTGGTGCTGACCGCGGTGTCGCTGTGGGCCTGGCGGCGACGCACGTTGCTGCGCTCGCGCTGGTTGCTCGATGCCTGGCGGTTGATGGCGCCCAGCGGCTTCATCGCCGTGCTGGCGGGCTGGTTCGTGGTCGAGATCGGCCGCCAACCGTGGGTGATCCAGGGCCTGCTGCGCACGAGTGAGGCGGTCAGCGAGATCGACCGTACCAGCGTGATCGTGTCGCTGTCGGCGTTCGCGATCGCCTACGCGGTGGTATTCGGCGCGGGCGGCGGCTACATCGTGAAGATGATCCGCAAGGGACCGCAGCCGTTCGACGATGGCCCGGACCACGATGCGGGCGAGCGCACGCCGATGCGGCCGATCTCGGCGGCGGATGGCCCGGTGGGGGAAGACTGATGGAGCTTGCGACCGTGCTGCCGGTGGTCTGGTTCGGCGTGATCGGCTTCGGTGTGTTGATGTACGTGCTGCTCGATGGCTTCGTGTTGGGCCTGGGCGTGCTGGCGCCGTTCGCCGAAGACGAAGCACAGCTCGACCACATGATGAACACCGCCGCTCCGATCTGGGACGGCAACGAAACCTGGCTGGTGCTGGGCGGCGCGGGGCTGCTGGCGGCGTTCCCGCGGGCCTACGCGATTGTGCTCTCGGCGCTGTACTTGCCGGTGCTGCTGATGCTGATCGCGCTGGTGTTCCGCGGGGTGGCGTTCGAGTTCCGCTTCAAGGCCCGGCGCGGCAAGCGGTTCTGGGGGGCGGCGTTCGCGCTCGGCTCGCTGCTGGCCGCATTCGCGCAAGGGGTGATCCTCGGCGCGCTGGTCGAGGGGATGCCGCTGGAGGCCGGCAAGTACGCCGGCGGTGCACTCGACTGGTTCAGCCCGTTCTCGATGCTGACCGGCGTGGCGGTGGTGTTTGGCTACGCGTTGCTGGGCAGCAGTTGGCTGATCCTCAAGACCGAGGGCCGGCTGCAGTTGATCGCGCGCACGCTGACTCGGCCGCTGGTGCTGGTCGTGGCTGCTTTCATGGGGCTGGTCAGCGCCTGGCTGCCGTTCCTCGACTCGCGGATCATGGCGCGCTGGTTCGAGGACGGGAACTTCTGGTGGCTCTCGCCGGTGCCAGTGCTGGCCTTGCTCAATGTGCTCTGGCTGTGGCGCGCGGCGATGCGTGAAGGCCGCGATGCGCGCCCGTTCCTGCTGACGCTGGCGTTCTTCGTGCTGGGTTTCGCGGGCCTGGTGCTCGGCATCTGGCCGAACATCGTGCCGCCGTCGCTGAGCATCTGGGAGGCGGCGTCGCCGCCGTCGTCGCAGATGTTCGTGCTGGGCGGGCTGGTGGTCCTGCTGCCGCTGATCCTGGGCTACACCGCGTGGTCGTACCGGGTATTCCGCGGCAAGGTGCAGGCCGACGCCGGCTATCACTGAACGCAGCGCGGCCCGCGCGATACCCAAGGCGGTCCTTTTGCCGCACAATTCGGCGCATATCGCCGATTCTGCGCACATGCACGCCTACGTCTACAAAAGTCAGCGCAAGGCGGACACCTACGTGTACCTCGCTGCCAGGGACGCGTTCGACGTCCTGCCCGATCCGCTGCGCGCCGAGCTTGGCACGCTGGCGTTCGTGCTCGAGGTGACGCTGACACCCGAGCGTCGGCTCGCCCGCGAGAACCCGGCGCAGGTGCGTCACAACCTGCAGGCGCAAGGCTTCCACCTGCAGATGCCGCCGCGGGCGGTGGCCGATCCGCTGACCGACGACTGGAGCACAGATGCCTGAGCATCCGCGTCGCCCCGTGCCGACGGCTCCGCAGCGACGGTTTCCCATCGCGTTGGCCGCGGCGCTCGCTTTGGTCGCGTGCACGCTGCTGGGCGGTGTGCCGGCGGCGGTGGCCGGCGTGCTGGCGCAGCCGGCCTTTGCGCTGGTCGTGCGCAGCCGTGCGCGGGGTGGTGCCAATGGCCGCTCACCCTGGCCCGACGTGCGTGCGCTGGCGATCGCCTGGGTGAGCGCGGCCGCTGCCGGCGCGCTGCTGGCGGCCTGGCCGCTGGCTGCGCTGCGTCGCGGCGGCGATCTGGGCGGTGCGCTTGGATTGAGTGTGGCGGTCGGCCTGGTGATGGTCGGCGTCTGGCGGACCTGGCCGTTGTGGCACGCGATCGAACGCGACGGCGGCGAACTGCGCGCGCACTGGCGAGCGCTGGCCGACCAGGACGTCGGTGCCGCGCGTGGGATCGCGGTCGCCGCTGCGGTGACTGCGGCGCTCGCGATCGCACTCGCACCGGCCTGGTTGCCGACGCTGGCCCCGGACATGCGGGCCGGCCTGGCCGCGGCCGCCGCGCTGGCATGGTGGCTGTTGCACGCCGGCCTGCAACGCCTTGCCCCGCCGCAGGCGTTGCCGATGCCGGTGGTGGAGATGCCAGGCGACCCGGCCGCCGCCCTGTTCGACGAGCCCGTCGACGCCGATCCCGAAGTGGCGCTGTATGCCGCGGCGCGTGCAGGCCGGGTCGAGCGCGCGTTGGCGTTGATCGAGGCTGGCGCCGACGTGCGCGCGCTGCCGCTGCCCGAGACGCGCGACCAGCGCAGCCTCGCCGTGCTGGCGGCGGTGCTGCCCGATCTGCGGCTGCTGCGCGAACTCATCGCGCGCGGCGTCGACGTCAACGCCGCGCATGCGGGCATGACGCCGTTGCTGGCGGCCACGCGCGACAGCTGGCATGGCCGGCCCGACGCGGTGATGACCCTGCTGGCCAATGGCGCCGACCCGCGGGTGACCGATCATGAGGGCAATACGCCGCTGCATCTGGCCGCGCGCAGTTCCGACCCGGGCGTGGTCGCGCTGTTGCGCGATGCGGCCGCCGAACTCGATGTCACCAACCACGATGCGCTGACCCCGCTCGGGGTGGCCTGCGCCGCGGGCAACTGGCGGCTGGCGAAGTTCCTGCTCGAGCACGGCGCCCGACCCGAGGTCGAAGGCGCAACGCCGGCCCTGCTGGCGGCGGCCGGCGGGGACGAGGACGATGCGGCCGGCGTGCAGTTGCTGATCCGCCACAAGGGCCGGGTCGATGCGCGCGATCGCCAGCGCCGCAGTGCGCTGCATGTGGCCGCCTCGCACGGCCATACCGAGATCCTGGCGGCCCTGCTGGCAGCTGGCGCCGACGTGCGTGCGCGCGACAACGACGGTCGCACACCGCTGCTCGATGCCGCGCGCGGCGGCAGCCTGGCCGCGCTGGATGCGCTGCTGGCCGCGGAGGCCGACGTCGCCGCGGTCGATATCGCTGGGCGCAACGCGATCATGCTTGCCTGCGCGTCCGAGTCGGCGTCGCCGGCGCTGGTGCAACGCCTGCTCGCGCTGGGCGTACCGGCCGATGTGGTCGATGGCGATGGCAAGCGTGCCGTCGACCGAGCAGCCGAGGCCGGGCGTTGGTCGCTGGTCCGGCTGCTCGATCCTGATTACCCCCTCCCGGTCAATCTCGACGTGGACGGCGACGACACCGCAGGCGACCGCACGCCATTGGTGCTGCTGCGCGCCGGGCTGCGCGAAGGCCGGCAGGCGCAACTGGGCGACCTGTTGCGGCTGGTCGGCCCTGCCGAGCTGGGCAGTCTGCTGGCCGACCCGGCATCGCCGCCGTCGCTCGAACAGGTGGAGTGGCTGCTCGCCCATGGCGCCGATCCCAACGTGCGCGATGCGGATGGCCGCACACCGCTGACCGCGCTGCTCGCCCGCGCGCCGGACGCATTGCCGGTGCTGCAGGTGCTGCTGCGCCATGGCGCGTCGCCGGCCGGTGCGGGCGGCCTGGCGGCCTACCTGGCGGCCTGCGTCGAGGGCGACCATGCGGCGCGCGCGTTCGAAGGGCTGTCGCTGGAGTTGCTGGCGCGTGGCGCCGATCCGTTTGCCGCGTCACCCCAGGGCGATCCGCCGTTGGCCCTGGCGGTCCGGTTGGGATGGCCGCGGCTGGTCGAGCGCTTGGCCGGATTGGGCGTCGATCCCGATGCCCGCGATTCGCGCGGTATGACCGCCTTGCATCTGGCGGCCGCGCTCGGCCGCGAAGGCGCGCTGAAGGCGCTGGTGCGTCATGGCGCATCGCCATCGGCGCGGGCTGCCGACGGACAGACGCCGCTGGGTGTCGCGCTGTCGGCCGGCCGGCGCGATCTCGCCGATTGGCTGGACTGGCAGGGCTGGGCACTGCCGCGTCGCGCGCTCGCGGCCACGGATCTGCCGCAGGCGGCCTCGGCTGGGGACGCCGATGCCGTCCGCCGGCTGCTCGATCTGGGCTTCGATATCGACACGCCCGACGCCCAGGCCTGCACCGCGCTGCTGCGCGCAGCGGGTGGCGGGCATCTGGCGGTCGTCGATCTGCTGCTCGCGCGTGGTGCCGACACGACCTGCGCAGCCCGTTCGGGCGCGACCGCGCTGTCGGCGGCGGTCAGCATGCGCCATGCTGCGGTCGTCGATCGTCTGCTCGCGGCCGGGGCGCCGCTCGATCAGCGTCTGCCCGGCGAGGTCAGCGTGCTGATGCTGGCTGCCGCACTCGGCCTGCCGGACCTGGCGGCACGCCTGCTCACGGCCGGTGCCGACATCCACGCCACCGACGCCCAGGGCCTGACGCCGCTGCACTGCGCCGCTTTGTACGGCTTCACCTCGCGCGATCGCACACGCCTGCTGGCGCTGTTCGACACGTTGCTGCTGGCCGGTGCCCAGATCGACGCGCCCGCGGCTGGCGGGGTGACGCCGTTGCTGTTGTTGCTGGGTGCGCGCGCAGAGCCCGGCACCGCCTGCGACGAGGATGTCGTGCTGGCGGCGATGGAACACCTGCTCGATGAGGGCGTGTCGCTCGATGCGCAGGACCCGCGCGGCTTCGGGCCGCTGCACCTGACCGGCCTGCACGGACAGTTGCGCCTGGCCCGACGCCTGCTGCGCGCCGGGGCCGATCCGGACCTGCGCGACACGCTCAATCGTACGCCGCGGGAGATCGCGGTGATGCGTGGCTTCGTCGACGTCGCGGCGGAGTTCACGCCGGTGCCGGCGCAGGACGGCGTGTCGATGGCGCGGTTCCTGCGCGAGCGCTGAGCCCCGTTCGAACGGTTCCGCGTTGCGCTTGCCTGTTCAGGTGGGCATGATGGCCGGCCCATCAATGCAGGATGCAATCATGGTTTGCAGGCGTGTCGTTGTGCTGCTCGCGTTGTTGGCGCTGTGTCTGCCGCCGGTGTTCGCGCAGAACGCGCGCCAGATGCGCAGCGAGGTCGAGGCCAGCATGCTGGTGACCGGGACCGTCGATATCGAACGCGATGGCGCTGTGTCGGGCTACGCGCTCGACCAGGAAGACAAGTTGCCAGCGGAGGCCGTGAATCTGGTGCGGCGCTTCGTCCCGCAGATGCAGTTCGAGCCAGTGCTCGACGGCGGTGCGCCCGTCGCGGCACGCGCGAAGATGAGCCTGCGCCTGGTTGCCAAGCCGTCTGGTGCTGGCGCGATGAGGGTTGCGATCCGTAGTGCGCATTTTGGCGACGAGACACGAGTCGATGACCCGAATACAGTGCGGGGTGCCAGCCTTCCACCTCCACGCTTTCCTAGAAGTGTCTCGTCAATTGGCGGGCAGGGCACGGTGTATACGCTTATCCAAGTGGCACCCGATGGGAGTATCAAAGATCTCGCTGTCGAGCAGGTCAACTTGAGTGCGATAGGCACTGCGCGCGAAATGGCATCCGTCCGAGGAGCGCTGTCCAATGCAGTGCGTCTCACCGCCAGGCGCTGGCAGTTCACACCTCCAGACGATGGTCGAGTTCCCAAGCGGGGCTACTGGGTTGTCCGAGTTCCCGTAGCGTTCGCGTTTACTGATGAGGCGGAACGATATGGCGAGTGGAAGGCCTACCACCCGGGACCGCGCGAGCGACCGGCGTGGATGCCACCCGATCCGCCAAGTTTCAGTCCGGACACACTCGTTGCGGGCACTGCCCATTCCACCGAGTCGCGCTTCCGGCTGCTGACGCCGCTGGAGGGCTGACCAAGGGCGCCACCGTGAACCGTGCTGGCGCCGGCGTCAGCACGCGGTTGCATCTAGTCCCATTTGGGACTATAACAGGCGCTAAGTCCTATTCATGGACTTGGAGGTCTGCCATGCACATCCACGAAGCGCCGCTGATCCCCTCGACCCGCCGCGATCTCGCCGGCCCGGCCCTCAAGGCGTTCTTCAACATCGCCGAGCGCTGGGGGCTGAGCGCTGACCAGGAGCGGCGGCTACTCGGCAACCCCGGGCGGTCGACCTACTTCCGCTGGAAGCGTGACCGCGCAGGTGCCGTCTCGGGCGACGTGTTGGAGCGGATCAGCTACCTGCTCGGCATCTACAAGGCGCTGCACATCCTGTTTCCCGACGACGCGCAGGCCGATGGCTGGGTGCATCGGGCCAACACCGCACCGCCATTCGGCGGCGCGTCGGCGCTGGCGCGCATGCTCGGCGGCCATGTCGCCGACCTGTACGTGGTCCGCGAGTATCTCGATGCCCAGCGCGGCTGGAACTGAGGTGACGCCTCCGGTCCGCCCGATCGCGTGGCGGCCGAGCCATCGCATCGTGTCCAGCCGGTTTCCGCCGGTCGGCGTCTTCGACGCGATCGCCGATCCGGAGGACCTCGACGCGCTGTTCGAGCTCGAGGGCATGACCAATCCGCGGCTGCGCCAGGAACTGGGAAGGATTCAATTGGTGCCGCCCGGGCGTCGGATCGCCGGCCCCGGAACCACCGCGATCATGGCCGCCTTCACCCATCCCAATCGCGATGGTTCGCGCTTCGCGGACGGCAGCTTCGGCGTCTACTACGCGGCCCGCGAGCGCGACACCGCGATCGCCGAGACCGTCTATCACCGCACCCGTTTCCTGCGACACACGCACGAGCCACCCTGCGTGCTGCAGTTGCGCAGCTACCTGGCGGATGTGGCCGGCGACTTCCACGATATCCGCGGTGGCTGGCCGGCGCTGCACGATCCCGACAGCTATGCCGCTAGCCAGCGTGCGGCCGTCGCACTGCGCGCGGCCGGCAGCGAGGGCATCGTCTACGACAGCGTGCGCCATCCGGGCGGGCAATGCATCGCGGCGTTCCACCCCGACCTGGTCTCGCCCGCGCGCCAGGGCCCGCACCTGCACTATCACTGGGACGGGGCGGCGATCACCCACGTCGCGATCGGCACCGAACTGCTCGCCCTCGGGGCTGTCCGACCGGGCCGCTAGGTCGGGACGCACAAAAAAAAGCCCGGCGCGGGCCGGGCTTTTCGTCGCGCATGGCGCGTGGCTCACTCCGCGGTGGGGCGGCGCACGACGTAGATCAGGTCGTCCTCGTAGGCCTTGGCCAGGTCGGCCTTGGAGATCGAGATGCGCTCGCTGTCGTCGAACACGATGGACGACGGGTCCTTGATGTCCGAGCGGGCGCGGTCGCGGGTGCCCAATGCGGCGTTCTCGGTCACGACGACCACGCCGTCGTCCTCGACTGCCACCACCTTCATCAGGCCGTAGGCCGGGTCGATCGCGGTCTGCTTGTCGTCGGTGAACTCGTAATCGGAGAAGGCGCTGAGCTCGGCGGCGTAGAGGTCGCCGACAGCCGGTGCCTGCAGCAGAGCCTTGTCGGCTTCGCCGCGCTGGCAGGCCGACAGCAGGAAGGCCGCGGACAGGACGAGAAGCGCAGGCAGCAGGCGGAACATGCGACGCATGGCGGTATCCATCGGTGAGAGAGGGCGGGAAGTATAGGTCGGGGCCTGTGATGTTGGCAGCGTTTCGCGCCTTTTCGCGCCCGGCCGCGTTAGGCTCGCCCCATGGATACGATACGTCCCGAGACGGTGACCACGTTCTGGCGCGAGGCCGGCATGGCGAAGTGGTTCGGTGGCGGCGACGCCTTCGACCGCGACTGCGAGCGCCGCTTCCGCGACGCCCATTTCGCCGCGGCCCGCCGCGAGCTCGATCACTGGGCCAAGAGCGCCGAGGGCGGGCTGGCGCTGCTGATCCTGCTCGATCAGATTCCCCGCAACATCTTCCGTGGCAGCGCGCACGCCTTCGCGACCGACGCTCTGGCCCGCCACCACGCGCAGGCGCTGGTGGACGCCGGCCTCGATCGCGAACATGACGATGCGCTGCGCGGCTTCGTGTACCTGCCGTTCGAACATTCCGAGGATCTCGCCGATCAGCAGCGCTCGGTGCAGCTGTTCGCCGATGTCGGGATCGCGACCTACCGCGAGTATGCGCAGGCGCACCTGGACGTCATCGCGCGTTTCGGCCGTTTTCCGCACCGCAACTACGTCCTGGGCCGCACCAATACGTCCGAGGAGCAGGCCTGGCTCGACGCCGGCGGGGGCTTCTAGCGGCGTACGGGCCGCGCAGCGGTCACAGGAACGAGTCGGCCAGCCGGGCGATGCCCTCCAGGCTACGGCGCCAGGCCGGACGTCGTTGCCAGTCCTCGAGCGTCACCGGCGTGGCGTCGGCCAGGTAGCCGGCCTCGATCGCACGCATGCGCGCGACCACATCGCGGTCGTAGACCAGCAGGCCGATTTCGGCATTGAGTGCGAATGAGCGGATGTCGAGATTGATCGAGCCGACCAGCGCCATCTCGTCGTCGATGCTCATGTGCTTGGCGTGCAGGAAGTGCGGCCGATACAGCGCGATCTGGATCCCGCTCTCCAGCAGTTCGCCGTAGTACGAGGTCTGTGCCCACGCGGTCAGCCGCTGGTTGTTGCTGGCCGAGAGGATCAGTTGCACTTCCACGCCCGACAGCGCGGCGATACGCAGCGCGCTGAGCGTGGCGTCGTCGGGCACGAAGTAGGGCGTGGTCAGCACCAGCCGGCGCCGGGCCAGGTGGATCAGGGCGTTGACGGTATCCCGCGCGTTCTCGAACGGATACGCCGGGCCGCTGGGCAGCAGCTGCGCGGCGACATCGGCGTCGGGCAGCGCGGTGGTCGGGGTGACCGCGAGCCGCTCGCCGGTCTCGATGAACCAGTCGCTGGCGAACACCGCCTCCAGGTGCGCCAGCGCCGGCCCCTGCACGCGCGCGACCAGCTCGCGGTTGGGCGCGCTGACGATGAAGTCCGCATCGGCCAGGTTCTGCGAGCCGACATAGGCCGCAGTGTCGTCGATCACCGCGACCTTGCGGTGGTTGCGCAGATCCATGCGTCCACTGCGGCGCCACTGCAGCCCGCCGGGCAGCATCGCGTGGACCTGCACCCCGGCCGCGAGCAGTCGGCGCGCGTAGCGGCGCAGGCCGCGCTTGGCGCCGACCGCATCGAGCAGCAGCCGGCAGGTCACGCCGCGAGCAGCCGCGCGTTCGAGCGCCTCGGTCACCGCCTCGCCGGTGCCATCGTCGAACATCAGGTAATAAAGCAGATGGACACGGGTGCGCGCGCCGTCGATGTCGGCCAGCAAGGCCTGCAGCGCCCCGTCGTAGTCGTCGATCAGTTGCACCGCATTGCCGTGCGTGGGCATGAAGTCGCCCAGTCGTTCGAGCAGCGGCGCCATCTCGGCCGAGGCGCCGGTATCGGGCGGCGTCCAGCGCAGATCCGCCAGCGGCAGTTGCTCTTCGCGGATCACCTGCGAGGCCTGGCGCTGGCGCGCGATGCGGTCGCGCGAGAGCCAGGGATGGCCGAACAGCAGGTACAGCGGCAGCCCGGCCAGCGGGACGAAGCCGATCAGCAACAGCCAGCTGCGCGCCGCCGCCGGGCGGGTGCGCGAGGGAATCCACAGCAGGGCGACGATCCGGATCGTCCAGTCGGCGATCAGAATCGCCAGTCCGAGGTTCAAGGCATGCCAGTCCATCGGACGATTGTGCAGGCGGTGGCGTGGTCGCGCCGCGGACGCGGCGCAGAACTGGCGTCTGGCGCACCCGGGCGGGTCACGCGAAGGCGTCGAATGGCCACCGTTGCAGGCGGGCCGAGCGTCGCTTTCATCCGCGCACGCCGCCGTCTAACGCAGAAAGCCCGCCTTGCGGCGGGCTTTCCAGGCCCCGCGGATGCGGGGGTGACGCGACGGCGTTCGCGCAGGCGAACGCGCGGTCAGGTCACTTGATCTTGCCTTCCTTGTAGACCACGTGCTTGCGGACGACGGGATCGTACTTCTTGATCTCCATCTTGCCGGGGGTGTTCTTCTTGTTCTTGTCCGTCGTGTAGAAATGGCCGGTGTTGGCCGAGGAAATCAGACGGATCTTGTCGCGCTTGCCTGCCATGTTGCGTTACTCCTCAGATCTTCTCGCCGCGGGCACGGAGCTCGGCGAGGACGGCGTCGATACCGTTCTTGTCGATGGTGCGCAGGGCCTTGGTGGACACACGCAGCTTCACCCAGCGGTTTTCGCTGGCGACCCAGAACCGGCGCTCATGCAGGTTCGGGAGGAAACGGCGGCGGGTACGGTTGAGCGCATGCGAGACGTTGTTGCCGGTCGTCGTGCGCTTGCCGGTGACTTGGCAGACTCGGGACATGGTGCACCTCGATCAATGGGAAGTCCGACGATAAGTCGGGCTCCTGCGGAAAGGATGTTCCGCGAACGGTATCGCCCTTGGCCAGGGAGATGGCGGCCCCGACGGCAAGGCCGTCGCGCGGTACGGGAGTCGAACCTCTCGTCGCACCGCCGCCGGGAAGACCGCGCTTCCCCGGGCGGGTCGGGAGCATGTCGCCATGATCCGGACGCAACGAGCCGGCCATATTGCCGGAACGGGTCTTGGGATGCAAGGCAAGTGAAGACGGGCTTGCTGGAATGCCGTGAAACGTGGCCCGCGTGAGCGAGGTCGGCTCGGCCAGCGGAACAGGCCGCGCTGAAACTCACACCTCCCCGCTGCGGGGGAGGTCGCCGCGCGGAGCGTGGCGGGTGTGGGGGGGGGCGGGCTGTCGCCGGGAAGCGCCCCCACCCCAACCCTCCCCGTGATACGGGGAGGGCACCCAGGTCGCCGCGCCCCGGCGCGGCGGGTGGGGGCCTGTTCAGCTGCCCTCGCCCTGCCGCCGGCGCGATCTCGGCTTGGCGCGCGGCTTGCCCGCAGGCGTCGGCGCCACCGTCTGGCCCGGCAGGGCACCGGCCTCCTGCAACTGCGCCAGGCCGGACAGCGTGTCCACATAGGCCAGAAAGTGCTGCAGGTAGTCGGGCGAGACCTGGCGCATCAGGGTCAGCGAGCGGTGCACCAGACGGGCCGAGTTGAGCGGGCCGGCATCGTCGGACGTCTTCGCCAGCGAACGCCGCACCTGGCTGCCGATGCGCACGGCCGACCACAGCCGCCGGAACGTATCGAGCGCAGGCAGCTCTGGGTAGCGCGCCGCGTGGTCTCCGGCGCACATTGAGCGCGTCAGCGCGCGCAGCGGACCGGGCGCCGCCCGCTCGCGCGTGGCCTCAGTCGCGGCCGCTGCGGACTCCGCATCCAGTGTCTCAGCCAGCGCGCCCGCACGCCGCAGCAGCGCCTCGCGCGGGGACCCGTGCAGACGTTCGGCGCGCTGTAGCAATGCCGCCACTGCATGCACGCGCAGCGGCTGGCGCCGGTCCAGGCCCTGGGCACGCCAGGCGTCGAGCCGGGCATGAAGGGCCGCGGGCTGGGTGGCTTCAGTGGCCATCGCGCGCGGCCGGGTTGCGCGGCACTGGGGCCATCTCGACCCGGCGATTGCGTGCGCGACCTTCGGCGTCGGCGTTCGAGGCGACCGGCTGCTGCGCGCCGAAGGCCGCGGCGAACACCGAATCGGCCGGCACCCCGTCGCCGACCAGCGCGCGGGTCACGGTCAGCGCGCGCTGCGCCGACAGGTCCCAGTTGTCGGCGAAGTGGAGGCGGTCGCGCAGCGCGCGGTCGTCGGTGAAGCCGCTGACCATCAGGATCTCGTCGCGCGAGGCCAGGTACTCCGACAGCGGGCCGGCCAGGCTGCGCAGCAGGTCGCGGCCCTCGGGCTGCAACTGGTCGGAAGCATCGGCGAACAGCACGCTGCCGCGGATACCGATGCGGCCGTCGACCAGCGTAATGCGGCCAGCCGCCAGCGGCGCGGCCAGAGCCTGCTCCAGCGTCTGCAGGCGCTGCTGCTCGGCCTGGCGTTGCGCGATCTCGGCGTCGAGCTTCATTTCCAACTGCAATTGCACGCCGATGACGCCGACCAGGATCAGCACGAACGCACCGAGCAACACCGACATCAGGTCGCCGAATGCGGCCCAGACAGGGGCGGCGTTGGCGTCGTCGCTGTCGAGTTCCAGGCTCATGCCGCGCCGGCCTGACGGCCGCCCAGTTGCTGCAGTTCCTCGACGATCTGCCGCTGCGCCAGCACGCTCAGGTCCACGACCTCGCGCGCCTGCGCGACGTAGTAGGCTAACTGCTCGTCGCTACGCGCCAGGGCCTTCTCCAGCGTGTCCTCGATCCGCGCCAGGCGCTCGGCCAACTGCGCATTGGCCTCGCCGAACACCTGCGCCGCGGCGCCGAAGGCTTCGCCCAGGCTGGCGACTTCGGCCGCGCCGATCGTCACCTGGTCGGCGACTGCGCCGAGCTTGCCGGTCTCGGCCTCGACGTGATCGGTGAAGCGGGTGCCCACGCGTTCGAGCAGGTCGGCCGAGGTCGCGACCAATGCGTCGATCGCTGCGCGCTGTTCGGTCGAGGCGTGGTTGACC